>JAAYRI010000084.1 GCA_012518875.1 Peptococcaceae bacterium
CGCAGTTGCCAACGCCATTTATGATGCCATAGGAGTTAGCATGACCGAACTGCCGATTACCTATGAAAAGGTATGGCGTGCATTGAAAGAAAAGAAGGAAAACGGGAAATAAAGCGGGATCCAAAAATCTAAGGTAAGCTAGGATAGTAGATATGAGAGACGATATATATCGTCTCTCATATCTTAATCAACTATTATAAGTAAAGGCAAAGTAAGCTAGGTCTGGCAAAAGTGAGGGCTAGACAAGACATAAAATATTATGTAGAATAATGTCGAGAATTATAAACCTGAAGGTTATGGGAATCTTGAGGTGGTATCGGAGAAGAGTAAAGGCTTGCAAGAGCCAAGGGAAGTCGTGTTAATATATAGAAGAAGCGTGGGTTTTGCATAGATTGAATGAGTATGCTCCGAAGAGGAGCAATGTTTAGCAGGTGTGGTATGTATTTCTAGATAATTATTCTTGAATTGTTGTTGTCTCGGTTGTTGGCAGATAAATGGATAAACGGTAGGTATATTATTGTCCTGGCTGATGAAGGATTGTACAGGGCGTGTATGGAGTGCGAGTATCATAATTGTATCAGAGTATCACGTTGTCCAAGAGGGGGTAAGGAATGTGGAAATAAACCTACAACAGGGAAATACATTTGTGACGATAATAGGACAAAAGAACCTAGATAAAAAATTGCTGGGTGCAAAAATAATGCTAACTGAAGATAGCAGTGAAATTAGGGGAAGCCTGCAGCTACCCTGGTTGGAAGAGCAGGTAGTTCGATTGATAGAAGAAGGCCGGAAGGGCGGTATGTTTCTAGTCTCAGACATAGCAAATCCGGATTCCCCAGAGCAAAAGGCAACTGTGATGATGGACCCCTGTTTGGAGACGCCGGAACTAATTATTTTTGGTGGAGGGCATATTGCCCAGCCTTTGGCGAACATTGGACACTTACTTGGCTATCGGGTTACGGTTGTAGATGATCGACCTGACTTTACCTCCCCCGAAAGATTTGAGGGAGTCTATAAAAGTATCTGCTGCAGTTTTGACGAAATAGAAGATCATGTTAAACTGGGACCTGCTAGCAGTATTGTAATTGCCACCAGGGGACATGTTAACGACATGGACTGTTTACGTAAGGTAGTCAGGTACCCTGTGGCCTACCTGGGGATGATTGGGAGCAGGCGTAAGGTAAAAGCAATTAGGGAACAGTTGATGGAAGATGGTATTGAGATGAAAAGAATTGAACAGGTGCATATGCCGATTGGCCTGGATCTGGGTGCGCAAACACCGGCTGAAATTGCTGTATGCATAGCAGCAGAAATGATCAAGGATCGTAGAGGTGGTAGTGCGGCGCCTCTAGTTTGTGTAGAAGACAGTTGTGCAAGCAAAAACGGTGTAAATGATAGTGAAATTCCCGTTGCTGCTGATAAGGATGCCTTACAGGAGGCCATCAGGGCGGCGATTGAGGATACACCTGCTGCGCTGGCAACGATTTATAAAACAAAAGGTTCAACACCACGCAAGGCAGGGGCAAGGATGCTTGTATACAGGGACGGACGCACTGTAGGAACAATTGGCGGTGGCTGTTGTGGTGAGTCAGAGGTGCGTGTTCAGGCCTTGGATGTAATTGATGATGCAGAACCTTATGTGCATAAGATATCGATGACTGCAGATGTTGCAGCCGCTGAGGGTATGTCCTGTGGGGGCACCCTGGAGGTGTTTATTGAACCGGTTGCAGCTTTCAAGGAGATTTTTCAGAACAACCAATAGCTGAATATGGACTACCCTATCGGTAGCAGTACCGATATGTTGAATATACAGGCTGGAAGAAGCCACCCGCTGCAGTGTGGGTGGTCTTGATTTATCTCAAACGGCGTTGGCTTTCTCAAAGGGAAGATGCTAACATAATCCCCTACATATCCGACAGGTATGCTGGGGGTAGAACTATGCAGAAAACTAGGAGGATTATGATGGGCAAAATTTACTTTGATCATAGTGCCACAACGCCTGTCCACCCGGATGTTGCTGAAGAAATGATAGGGTATCTTACCGGTAAATTCGGTAACCCTTCAAGCCTTCACTCTTTTGGCCGGACGGCTAAAAAGGCCATTGAAGGGGCCAGGGTCAGGGTGGCGGAAAACATAGGGGCTAAAAAAGAGGAAGTGGTTTTTACTAGCGGCGGCACAGAGGCTGATCATCTAGCTATTAAGGGGGCGGTATACGCCAACAGGGAAAAGGGAAATCATATTATTACCTCTTCTATAGAACATCATGCGGTCCTTGACACCTGCAAATCCCTAGAAAAGGAGGGGTATGAGGTAACCCTTTTACCAGTGGACGGATACGGCATGGTTAGCCCCCAGGTAGTGGCTGACGCAATAAGAGACGACACTATATTTATTTCAATAATGCATGCCAATAACGAAGTGGGAACAATCCAGCCCATACAGGAAATAGGAGATATCGCAAGGGAAAGAAATATCCTTTTTCATGTAGATGCGGTACAGAGTTTTGGCAAAATACCAGTAAATGTAAAGGATCTGAAGGCAGATTTGCTTTCTATTTCCGGCCACAAAATCTATGCACCAAAAGGGATTGGGGCACTATATATTAGAAAGGGTATAAACTGGCGCCCCTATAATTATGGTGGGGGACAAGAACGTAAACATAGACCAGGCACCGAAAATGTTCCGGGCATAGTGGCTATGGGGAAAGCAGTTGAATTGGCTGCCGGTGATATGGAAAAGGAAAGTGCACGTCTGGCTGGGTTGCGGGACAAGCTAATAAAAGGTGTCACTGAGGGGATTAGTCATGTTCGGCTGGTAGGGCATCCAACCATACGTCTACCCAACAATGCCAATTTTGTATTTGAATTTATAGATGGCGGGGCTATGCTTTTGAATCTGGACATGCATGGGGTGGCAGCATCAAGTGGTTCTGCCTGCACTGCCGGAACCGTAAGTGCTTCTCATGTGCTTTTGGCTATGGGTATTCCCCATCAGATCGCCTACGGCTCACTGCGTTTATCCCTGGGCAGGAGTAACACAGAGGAGGATGTGGAAGAGTTTCTTAGGCTAATGCCGGAAATAATCAAACGGCTAAGGACCAGAGTGTCTTAATTGGGAATGATACTAATATTTACAGGATTTTGATGGATAACGGGTCTATTTGGTAGATTAATAGGTAGCAGCAATCAATCCCATCGTAAACGCATATTTCACTTTGCTGCTGAAATGATGTTAATATGAACATAAAGAAAAAATTAACTTACCTGCTATTTCCACACTGTAATGTGGGCTTGCGTAAAGGATGATATACGCGAATTATATTTCATAAAAATTTATAAGCATTGCAATAATGGAGTATATATGGGGCGAATTGGGATCACAGCGGTTATAAAAGGAGCTAATGATGTTGCCACAGGAGTAGCATACCGTCTTAAGAAGTGTGGGTTAGACATAATCATGACGGAGATTTCCAGCCCACTTGTGGTGAGAAGAAAGGTTGCTTTTGCGGAAGCTGTTTATGATGGTACTGTAACTGTTGAAGGTATAAAAGCAGCAGTTTCAGGTTCAATTAGAGACGCCCTGGCTCTGATTGAAAAGGGAATAATTCCACTTTTGGTGGATCCGGAAACTAAAATTATTAAAGAAATTTCTCCCCAGGTAGTGATTGATGCCAGGATGGCTAAATGTAACTTGGATACAAATATAAATGATGCCCCACTGGTAATAGGATTGGGACCTGGTTTTGAGGCCGGTAAGGATGTTAATGCTGTTATAGAAACTTGCCGCGGGTATCGGCTGGGACGGGTGATATATAACGGGGGTGCTATCCCTAACACCGGCATTCCAGGAGATATAGGCGGGTTCACAGCAGAAAGAACGATCAGAGCTCCCATGGAGGGTGTGGTAACAAATATACTGGCCATCGGGGATAAGGTAAAAAAGGGAGACCAGGTTGTAGCAGTGGGAGGCACCCCGGTAGGAGCTGAAATAAACGGTGTTGTAAGAGGTATGGTAAGAGAAGGGGTAATGGTCTCCAAGGGGACTAGAATTGCCAATATAGACCCACGGAAAGAAATAGACTGTAGTAACATATCTGATAGAGCGCTGTCCATTAGTGGCGGTGTGATGGAAGCAGTGTTTACCTTTCTTGCTAGTTATGACAGATAATCACAAGAGGCAATTAGCAAATAGGATACTAGTTGTGATTGGAACAAGAAGTATTACTGGACAAAAATTCTGGGGTGTTTGAACATAGGAGAAAGGATTTTTGTAGTGCAGTAATCTGGGTGGTACTGGTAAAATATGATTTCAGCAATCATTCTGGCTGCAGGTATGTCTACTAGAATGGGTAGACCAAAACAGTTGCTCAAAATAGGGAATAGTACATTGATAAGGATTGTAACTGAGAATGTACTACTCTCAAATATAGATGAGCTTATTGTTGTGACTGGATATCAACAAAAGAAGGTCACTGCAGCGATTGATGACCTACCTGTGAGGGTGGTATTTAATCAGGGGTATAAGGATGGCCAGGGGACGTCACTTTCCCTGGGGATCAGATCGATAAGTAGCTGTGCAAATGCATTTATGATATTTATGGTGGATCAACCAATGATATCGGCCTCACTGATCAATATGATTATAGGGGAATACCAAAATAGAGATTGTGCAGTGTTGAGGCCTGTTTATAACGGTATACCCGGGCACCCCGTGATTTTTAACAAATCCCTAGAGGAAGAATTGAAAAACCTTGATGGTGATGAAGGGGCCAGGCAGGTGCTAAAAAGGCTCGCCGACAGGGTAGAATATATAGAGGCACCTGATGAGGCTGTAATATTTGATATTGACACACCAAAGGACTTTAATGAATTTATAGCTAGGTTAGATTAACAAAATTATAATAGTTAAACCCCCCTACTACGTGTACTCTCTCTCCAAAGCCTTTGGCATGGGTAGAAAACACTCCTGTCAGGAACATGTAACAGTTTCGGGCGAATAGAAACTATCCATGTCAAGGACTATCTTTTTAAGTCTATGTAGTAGGAGTATAAAATAAAAAGCATTATAAATGTTTGGAATTTAATAGATTTAAGATAGTTAAGTGTACTCTACCTCTCTAACCCTTGATGTGAGCAACAATGCCTTTGAACCATATCAAGGGGTTTTTTTTGTTCAAATTATCAGGTAAGGGCTGTGAGTGTTCAAAAGAAGTTATACAAAAGGGCCATAGTAGCCATCCCTACTAACAAGCTATAAAGAAGGCTCCTGGTTCTAACAGCAACTAGCAGGGTAGGTATGAAGGACCAGATAAAGTTGTTGTTTATGCTAAGATCAATATAGCCATCGGGGGCCAAAATATACAAAGCTGTGAGGCTTCCTAAAACAGCAGGTGCTACAAAGGACAGCCATTTTTTAAGCTGGGCAGGGAAGTCAAAGCGGGATAGGACTGCCACAGGTAGTATTCTTGGAAGAATGGATACTATTGAGACACTGATGATAATAAACCAGATGCTGCTACTATTCATTAATGACCATCCCCAAACTAGCTGCAATAATTGTGGCTATTATGATATTGAACAAATTCCCCATCGTGGATGGGGCAAAGTGGCCAATCAGCAGGCATATAAGTGCTGCTGATAAGGCTACCAGTACATCTGACCTGTGCCTGATCATAAAGACTAGCAAACAAACAAACATGGCGGGTAATGTAAAGTTGAGTCCCAGACGATCTGGGTTGGTAATGTAGGCGCCCAGAACAGCGCCCAAAAATGTACTCAGTATCCAACCAAGATGTGAGCTGAAATTGAGACCAGCAATATAGAGGGCAGTGGGTGGGTGGTCTTGATATCTATTCATTGAAACAGCGTAGGTTTCATCTGTTAATCCATAACACAAAAGGCTGCCAGTGATAGTTGGCACCCTTCCTTTGAGGTAGGGTACCAGTGAGGTGGAGAACAATATATATCTGAGATTAACTAAAATATTGGCCACGATGATGGTGATGACAGCGCCACCAGCCTGCATGAGGCCAAGTGTTATGTATTGTCCTGCACCTGTAAAACAGAGGATTGACATCGCCGTCGCCTGAATGGTGGACATGCCGGCTTCACCTGCCAGCACCCCGAAGGCAAACCCCAAAGGCAAATAACCCAAAACTATCGGTATCGAATCACTTATTCCTTGCCTTAACTCCTTGCTTTGCATATATATCCTATATCCCCAAGTTTTTTAAACTGTTTGCTTCCATTTAGACAAGCCTGGCCAGATGCCTGCCTCATTAAACCCCGTAAAGCTATTTAAAGCATATATTCGCTATGGAATGTCTTTTTCCCCCGGTTAAATATTTTACAACTTGTTTCCACTTGGGTAGGAGGCCCAAAAAGAAAAGGGGGGTTATCTAATGATACCCCCTATCCCAGGTAGGGCCCCCTTTGGGGCTCCATTTTTAGCTTTGACACGCCATGTCCATCCAGATTTTTGTATTAGGGACGTTCCAGGTTAAAATTGCCATACATTACCGATTTCTTTTTACAGGATCCCACCTAGAAAAATGTTTCTCCCGACCCTCAGAATATATTATGGTGTTCTGTCTAGGTAACGGGCTATCCCATTAATTTCTTAATAATCGGTTCTGCCTTCGATATCCTTCCTGAGTTTATCCCCTTCTGCACGGGCTTTCTTATATTCTTTTTTGTATTTACTGGGCATATCAAAGGGTGTGTATCTACCATTGTAGTCCTTGCTGTCCGGATCTATTACTGAGTCCGCGATTCCCCTTCTGGTGCCTTCGCCTAGATCCTTAGATACGATATCTTTCTTCAGCTCGTCTCCTTCTTCACGACCTGCTTTGTATGAATTTACCGCAAGGTCATTATGGGGTAGGTCAAACGGCAGAAAAGCCCCATCATAGTCCTTTAATGGTTCATACAATGAGTCGTAAACGCCCCTTCTATATGACTTCGCATCAATTGCCATTTTTTAATCTCAACCTCCAGCATTAAATTTTTTACTTAAATGACGTGACGGTGCCAAAATAGTGTTATTCTTTTGTAATTTAAACATCAAGATACGTCCCTACAATTAACTTGTATGGCTTCAGGCTTCACTTCCTTTTTGTTTAATCTTAGCATTTGGCCATGTTTATTGTAAAATATAATTATACGATAGGATTGATTGCTATTTCCTATCAATTCATCGCTATTATTTCTCCTAATAAAGGTTTTAAATCATTGTTGTAATATCTGCTAATCTTGTGTTGAATTCAGACAAAACAGACAGTGTGATGATAATTTTTAAGCCCATTTTGCCACTAGGATGGGATGGGTGAATATGATATATTTCCTTTCTAAGGTTTGTTGCCTACAAAAGTTAGAATATTTGGGATGAAACAAGAAGATGAGTAATAATTGGTAGATTAGGCACAACTGAAGAAAAAACTATCATGTAAAGGATGTAATTTTTATGAAACAGTTATTTGAGGTACACCAGATTGGGGGTAAAAAACTAAAAAATAGAACTGTGATCCCGGCTGTTGTCTATTCCATATTTCGGAATGATGGTTATGTGGCTGAGGAGAATGTTGAGCATTACCAGGTTATTGCTAAAGGTAACCCGGGGCTAGTCATTCAGGAAGCAACCTCTGTCAGCAAGACCGGTCGAATGATTGAGACACAGCTGGGTGTTTGGGAAGACGCACAGGTAGCAGGATTAAAAAGAATAACAGATGCTGTGCACGAGGTGGGCGGCACAGTGATTCTTCAATTGAATCATGCCGGATTAATGAGTACCGATGGTGTACGGGACTGCCCGAGTGACTTTTCCGTTCCGGTTATGTTTACACTTTCCATGAATGGAAAAGAAATGACACCTGAAACATTGGAACAGGTTAAACAGCAGTTTGTCTCAGCCGGTAGGCGTGCCTACGAGGCCGGCTACGATGGGATTGAACTGCAGGGGGCAGATGGCTATCTAATAAGCCAATTCCTCAACACCAATGTCAACAAAAGAACGGATATCTACGGCAAGCAGCCGGAGCAATTTGCTCTGGAAATTTTAAAGGAAATACGGAGTCTCTCATCTGATACATTTATTATTGGAATCCGTTTGGGTGGTTTTGAACCTACTCTGGAGAAAAGCATTGCCTACGCTGAATTGCTGGAACCTCACACCGACTATTTCAATATATCAGCAGGATTTTGTGCAATTAAGGGGACCTCAAAGCCTTTTAAGCCGGAAGGCTATCCGTTCTCAGAAAATGTATATGCAGCAGAAAGCATTAGAAAAGTTGTTCGGAAACCGGTTTTTGCCATAGATGCAATAGAGGATTTGCAAATGATGAAGAATGTTTTGGAACAGACAAACACAGATATGATCAGTATCGGATATGGCTTCTAGCCTTTTAGAAGGGATTTATGACGGCGAGAAAAATTAGAATAGGAGTGTGCTTATGCAGGAAGTTGCGACCAAAAAGGTTTTTAAGGGGCAGCTATTAACTGGCGTTGCGGCATTTATTCTTTGTTTTGTTTTAGCTTGTATTTTTTGGCCGCTTTGGTCATCCTTTTTTAAAGCTATTTTCAGCGTTTTGACTGCCCAGGGCTTGGCGGCAGTTGAACCGGCTGTAAGAGGTAAGTTAATCGGTGTAATGGTAGAAGGCAGCTTTTTTTGGCTGATTATTTGCCCCTGGATTTGGCAGACCTTAATTATGGGCAATTATGGGAAGACGGCTCTTACCTCTAAACAGCCCCTTGCTGGGATTTGGTACACTATTGTGGCCTGGCTGACGGGCATTGTGATGTTTGTACTAATTATTGGGTTTTTGGGTGTTTGGTGGAAGCCGTTTAGTTTGGGGTTGTTGTTCCTGACCAAAACAGCGGAGGAGGTTTATCTGGCCATTGAAGGGTGGGAAGTGGCTAATTTCTTTGCCCTGCCTGTAATCATGGCCCAAATTCCCTTTGTATCATTATTCCAAAAATGGCCTTTTGCGGGCACCTCAAAACAGCCTACTGAAAGCTGGGGCGTTTTCTTCTTTAGTACATTGGTTGTGGTTTTGGTATGGATGGCCACTGTTATCCCCAGCTTCTGGAAACTGACACTTGGTGGGGAGGCAATTGTTAGTGCTCCGCTTGGTAACTTTGCCTGGTGGTGTGCTTTCTGTCAAATTTTTGTTTTCTTCTTTTTAATACCTGCTGAGGGCGGAGAAGGCTACCCGATGAAACTTTTTGCTAAAAAACAGCCCTATATGGGAATTGCCGGACTAATCATTGCTCTGATAGCCGGGCTAACATTGCCCCATGTAATCCGTAGTGTCATTGCCCCACTGGATCTGCTCCCAGGCACCTCTCCAGATTTATTAACGGCCTCATTGGGATTATCAATGGTAGTTACCATGTTGGCCTGGCATCACCTGTTCGATGATTATCCCAGTGCCCAGCTTGTTCCCAACCAGGCAGCCAGGGTTTTAATTAGGTTTGCGATCTGGGTCTTGCTTGGTCTTGCCCTCGGGGTGCTTTGGATAAAATTCTTAGGGAGACTGCCTTTTGGGGCCAATAATATGGGCATGGGATACCCAACTATGGGGATCCTTGCCGGCCAGTTTGCCTTCCTAATGACCTTTTTATTCCTTAATACATTCTTTGATAAATGGCCGTTGGTGCAAAAGGTTCCCCAGATGGCAGGCAGTAAGGGTAATATAAATGTATCATTACAGCCGGAAGTGGAGACTGCTGCAGAATAATTGGGGTATTTTAAAATGTAGGTCGATACATAGCGTCCGAGGATGGGGGTTTTTGGACGCTATGTTTTGTTTAACTTGACGGTAGTTTGATATCAAACTATAATACAGGTATGAGAGAGGGAAATGCGTTAGCTTTAATTAGTAGAATAAGAGATAAAGCGAACAGATTTATTGTTAGAGAACTTGAAAACCAGGGCATTAGGGGAATAGTGCCCTCTCATGGTGATATTTTAATGATCCTTTTTCGGGAAAACAAGTGCACCATGAAAGGTTTAGCGGAAAGAATTTGTAGAACTAAGTCAACAGTGACCATATTGGTGGAAAAACTAATAGCATACAATTATGTTAAAAAGGAAAAATGTCTC
>JAAYRI010000085.1 GCA_012518875.1 Peptococcaceae bacterium
TCCGCGCTGGGGCCGGCGCCCGCAAACACCGGGGATGGTCCGTCCTGGGCGATCCCACCGAGGGGGCGCTGCTGGTAATGGCCGCCAAAGCCGGAATATGGCGGGAAAAACTGGAGACGAAGGAGATTAGGGAAGAGGAGATTCCCTTTGATTCCGACCGCAAGCGCATGAGCGTGCTGTACCGCCAGCCCGATGGGGCATTGGCCGTTTATACAAAGGGTGCCCCCGATGTAATCCTGGACCTGTGCACCCATAGCCTGAAGGGAGGCATGGCAGTTCCCCTGTCCAAATGGGAAAGGGAAGAAATATTGCGGCAAAACGCCGAGCTGGCTGAACAGGCCTTGCGGGTGATTGCTTTTGCTTACCGGGAGATGCCTGCCGGGGATCAGGATTTTTCTGAAGAAAACGTGGAACAAAGGCTAATTTTTGTCGGCATGGCCGGCATGATTGACCCGCCCCGTCCCGCTGCCGTAAAAGCGGTACACACTTGCCGCCGGGCCGGTATTAAGGTCGTAATGATCACCGGCGACCACAAGCTCACGGCCCAGGCCATTGCCCGGGAAATGAGCATCCTCTCCAAAGGGGGCAAAGTCCTTACGGGTAGTGATTTGGACACCATGTCCGACCAGGAATTTGCTGCCCAGGTGGAAAAGGTGTCCGTGTATGCCCGGGTATCGCCCCGGCATAAATTAAAGATCGTCCAGGCCCTAAAACAAGCCGGTCACGTGGTGGCCATGACTGGAGACGGGGTTAACGACGCCCCAGCCATCAAGGAGGCGGATATCGGCATTGCTATGGGCATAAGTGGGACCGATGTGACCAAAGAAGCTTCAGCGATGGTGCTCACTGATGATAATTTCAGCAGCATCGTGGCGGCCATAGAAGAAGGGCGCGGCATCTATGATAATATCCGTAAATTTATCCGCTATCTTCTCTCCTGCAATGTAGGGGAAATTATGACCATGTTTGTGGCCCTGCTGGCCGGTATGCCCCTGCCCCTGCTGCCGATCCAAATTCTGTGGATGAACCTGGTCACAGACGGGTTACCGGCGATGGCCCTGGGCGTGGATCCCCATGATAGCGACATCATGACCCGGCGCCCCCGTCATCCCAAAGAAAGTGTTTTTGCCCACGGCATGACCCAGCGCATTATTATCAACGGCACAGTCATCGGCATGGGTGCCCTGCTGGCTTTCCGCATCGGGCTGTTTATGGGTGAGGTGGAATTGGCCCGCACCATGGCCTTCAACGCCCTGGTCATGTTTCAACTATTTTATGTGTTTTCCTGCCGTTCCGAATCCCATACCATTTTGGAGGTGGGGCTGTTTACCAACCCCTATCTGCTGGGCGCGGTATTTATCTCCGGTACGCTGCAAATGTTGATCAACTATGTGCCCTTTTTGCAGAACGTCTTCCACGTGGTGCCTCTCAGCGGCATGCAGTGGCTGATTATCCTGGTGATTTCCGCGGCCCCGACTGTCCTGGGTGTTGTTTACCATCATCTGCGGGGCAGCGCCAAGAAAAAGGTCATGTATCTGAAGGTCTAGCGGTTGCATAGCCATAGATAAATGGGCCTACGCTTGTGACAGTTTAAACGGCGAAACATGCGGGCTTATTAATGTCCGCTGTTTTGCGAAGTGTAAAGAGGATTCTTTTGTCAAGGTTTTGGTTGTGCTGCAGGCGGCCTTTAACCAGCTAAGTGGATGGAGCGCCGCCGGAGAGTAACCCCAGCGCTTGACAGGATCTTTTAGTGCTAAAGAGGGGTGACCTACTGTGCTGGTCATCCCCTTGTTTTTTTATGGTTATCTTATCAAGAAAATATGGGCAGTAGACGAAAAAGCCCGGCAAACAACTGGCGCTAGAGATTTTCTGCTGGGTTTGCAGGGAAAATAGCGTGAAATATCCACCAGGGAATCCATAATTTATCACCTACTGAATATGGCCCGACAGTGGCCTGCCCTGTCCCGTTTTCTGTGCCCACAGGCTGGATGTCAACATACTCAGATTTGCATTTCACCATAAGCTTTTAGTCCTATAAATAAGCGGCAACATGTATCCCCAAGCTGCCACGCTACACCCAACGGCTGGCCCAACCGGAATTTTGCACCGTCATGTAGACTTTTGAGCTTAGCACTGGATCCCTAGCTAGATGGGACAGCCAAAACACGCCGTCCAACCCACCAATTTTCCAACTGCCACCCGACCCCAAAGAGGTACCCAAAAGCAAACCAACTGCTCTCGCTTGCACCTGCTTTAACATTCTGTTTGTCACTGGTAGATCATGTTCGTTTAGCGTACAATATAATTGTCTTTTGAAATGAAAAACAGGTGGGCCGGGGGGCCGGTAGTGAATGGAGGAACGAATCTTGCGCTTTACCAAAGTACACGGTTTGGGAAATGATTTCATCCTGATCAATAATGATGAGGAAAAAATAAATGTGGATAAGGCGCCGCAGCTGGCTGTGGCCATGTGTCACCGCTGCCGGGGCGTGGGCGCCGACGGGCTGGTATTGCTGTTGCCCGCTGTTCAGGGCGGGGATGCCTGCATGCGCATCTTCAATGCCGACGGCAGTGAGGCTGAAATGTGCGGTAACGCCATCCGTTGTGTGGCCAAATATATGTATGAACATCAGATGATGCAAAAAGAGCGGATTCAGGTAGAAACGGCGGCTGGAATGATGGTGCCCCAGCTAATACTGGAAAATGGCCTGGTTAAGTCAGTGCGTGTGGATATGGGTGAGCCTCGCCTGGAGCGTGGTGAAATCCCCATGATTGGCCCTGCCGGACGGGTGATCAGTGAACCTTTGACGGTAGACGGCGCAAGCTATGATGTGACGGCGGTTTCTATGGGCAATCCCCACTGTGTGGTTTTCGTGCCTGATGCTAAAGGTGTGCCCCTGGGGGACATCGGCCCCCGCATCGAGAACCATGTGGCCTTTCCGCACAAGACTAATGTGGAATTCATCCAGGTGCTCAGCAGGGACGAAATTATAATGAGGGTTTGGGAAAGAGGTGCCGGGGAAACAA
>JAAYRI010000012.1 GCA_012518875.1 Peptococcaceae bacterium
CCTGGTACCATAGGCAGTGGTTTGTTTGTTTTAAATGTGATTTAATATTTAGGCTTTATTATTATCCTGCACAGTATCCACGGATAACACAAGTTTCTTCCTAATTTTAAAAGCCCAATCATCTAGTATGCTATAAACAACTGGTACTAGAAACAAGGTGACAAAGGTTGTGGCCAGCAGACCGCCAATAACCACAGTGGCCAGAGGGGCATTGATCTCCGCACCCTCCCCGAGCCCAGTTACCATGGGCGCCAGGGCCAGGATGGTAGCCAGGGCAGTCATTAGAATAGGCCGCAGCCTAACCCGACCCGTTTCTATTAGCGCAGCAGTCCGTTCCATACCAGCAGCAAGCATTTGTTTCAAATAATCAATGTAGACAATGGCATTAGAGACAGCAATCCCAACCAACATAATGATACCAATAAAAGCGGCAATGTTGAAGCTCCTTCCCGTAATAAGCAATGCTAACACAACCCCGATAACTGCACCGGGTAAGGAAAAGAGTATCACAAAGGGATCCCGGAATGATTCGTATTGTATTACCAGGATCACATATACGAGTAGGATTGCCATTAAAAATGCCCATAGCAGGCTGGAAAACGCCTCTACCATTTGCTTATTATCCCCGCCAAAGTCAATAGAGTAACCGGCCGGCAGTTGTATGTCCGCCAGTTGCACCTGGATATCTTTGGTCACACTGTTCAAATCCCTATTTAGCAAATCACAGGAAATGGTCGCCTGACGAGACTGATCCTCTCTGTCAATGCCCACAGGCCCGGTTGACAGCTCAAAATTAGCAACCTCTGCCAAAGGAATACTGCTACCCATAGGGGTAAGAAGTTGTAACTGCTCAAGGGTTTCCATATCATTAGTTCCATTTTTGGCAGCTGTTACCCTAATATCGATCTCATCTCCTTCAAAACGATATCTGGAAGCAACAGTACCGCTAATAGCTGCCTTAACCTCACCTGACACTTGGGCTGGTGTTAAGCCGAAATACATGGCCCTTTGTCTGTCAATCCTAATTAGCACCTCAGGGTTACCATCCCCCATCGTGGAAGCAACTTCACGGGTGCCGGGGACACCGGCCACGACCTTTTCGATTTTTTTGGAAATCTCCCGTAATGTCCCCAAATTATCGCCTCTGAGATTGATCTGCACAGCACCGCCGGAACCCATTGAAATCCCGCTATCTACACTAACTGACTTTTTAGCACCAGGGATATCCTTTAGAGACTGGCGAATTTTTTCGGCAACCTGTTCTGCCCCTTCCCGCTCTCTTTTGGGAATCAACTGGACGCTAAAAACTGCCTTATTGGTTGCGGAACCAGTCATCGACATCACCCCCGCACCGCCCACACTAGTAAAAACAGTATCAACAGCAGAATTATCCAGTAATCTTTCCTCCACCACTGTGGCAATTTTATCCACATCTTCAAGAGTTGATCCTTTATCCGTTTCAATAGAGACTGCTATGGTGCCGGCATCCATAGCTGGAAAAAATTCTGCCCCGATCTTTGGGGTCAGGACCAGGGATATGCCAATTAGGGCTATTGCCCCAAATACTACTATACGTCTATGGTTTAAAGCCCACTGCAACCATTTTTTATATTTCTCACCCAAATTATCCAACCATGCACCCAGGCGATGAAACTGCCTACTGATGGCATTCCTGTCCACATCACCTTTTATTTCCATCACCTTATCTGTTAGCAGGCGGGAAGCCATAAAGGGGACCACTGTTAAAGCTACCAGTAATGAACAAGCAATGGCTACGGAAATAGTAATAGCAAGTGGGGTAAAAATGATCCCACTTAAACCACCGGCAAGACCAATTGGTAGGAATACTGAGACCATAGTCAAGGTACTGGCCAAAACAGCACCACCCACCTCGCTTGTACCCTTTAGGGTAGCATCGTGGGCGGATAAACCCAGGCTGCGGTGACGGTAAATATTTTCAAAAACCACAATAGAATCGTCTATCATGCGCCCTACTCCCAGGGCAAGTCCACCCAGTGTGATAATGTTTAGTGTTTTGCCAGTATAAAAAAGCACAATAAAGGTGGCTACCAGTGACAGGGGTATTGCTATGGCCACGATAGCAGTACTGCGCAGGTTGCGCATGAAGAGAAAAATAATTAATGCTGCCAGAATAGCGCCCTGGGCCAGCGTTTTACCTGTGCTGCCAATGGATTGGTTGATGTAATCTGACTGATCCATAAGAATTTCCATATCTATCTTGTCGCCGAGTTCAGCCTGAATTTTTTTCATTTCTTCTTTCACATCTGTGCAGGCTGCAACCGTATTGCCATCACTTCTTTTTTGGCACAATATGCTTACAGCAGCTTTGTTGTTAACCCGGCTAATTTCTGTTGTTTCTTTATAATCCTCACTAATTTCGGCAATTTCTTTTAGCTGGATTTTGTTACCCGTCGCAGTGGTTAGTGCAACATCACCAACGTCATCCACTCCCCCAAATTCCTGCAGGCTGCGCACCAAATATTCCCTTTCCCCAAAGGAGATATCCCCGCTGGACATATTATAATTTTCCACAGCTAAAAAACTAACTATCTGGTTAAGACCCAGACCGTAATTCTGGGCTTTAACCGGATCAACCGCCACCTTTATTTCACGTTCCCTGCCGCCAAAAATAGTTACTGAAGCAACATCAGAGATGCGTGATAACCGTGGTTCGATGTCGTTTTCAGCCACATTTTGCAATTGGGCCAGGGATAATTCATCGGAACCAATAGCCACAGCAATAATAGGCATCATGCTGGGGTCCATTTTCATTACCTGGGGTTTGGTGGCATCATCGGGCAGATAACTTTCAACTATTGAAATTTTGTCCCGAATATTGGCCATAGCATCATCCATGTTGGTTCCATAGTTGAAAGCAATAAAAACGAGGGAGGAGTTAGACCCGGATTGGGACAATATGGTATCTATATCGCTCACAGTGGCCAGCATATTTTCAATTGGTTTTGTTATATGCTCCTCAATTTCCTCGGGGCCGGCCCCACCGTGGCTGGTAATAACAGCAGCATAGGGGAGCTCTATTTCAGGCAACAGATCAGTAGGCATCTGGGCCACGCTCATAGAACCTATAAGGGTAAGCGCTACCATTAAAACTATAATCGTAGCCGGCCTGCGGACCGCATATTGGGCAATCTTCCTGATCATTGAACATTTCCTCCATCAGCAAAATTGAGCACGCTGCTTTCATCAATGAGGGTGTTTCCTTTGGTGACTACCCGCTGTCCAGCCTCAAGGCCACTAGTTATTTCCACATAGGTTCCATCGTTTAGCCCCGTTTGCACTACTACCGCCCGGGCACGATTTTCCCCGTTTACAACATACACAATACTCTCACCACTTTTTGGGAGAACAGCAACCATCGGGATACCGAGGACACCGGCCCGGAACTGGGTCCCCAGCATTACCCTGGCAAACATCCCGGACTTTATCCGGGCCTCACTATTAGGCAAAGAAATCTTAACCGGATAGGTGCGTGTTAGCGGGTCTGCAACCAAAGCAACACCTTTGATGATACCGGTAAACATTTCCTGGCCAATGGCACTAATTTGTATCTGAACTGCCGTACCTGTGGTAACCCTAGAAACATCCGCCTCACTTACCTTTACCTCAACCTCCAGATCATCAGTGTTATTTACAACAGCAACGGGACTCTGCATATTAACAGTATCCCCCACTGCAACATCTATCCGACCGACAATGCCACTAATCGGACTGGTCACCTCGCAGTCAGCTAAATTCTGTTGGGCCATGTTCAGTGCAGCCTGTGCCTGGGCTACACCTGCCTCAGCGGCACCTGTATTTAGGGCATCATACTGGGCCTTGGCCGCCTCCAGTGCCTGATCCGAAATAGCTGCAGCATCATGAAGCTGCTGCATGCGATTGTAATTCTCCAGGGCTGTCTGCTTCTGGACATCGTTGGCTGCCTGGGCAGCCCTGGCTGAAGCTAGCGCTGCTTCAGCTTGCCGGACAGCCGCATCCAGTTTGCTGCTATCCAGGCTAAGAATAACCTGCCCCTGCCGAACAGCCTGTCCTTCTGTGACATGAACAGCTGTTACCCGATGTGGTAGGCTAGGTATCACAGCAACCTCATTGCTCCCTTTTATTGTTCCAATATAACCCGTATATTTTGTAATATCCATGTGTTCTACAACTGCTGTGTCTACTGTAATGGCATCCGGCACTGTTTCCTGCTCCGTCTTATTGCCGCAACCGCTTAAGCCAAGGTGTAGGAAAACAATAACCAACACGGCTGCAATCTTTAGATATCCTGATTTCAACAAAACCCACCCCCCATTAAATCCCATAGCTTTTTTGTTATGTATAGATGCACCGGCCCTCATTTATTAGTTATTTAAGTAAAACCATTTTTCTTATAATCGCATTAAACCTCTTAATCCCGGCAACGAAGTCTCTAATCACCTCTTCGTCCCCGGCATCCAAAAATTGCCCATATTTTTTCTCGGCAGCACCTTCTATCTCCTCGATTATTGTTTCACCATACTCGGTTAGTCGCAATTCTACAAATCTTTCGTCCCTGGGATTTCTGTCTCGTTTTATGTAGCCGGCCTTTTCTAGTTTTTTGCACATGGAAGAGGCATTGCCGCTGGAAAGCCCAATTTCATTGCATAACGCACCAACAGTTAGACATTCAAACCGTTTGATTTCCATCATTATTCGGGTTTGCATCATGGTCAAACCATATTTCTCGATAATAGGGCGAAAAAAAATATCTACATTGTCCTTTAGACCACGCCAAAAGTCCCAAAGCAATACCTTTAATTCCAGGCCTGTCATAGCCACCTTCACTCCAATAACAATTGTGCATAGTATCTATACACAATAGATACTATCTAGCAATTGATCCATTGTCAATATATTTTACCTGGGAATGTAAGATAAATTGGCTAATGCTCAACCTATGCATATTATGGTTTTTTTGCCCACCTTCTTTGTGTTTTTAGCAACAACTTAGTAAACCCCCATAATTAAAATATCTGGTACAATATATTTGTATGTTTATCATGAGAGAGCATGTATGCACCTTGGAGCCGGCACCTCTTTTTTGCCAACCAGGCAGGAAAAAAGC
>JAAYRI010000086.1 GCA_012518875.1 Peptococcaceae bacterium
CCGGAATATGGGCAGTATCGTCCAGGTTGAGAGGCTTGCCTCTATTGGCCAGATTGTCGAACTCCCCGTTGCGAATAGCCTCTTTAATTTTACCCTCGGCGATTGTTAAGAATATGTCCAAAAGCGCCACCTCACTCCAGGTTGCTTTAGATTATTATAGCAAAAAAACCCTTCGTCCGGCCACCGGTTTCATCCTATAATATTGGTTAATTACCTCTTCTTGCCACTGGTAATATTCAGGCTATTACCATCGGTGCGGATCACTATAGCGCCATCTAGGTCTGTGCGGTAAATTTTGGCACCGGCAGCATCAAGAAGATCCAAGGTAAACTGGGCCGGATGGCCAAAGCTATTATAGGCCCCCACACAGATTACCGCCACCTGCGGCTGAATCTGTTCCACCAGCTCCGGCAGCAGGAAACGGCTGCCGTGATGGGGGACCTTGAGCACATCCGATTCCAGGTCCACCCCGGCCCGCAACAGTTCCTTTTGTTCCTCCAGCTCCGCGTCGCCGGTAAAAATGAAAGACCGATGGCCATAGGTAACCTTAATCACCAGGGAGCTGTTGTTCAGATCCGCATCCGATTCCAGGTCTTTACCCATTTCCGGCCAAAGGATTTCTATATTTACATCCTGATCCAGAACAATACGGGATCCGGCCTGGGCCACCTCTACAGGGGTCCCCCCGGCCACAAGGTCCGCCAGCAGCTTCCTATAAGCTGCCGGCACACCTGCCGCTGCTATGCTCTCATCGGCACCGGTGTATGTAACCACAGCCATTTTTATGGGAAACCTTTTGAGCAACCAAACAGCCCCTCCGCAGTGGTCCTCATGGGGGTGACTGAGCACCAGGACATCCAGCTTGTGCACCCCGGTTCGTCTCAGGTAGGGCTCTACTATCTGGTCACCGGTCCCCACTCCGCTATCGAACTCACCCAACCTGCCCCCGGTATCAATAAGCATGTTTTTGCCCCTGGGAGTTTGGATGAGGATACTATCACCCTGCCCCACATCAAGAAAATGTACAGTAAGGTCCTGCCTCCCATCCCAGGGCCACCACAGCAAAACCAAAACTACAGCCAGAGCGCCCCCTACCGGTGCCCATCCCCACCTTTTGGTGTATTGTCCCACTGTCTCCCGGCAGCGCCCGGCATAATCCTTTACTAAAGCCAGCAAACCAGCGTACCAGGCTGCCGCCAGTAAAATGGGCGGTGTGGTCAGGAAAACAACCGCCCCAGGGAGCCGGCGGCAAAAAAATATCAAGGCTAAAAATATATCCAAAACCACGCCGGTGCCGGCATTGATCAGGGAAGCCAGAGGCAGCCAAATCAGGCCCAAAAAGGAGGCTAATACACCCAGCAGCATAATCAGGCCGGTAAGAGGCACAACCACCATGTTGGCGACAATGGACACCGGGGATATCAGGTTATAATACCAGGCTACCAGGGGAACTGTGGCCAGTTGGGCAGCCAGGGTAACTGCCAGAGCCTGCAGGGCCAATTTCCCGGTTTTGCTGGGCGGTGCCCGCAGCAGTTTTAACCCGCTGTTGGTCAAAAAAGGACCCAGATAAAGAATACCCCAGGTAGCGGCAAAGGATAATTGAAATCCGGGATGGTAAATTTGCAGTGGGTTCCGTAGCAAAATAATCAGGGCCGCCAGGGCCAGTGTAGTGGGCCAATCTGTATCCCGGCCAAAATGGTGCGCCCACACAAAAAGCAGGGCCATGATCACAGCCCGTGTCACGGCCGGCTTCATACCGGTCATCATAGCGTAAATAATTAGTAGGAATGTGGCCGACGGGGCTGTCCAGAAAAGTGGTAACCGCAATAGCTGCAGCAGCGCCAGCAGGCCCCCCAATATTAGTCCCACATGCAGCCCGGATACACTAAGTATATGCACCACGCCAGTTTCTGAAAAAACCCGCCTGGTTTCATTATCAATCGGACCCTGCACACCAAAAATTATGCCATTGATAATAGTAGCATGGCCAGGAGACAGAGAATAGGTGGCCGCTGTTGACATTTTTTGCTTTACCAGCAAGGCAATTTTCTGCAGTGGATTGGCCCCACCGGTACCAATTTTCCTAATGTCGTCATTTCCCCTGGCAATCAAAACCACCCTGATCCCTTGACGTTCCAGATAGGTCCGGTAATCAAACAACCCGGGGTTACCCGGCGGATCCGGATGGCTGAGCAAACCTTCAGCACACAGCACATCACCATAGGCAAAAATCTGGTTTGGATCCTTTAACTGCAGGCGGACTGTTCCTGACACTAACTGGGTTTGGCCTGACTTAGTCAGCTTCTGGGCCTTTAGCAAATAATACACCTTGTCCACACGAACATCAGGTTCCGCTATTACCTGGCCGGTCAATATCACCCGCTGACCATCATAGTTGACCAGGGCGGTTTCACTGCCTTCTATCATTAGACATGACAGCAAAAGACCCAGCATGAGAAAAACAACCAGCAGCAGTCGATCATTTCTCCACCGGCCCAAAAGGTACCCGGCAATGGCGGCAACAAAAGAAAAAGTGGCCAATATAAAGGCCACAGACGCCTTGAGAGCAGTAATCTCCCCGATTAAAATGCCGACCACAAAAAAGATTGTGATCACAACCACAGGCCTATTCATCATCACACCATCAACAACATTTTGTTTTTATGTTGGACCGAGAAAAAAGTCCAAGATCAAACAGGACTTCCGGCATTGATATTTAAAATAGATACAAAATACAGGTTTGCAACCAGGAGTAGCAATCATGGGCACAAAACAATTTTATTTTCCCGGCAGCAGTGTGGGCTGCCTTTTAATTCATGGTTTTTGCGGTACACCCGGGGAAATGATTCCCCTGGGCAAATACCTGCATAATCAGGGTCTAACCGTTAAGGGGATCCTATTAAATGGACATGGTACAAAACCGTTGGATTTAAGGGGTTGGAGCTATAGGGACTGGATAGATGCAGCCGCAGCTGGCCTGGCTGAACTAAAAAAAGCCTGCTCCCATGTCTTTCTAATCGGGTTTTCTATGGGCGGCACTATCGCCTTGCACCTGGCAGCCAATTCCCAGGTTGACGGGGTAATCACCATTTGCGCACCAGTATATTTGGAACTTAAAATGTACCTGACGCGCCCCCTCAAACGCCTGCTGCAACACAAACATATGCTGGAAAACCATATCAAGGATCCTGGGGCTCGTAAAACCCACTTTTCTTATAGAATTGCCCCACCGGGGGCCATAGTTCAACTGTTCAACCTGCTGCGTCTGGTCCGGCCCCAACTACAACATATTACAGTGCCTGCCCTGGTCTTTCAGGTCCATGATGATGGCATTATCCCCAGCAGCAACGGCCCATTTATCTACAATAGCCTTGTGAACACTGCATGCAAAAGGTTTACCTGGCTCAAGAAGTCGGGGCATATGGCTGTAATTGACTATGACAAAGAACTGATTATGTGGAAAATAAATGACTTCATTGAAAATTGTTTGTTGTCCTGCTAATACACAGTTATTTTCTCCTGGAGGTCGGCAAATTTTTTGTCACCAATGCCGGAAACATCTTTCAGATCCTCTGGGGACTGAAAGGGGCCATTGGCTTCCCGATGCTGGATAATGCGCTGGGCCAGAGCCGGGCCGATACCTGGCAAGGTCTCCAACTGGGTCTGATTAGCATCATTGATGTTGACCTGTCCCCCGGCAACAGCACCCACCCCGGCAGAAAAAATGTCCCGGCCTGTACCGCCGGGTACTGCCATTTGGTTACCTGCAGCCGCCGGGCCGTCCTGATCACCCTGGTAAGGGACATAAATATCCTGGCCATCGACAATTTTGGCCGCCAGTTTTAAGGCGTGCAAATCTGCTTCAGCCAGGGGGTTGGCCATATTAACAGCATTGATCACCCGGGCGTCGGCCGGTAGTTCATAAACACCGGGATTGGCCACCGCCCCAATAACATGTACACTGATATTCTTTACCTTCTTTTGCTCCTGCGCCGGTGTCTCCACCACCGGCACAACAGCAGCCCGTTCTTTTACCTGGGCCAGCCTATAACCACCGCCAAATAAAATGATCCCCACCAACATGAGGAGAATCAACTGTTGCCTTTTTTCCATCTGGATCAACCCCGACACCCCGACCGATCAAAAATATCATAGTAGGTTAATTCTACCAGTTACAACCTTTTCCTCCTTTACCATGGGGAATATTACAAAAGCAGCAGCCCCCCACTAGAAAGGCCTGGAAATCAGCCCTGGTTGCGGCAGACGGCTTCCCCAAAATTAGGACCCCACACCAACCTTTGCTAAATACATTTGTGAATTCTTTAAATTTAATGAAATACCACTTTACATTACGGCCAAAAAGGGTAAAATATAAGTTAGATGAAAATATTGTCTTATAATGAGATATATCTCAATAGGAGATAGCAATAAACAGAAGGCTTCACGGCCTATAATCTCAATATGACATAATTTTTATAGATTAACATCATCTACTTACGAAAAGGATTTGAGGTGAATATTATGGCATTAGAAGCTACTGCAAAAGCGTATTGCCGCACAATTTCCGTTAGCACAGCCATGTGCAAGGGTTGCGGTATCTGTGTTGCACTTTGTCCCGGGGTGCTTTCCCTGGCTGGCGACGGCAAGGTATCTGTTTCCAACCAATCCCTCTGCACTGGTTGCCGCAACTGCGAAAACCATTGCCCCGACTATGCTATTTTTGTAAAGGTGGCTTGACACAATGACCGACATTATTCCATTCGCCCGTTTAATGCAGGGCAATGAGGCTATCGCCGAGGGGGCCCTGGCGGCAGGCGCACGTTTTTTTGCCGGGTATCCAATCACCCCTTCTACTGAGATAGCCGAAATACTAGCAAAGAAACTGCCCCTCGTTGGTGGCAAATTCATCCAGATGGAAGACGAATTATCCAGCATGGCTGCTGTTGTCGGCGCTTCCCTGGCCGGCTCAAAATCTATGACTGCCACCAGCGGTCCTGGATTTTCCTTGAAGCAGGAAAACCTGGGTTTCGCCGCCCTGACTGAAGTACCTTGTGTAGTAGTCAACGTACAGCGTTTCGGCGCCAGCACCGGTATACCTACTGCTACAGCCCAGGGGGACATCATGCAGGCCCGTTGGGGAACCCATGGGGATCACCCGATGATCGCCTTATGCCCCTCCTCTGTACAGGAATCCTTTACCCTGACAATACAGGCGTTCAACCTCTCTGAGCGTTTTCGCACCCCGGTGATCCTACTGTCCGAGGAAATAACCGGGCATAGCCGGGAAAGAGTGATCCTACCGGACCCATCTAAAATAGAAATAATCAACCGGAAAAAACCAGCAGCTGGTGTTGATAAGTATCTGCCTTACAAACCGGATGCAGACGGCATACCCCCTATGGCCAATTTCGGCGAGGGATATCGTTACCATGTTACCGGACTGACCCACGATCAAAGTGGTTCACCCACTACAGATGCAGAAAAGGCATCCTTTTTAACCAACCGGTTGCATGACAAAATCATGGATCATCTAGATGAAATAATCATGACCGAATCCTTTATGACTGAGGATGCCGACGTGATTGTTATTGCTTATGGTGCAGTAGCCCGGGCCGCTAAAGGTGCGGTGAGAAAGGCAAGAGATATGGGGATCAAAGCCGGACTGTTTCGCCCGATTACCATCTGGCCTTTCCCGGCAAAAGAAACAGCATCTATGTGCAACCAAGCCGGCACCATTATTGTACCCGAATTAAACCTGGGTCAGTTAATTGGCGAGGTTGAAAAGGTAGCTGGGAAAGAGAATAGAATTATCGGCATTAACCGGGTTACCGGGGGAATGATCAAGCCGGATGAAATACTGGATGCTATCAAATCAGAAGTTAAGGTGAAAAAACATGCAAAATAGCGTTGAAAAATATCTGCGCATGGATAAGCTGCCCCACATCTGGTGCCCCGGTTGTGGTAACGGGATTGTTCTTGGTGCCATGGTGCGGGCTTTTACCAAAATAAACTGCAATCAGAATAATACTGTAATTGTATCCGGCATCGGCTGTTCTTCCCGGGCGGCAGGTTATATGGACTTCGACACACTACATACAACCCACGGCCGAGCACTGGCATTTGCCACCGGTATTAAATTGGCTAAACCCGAGCTCAAGGTGTTTGTGATTATGGGTGACGGGGATGCCGCTTCCATTGGGGGAAACCATTTGATTCATGCCGCCAGGCGTAATATCGACCTTACGGCAATAATCTTTAACAACCATATCTATGGTATGACCGGGGGCCAGTATTCCCCTCTAACACCACTAGATTCTATGGCCACTACTGCTCCTTATAATACCATTGAACGTAATTTTGATCTAGCAGAGTTGGCCAAAGCGGCGGGAGCCACCTATGTGGCCCGAGGCACCACCTACCACGCCACCATGCTCACCAACCTGATCGTGGCCGGGGCTACACACAAGGGTTTCAGCCTGATTGAAGCAGTAACTGCTTGCCCCGTATCTTATGGACGCCGCAACAAAATGGGCAGTGGCTACGACATGATGATCTGGCAAAAGGAGCATGCCGTACCGGTTCAAAAGGCCAGAAATTTAACACCTAAAGAAATGCAGGGGAAATTTGCTATCGGTGAACTATATAAGGCCGAAGCACCTGAATATACAGAAGTTTACGATCTTCTCATCAAAAAAGCCCAGGGTAAACCTAAGGAGGGATAAACCGTGTCATCACAGAACTACGAAATACTACTCAGCGGCACCGGCGGTCAAGGGTTAATCCTGGCCGGACAAATCCTGGCAGAAGCGGTGATCCGAGATGGGAAAAACGCTGTTCAGACCCAATCCTATGGCCCGGAAGCCCGTGGCGGTGCCAGTAGAGCAGAAGTTATTATCAGCGATGGGGAAATCGACTACCCACTAGTAACAAAGCCCAATGTTTTGCTGGCCATGAGCAACCCGGCCCTGCAAAAATTTATCGGTATGCTGGGTGAAAACAGCATCCTCATGGTTGACAGCACCTATATAGACGAGATACCGGCCACAACAGCCCGCATATATCAAATACCCTATAGCAAAATAGCCCGGGAAATCGGCAAAGAAATGGTGGCCAATGTTGTGGCGTTGGGTGCTCTGGCTGCAGCCACCGGTGTGGTCACAAAAGATTCTTTGGTATCGGCCCTGATGTCCCGCATTCCCCGCGGCACAGAGGCTTTAAACCAAAAAGCCCTGGATATGGGTTGGAATTCCGCCAGCCAGCCAGCGGCCTAATATAATATACGATATTGAAAAATTATGTTATATGTCCCATTCTTGGCTGAGGCATCTTTTGCCAATGAAGGGATTTTTCTTTTTCCTATAGAACTATAAATAGTGATGATTACCAGTTAAAGGAGAGTTATCAATTTATGTCTAGGCTGGCCCAGGTCAGTGAAGATGGTCAAAGGGTGGCTGAAGCGATAGCCTCGGTATTAAAGGTGGAAGCGGAAATTATCGATACGGAACTGGTCCGGGTGGCCGGTACCGGGATCGTCCGCAACGATGTAGGATCACGCCTGCTGCGCGGTTTTGTCAACAAGCATGTGTTGCAGACGGGCACCCATGTTTTTATCAAGGAGGCCGGCTTCCATTCAATTTGCCTGTCCTGCCCTCTTTCCGGACGGTGTTTTTACAAGGCCTCCATAGTCTACCCCATCACCGCCGAAGAAGAGGTCATCGGCACCATCAGCCTTACTGCCTTTGATGATATCCAGAAGGAAACCCTATCCAAAAATACCGAATCATTAATCGAATTTATCAGGCGCATGGCGGATCTAATCGGCAGCAAGGCTCTGGAACAAGAGGCTACTGCAGAACGAATGTTGATGGCCAACCGTTTAGAGGCGCTGGTGGATGCTGTTTACGAAGGTGTGGTAGCAGTAAACAGTGAAGGCACTGTGACCCACTTTAATCGTTCTGCTGAACACCTTTTCGGCACCAAAAAAGAACATGTGATCGGCAAAAACGCCAGGGAAATGTTTCCAGCCCTGCCCCTCTTTGAGGTGTTGCAGGAAGGAAAAGGCTTTGATTCACGAGAGGTGTTATTTAACTTTGGCGGGCGTAGACTGCATCTTTTGAATACTACCAGACCAATCAAGGTAAACGAGGGCCCCACAGCTGGGGTCGTGGCCACATTCCGCGACTTCAAGGAAACCCAAAGGCTAGCTTACGAAATTATGAGCACCCAGGAAATGGTTGATTTTGAAAACCTCATCGGTGTCAGCAAGGCTTTTATCAAGGTGAAAACCAAGGCGATCAAAATATCCCCCGGCAACCAAACCATACTGCTAATCGGGGAAAGCGGCACGGGAAAAGAGGTTTTTGCCCGAGCCATTCATGCCGGTGGACCCTATGGTCATAAGCCTTTTGTATCCATTAACTGTGGCGCCATCCCGGAAAACCTGCTGGAAACCGAACTTTTTGGCTATGATGAGGGGGCTTTTCCCGGTGCCAGGCGGGGCGGCAAACAAGGCAAATTCGAATTGGCCGACGGCGGCACAATATTCCTTGATGAAATCAGCAACCTTTCCCTTTACCTGCAGGCCAAGATTTTAAGATATCTGCAGGATGGACATATTGAGCAGGTAGGCGGCAACAGGTTAATCCCCGTCGATGTACGAATTATCGCCGCTACAAACAATGACCTGCAAGAAATGGTCCGGAAAAACCTTTTCCAGGATGAACTATATTACCGGCTTAGTGTCATCCCACTGGAAATACCACCTCTACGGGAAAGGCGGGAGGATATACCGCTACTCCTTGATTTTTACATGAAACGCTTCAGTAGACTGCTGGATAAAGATATCCGGGGTTTTAGTGATGAGGCGATGAAGGCCTGTGTTAAATATTACTGGCCGGGTAATGTCAGAGAGCTCGTATATACAGTCGAATATGCCATCAACCTGGAAGAAGGCCAACTAATTTCATTGGAAAGCCTCACCCCGGAAATCCGTGAGGGAACCAGGAAAAAAGTCAAAATCAGCATCACTAGCGGGGGCAAGCTCCTCAGGCTGGATCAGTTGGAAAAGGAAGCTATCAAAACAGCCCTGGACAGGTTTGGCTGGAGCGATGAGGGGAAAATAGAAGCAGCCCAGGCTTTGGGTATCAGCAGGGCCACTATCTACAGGAAGATCCAGAGATATGGCTTGAAAGAGGATGAAAGCAGTTAAGGTTTTAATATAGGTGAAATGGGATCGGATGAACAGGGAACTAAACATAAACTGATGGAGTTTTGCAGGTTTTTGGCAACAGCTTAATTTTTTGATTTGTGGGTATATTTTTAAGAGGTCAGGCTGAGTAAAAAGCCTGACCTTTAAGCCTCAACCGGGTAGGAACCCAGTATTTTTAAACCCAGAGTAATTGAATTCACCTCTTGCAATGCCTCCCGCACCATGCTCTCCTCTTGTCCACCCATCAGATCTATGAAAAAAAGGTACTCACCCAGATTTTTTTTAGCCGGCCTGGATTCAATCCGGGTCAGGTTTATCCCGCGCAGGGCAAACTCGCGTAGTATGGTATACAATGCTCCGGGGCGGTCGCCCAGGCCAAATACAATTGACGTCTTATAATTTTGTTCTGATTTAGCAGGCCGGGGTTCCTTGCCCAGAATCCAAAAGCGCGTCACGTTGTCCGGGTAGTCGTTGGCATTGGGCGCTATCTCCTGTAGCCCATGTTTTAGGCCTGCTCTCGCCGGTCCCAGGGCCGCCCAGGGGGCTGCGCTGGCCGCAACTCTACCGGCAGCCGCCGCCGTGCTGGCACATTCCTCCAATAAGGCAGTGGGAAGCCTGCGGCGGAGAAAACCACGGCATTGTTCCAGAGCCTGGTAATGGGAGATCACCCTTTCCACCTGCTCAAGCCTCAGACCCCGCCTGGCCATTAAGGTCTGGCGGACGGGCAAAAAAATCTCCCCGTGCACACACAGATTATACGGTCCTGCCAGCAGGTCAAGAACAGCCCCAACAGCTCCCTCAGTTGAATTTTCCACCGGTACCACCCCCTGATCAAGCCTGCCGGCAGCCACGTCCCTGAAGATATCCTCCAGGGAAGGGCGGTCTGCAATGGTAACTTCCCGGCCTGCTGCATAACGGATGGTCGCTTCTTCCGAAAATGTTCCCTCCGGCCCCAGATAGCCTATCCTGATCATTATATACAACCTCCCCCCACAACACGCCCGACAGCTGACGCCACCAGGCGTAGTTCAGCCATCAGCCGGTCAAAATCCTCAGGGGTCAGGGACTGGGAACCGTCACAAAGTGCTTTGCAGGGTTCGGGATGGACCTCTACAAGTACACCGTCGGCTCCCGCCGCTACCGCTGCTTTGGCCATCGGCGTCACCAGCCGCTGCACCCCGGTGGCATGGCTGGGATCCACTATTACCGGGAGATGACTCAGATCCTTGATTAACGGTATAGCGCTGAGATCAAGGGTGTTTCGGGTTGCATTTTCGAAAGTGCGGATCCCCCGTTCACAAAGGACCACATTTTCATTACCCTCGGAGGCAACATACTCAGCCGCCATCAACCATTCCTCCACAGTAGAAGAAAAACCCCGCTTTAATATAACTGGCCGACCCGAGCGTCCTACCAGGCGCAGCAGTTGGAAATTCTGCATATTCCTCGCCCCCACCTGGATCATGTCCACATATTTCAGCGCCATTTCCAGGCTGTCCTCGTCAATTATTTCAGTTACGCTGATCAAGCCTGTTTCCCGTGAAGCTTCGGACATGATTTTCAACCCTTCTTCCTCCAGCCCCTGGAAACTGTAAGGGGAAGTCCGGGGCTTGAAAGCACCGCCCCGCAGAATGTTGGCACCTGCCGCGCGCACCCTAATCGCAGCAGTCAGCAGTTGTTCCCTGCTTTCAACTGCACAGGGACCGGCGATAATAACCAAAGACCTGTCACCAATAGTTACATCCTTTACTTTCACCATGCTGGGCTTCCCTTTCGATTCCCTGCTTACAAGTTTGTAAGGCTTCATAATGGGCACTATTTTTTCCACCCCCGGCATCGATTCCAATCCTAGCGATGTAATCTCACGGCGATCCCCAACCGCACCGATGACCAGGCGCTTTACCCCACGGATAAAATGGATTTCAAAACCATATTGCTCCAACCTGCGTTGCACAGCCGCAATTTGCCCAGATCCGGACGCTAAATCCATTACCACTACCATCTTATAGGCCTCCATTCGGATAAAAATATAAAAACCTGCCGCTCCCTCTATAGGGACGAAAACGGCAGGTTTCCGCGGTACCACCCTTATTGGCCAACAAAATGGCCCTCTTATAGCGTATGGGAATGTTTAGATCCGCAAATAAAAAACTTCCCGCCCATCAGGGACGAGAAGTTTTAAACTTACCGCGTTACCACCCTAGTTTGGTTCCATGACCAAAGCCATGGCACCCACTCAGCAAAAAGTACGGGAATAAACATTCCGATACCCCCTCCCTTTTAACGTTGGGAGCTTACGGCCAAACCTACTTGCCGCGCATTGCGGTTTCAGCCGGCGTCTCCGGAGAGAACTTCAACAGGTCATATCCCGGGTGTGCTTCCAATCGATGGCACTCCCTCCCTGGGGGACTGAGTCCGGTTTACTTTTCTCCTTCACAGACTTTGTAAATATAGACTTAAATAGACTATACCCCATATCCGGTCAAAGCACAAGTAGGAATAGGGATTTTTACTTCACAACAATATTGATCAGTTTGTCGGGCACTGCTATTACCTTGATTATTTTTTTATCTGCAGTCAGCTTTAATACCTTGTCATTCTCCATTACCTTTTCCTGCATCTCTGCTGCCGAAAGCCCGGCCGGGATTAGCAAGCGTTCCCGCACCTTGCTGTTGATCTGCACCACTATTGTAATCTCATCTTCCACTAGCGCCGCCGGGTCGTACTGGGGCCAGTCTTGCAGATGAATACTACCGGTGTGTCCTGTTGCTGCCCAGATTTCCTCGGTAATATGGGGGGCAAAAGGAGACAACAACAAAAGCATTGACTCTATCCCTTCCCTCAGCACAGCCGGATCACGATCGGATTCCGGCACCTCCTTGAATTGATACAGTGTGTTGACCAGCTCCATAATTGCGCTGACAGCAGTGTTAAAGTTAAAGCGAGTGCTAATATCCTCACTAACCTTTTTTATGGTTTTATGGGTGACACGGTGCATTTCCCGGTTGACACCCACAAGATTGGTTGCCGGCCGGGATGGCGCTTTTTTCAACACCTCTACCAGGGGTTCTACCAACCGCCAGACACGGTTTAAAAAGCGGAAACAACCTTCCACTCCCTGGTCACTCCACTCCAGATCCCTTTCGGGCGGCGCTGCGAAAAGAATAAACAACCGCGCCGTATCTGCTCCATAGCGGGCAACAATCTCCTCCGGACTGACCACATTGCCTTTGGACTTAGACATTTTGGCCCCGTCTTTGAGGACCATGCCCTGAGTAAGCAGGTTGGTAAAGGGTTCCTGGTTGCTGACCAATTCCAGGTCATTGAGCACTTTTGTAAAAAAACGTGAATACAAAAGGTGTAGTATGGCGTGTTCCACCCCGCCGATATACTGATCTACAGGCAGCCAGTAGTCAGCCTTGTTTTTGTCCCAGGGCCCCTCTTTTTCCCCCGGACTGGTATAGCGGTAATAATACCAGGAAGAACACATAAAAGTGTCCATGGTGTCTGTTTCTCTTTTCCCCGGCCCACCGCATTGGGGACAGCTTGTATTAACAAAGTCCGGGTAATCTACCAGGGGTGACTGTCCCGTTGGTTTAAATTCCATCTGCCTGGGCAGCAATACCGGTAAATCCTTTTCGGGTACCGGCACCACACCACAAACATCGCAATATATGATGGGAATTGGTGCACCCCAGTAACGCTGGCGGGAGATCAACCAGTCCCGCAGCCGATATGTCACCTTAAACCGGCCCTGTCCCTTTTCTTCCAGATAAGCTGTAATAGCCTTAATCGCCTCTTCATTGGGCAGGCCATTAAATTCTCCTGAGTTTACCAGCAGGCCTTCTTCCTCATAAGCAGCCTGCATATTCTGCGGGTTTAGCTCAGTCCCGGCAGGCTGAATAACCACCCGTACCGGGAAATTGTATTTCCGAGCAAACTCAAAGTCGCGCTGATCATGGGCCGGTACACCCATGACGCAGCCGGTACCATATTCCAAAAGAACGTAGTTGGCAATCAGCACCGGGATTTTTTCTCCAGTTAGAGGATTAATGCAGTTAACCCCCAGGGGCAAACCGATTTTTTCCACCTCAGTTGAGGTGCGATCTATTTCACTAAGGCTTTTAACCTGATTAACAAAAGCCCTCACTTCCGCCTTTTTTGCAGATCCGGCGATCAATTTTTCCACTAACGGATGTTCCGGAGCCAGGACCATGTAGGTGATACCAAAGACAGTATCCGGGCGGGTCGTATATACTGTTAAAATATCCTCTGTGCCTTCTATTTTAAAGTCTATTTCGGCGCCTTCACTGCGGCCAATCCAGTTTTCTTGCATGGTTTTTACCTTTTCCGGCCAACCCGCTAGAAGATCCATGTCCCTCAGGAGGCGATCGGCATAGTCTGTAATTTTGAAAAACCACTGGGCCAGCTCCCGTTTTTCCACAGTTGCCTTACAGCGTTCACAGCCCCCGTTAACTACTTGTTCGTTGGCCAGCACTGTGGCACAATCGGGACACCAGTTGACGGCAGACATTTTTTTATAAGCCAAACCCCTGTGGTATAGCTGGAGAAAAAGCCATTGTGTCCAGTGGTAATATTCTGGATCACAGGTGGCAAACTCCCTGTTCCAGTCATAGCTAATACCCAGTTGCTTTAACTGCTGCCGCATTTTTTCTATATTATCGTAGGTCCAATCTGCCGGGTGAATGGCACCATGCTTGAGGGCAGCATTTTCAGCCGGAAGACCAAAGGCATCCCACCCCATCGGATGCAGCACATGCCTCCCTTGCATGGTCTTAAAACGAGCCACCACATCACCTATGGAATAGTTCCTGACGTGACCCATATGCAGCTTGCCTGAAGGATATGGAAACATTTCCAGGCAATAATACTTTTGCCGATCAGAAAAATCAGGGACAGCGTAAAGGTCAACCTTTGTCCAGTGATCCTGCCATTTCTTTTCTATTTCAGTAAAGTCATATTTTGCTTTCAATATAGTTCCCCCTTAGCTAACCTCAGCCGCTATTTATCCAAAACATGCAAAAAACCCCTGCATCCCCCCTGAATAGGGACGAGAGGTTTTACCCGCGGTACCACCCTTTTTGGCAAAGTAATTATGGTGGAGCTGGCGGGGATTGAACCCGCGGCCTCTTCCATGCCAAGGAAGCGCGCTCCCACTGCGCCACAGCCCCATCTTTACCCTCTTGTAGTGATAACGGTACCACCGGCCCGGGGTACTCCTCTTCCCCCGGACAACTCCAAGGCGAGTTTCGGCAATCCAGTCCATCACCTTGCACCGGCCGGCGACTCTCTAGAGAACCGCGTTGCTTACTGCTCCTTATCATTGTCTTGAAATTTAAAACTGAAAACCATTATAAAACATAGATCCCAATATGTCAACAAGATAGATCCATTGGGGGCACCCTGCTAGGCATTTACCGGGACATCAACCACGCGGGCATCGCCCCATAGGCGCTCCAAATTATAAAACTGCCGCTCCTCTTCTTGAAATACATGGATAACAACATCACCATAATCCAGCAGTACCCAGTTGGCTTCCCGGAAACCCTCCCGGTGCAGGGCAATAATCCCTTTCTCTTTCAAGTCCTTCTGTATGTTCTCTACTATCGCCTGAACCTGGATATCCGTACGACCACCGCAGATGATGAAATAGTCAGCTATAGTGGATACCGCCCTTATTTCAAGAACAGTCACATCTATAGCCCTTTTATTTTCTGCAGCTTGCACAGCAATATTTACAACTGCTTGTGGACTTAATGGCAATGCCATTCCCCCTTATAATATTTATTAGCATTCCTTGTTAATAACTTATTCTTGCTTTGCTGCAATATTTCCTCCTGTATAGTAAAAACCATTTTATAAAAAAACATACCTTTTATCCAATAGATATTAATGAATTGTGTTTTTGCTACCCTTAATAAAAGCCATACCCTCAGCTATCGCTACTAGATCACCTTCATCGTCCTTTATTTCCAGACGATAGAGCCCTGTTTTACGAGTGAGGTTCTCTTCTCTGGCCTCCGCCGTTAGCACAGCCCCCACCTTGGTCGCTTTTAAAAAATTTATACTGATATTAAGAGCCAGGGCTAAGGGCCCATGTGAATTACTGGCAGCAGCAAAAACAATGTCGGCCAGCGCAAATACTGTGCTGCCATGAGTCAGCCCCTCTCCATTAAGCAGTTCTGGTGTTACCTTCAGGGTGGCGCAGGCATAACCAGGCCTTATTTCTGTCAAATTGATTCCCAAATGCCTCGCCAGGGCATCCTTTTCCATGCGCCTGCGGCAAATTGCTAGAGCATCACTAATTTCTATCTCCCCCTTTGTGACTATTTATCCCGGGGACATTCCCCAGTGCCAAAGCCAATAATGTTTGTGTGGTGGAACGCGGGGACAGGTCCCTTGTCCCAGTTCTGTGGTGGAACGCGGGAACGCGGGGATGGGTTCCTCGTTCCAGTTTAATTCTGCTTGGGGACATTCCTCAGCGTCAAACAGAGGCTTGTCCCCATTCCCCTGTCCCTAATTCCCCGTGATAGATCGGGGACGTAACCCGGCATCAAAGCCCAGCCCCAAACAGGGTTGTGTCGTCGTTCCCCTGTCCTGGTTCCTTATAGTTTGCTTACAACACAGCCTAAATAGTGGCCACACTCACCTTCCAACTGCACCGCTTTCTGCTTTCCGCTTTCCACCTGACCCCAATGGAATACCCATAAGACTGTCAAGTCCGGGCCGGTTCTTGAACTGAATTGGGGGGGTGTTGGCAGGGGCTGTATTCCGGGGTGCAACACGGGGACAGGTTCCCCGTCCCAGTTGAATGGAATAAGGTAGGGTTAGGGACGTGGAACCAGTCCCCATGTCTCACCCCCATGTTTCACCCTGCATGGTTGTCCCATGGACTCCCGTTCCCATGTCTCAATCGGGGACATAACCCGGCCTCAAAGCCCCCCTGCTTTCCCGCCTTCTACTTCCTGCTTTCTGCTTTCCACTTTCTGCTTTCCACCTGACCCCAAAGAAACACCCCAAAGACCGTGTCCCCATACCTCTGTCTTGGTTTCTCAGGCCTGAGCCCCTACTTACAACCACTCAACCAGCGACCACGTCCACTACCTTCCAGCCCCCCGCTTTCAACTTTCAACTTTCCACTTTCAGCTTTCCAACTAACCCCAAAGGAATACCTAAAGGCGAACATCCCATAATAAAAGCAACCCGTGTTTTGGTGAAAACAACACGGGTGTTTTAAGCGCCCTGTCAAATTAAATATGAAAAACTGCTTCTATCTAGGACATGTCGTTTGATCTCTCTTCTCTAGATCTGGCCTCGTTAACAGTAATAACCCTACCATCCAGTTCGGTACCGTTCATGGCGGCGATCATCGCATCTGCATCTTCGTCACGAACTTCAACAAAGCCAAATCCGCGGGATCGACCGGTCTCACGATCAGTAATAACGCGGCTACTCAAAACTTCACCATGTACGGAAAAAGTATCCACCAAATCTTCAGCCTTGGTAGCCCACGGTAGATTGCCCACATATAAGGTACGCGCCATCTACTAATCACCTCTTTCTCAAAGAAACTATTTTCCTTAGACTATTATTTACAAAAGAAAATGTCCTAATGCAAATTTAGTCAGGCAAAGATTTTTCCAAATTCATTACCGATACAAATTATTCCTTAATATGTAATCCTCTACCGGTTCGGGAAGAAGGTATTTTATTGGTTTACCTTCATGTACACGCTGCCTGATGTCAGTGGAGGAAATGGCCAGGGCCGGAACCTCCATGAATGAAATATTTTGTTTAACACCTTTTGGCATTGAATCAAACCGTTTATTTAATTCTTTTAAACAGTAACCAGGACGTGTGGTAGCCACAAAATTACACATTGTCAAAAGGATCTGGGAATCCTTCCAGGAAAAAATCTCTAATATAGCATCCGCCCCAGTAATGAAATAAATCCTTTTCTCCGGGTACAGATGCGCCATTTTACGCACCGTATCAACAGTATAAGAAGGCCCAGGGCGCTCTACCTCCATAGCAGAGGAGCAAAAAAAAGGATTGGACGCAATCGCCAGGCAGGTCATTTTATAACGAACTGAAGGTTCGGCAACAATGTAACCTGGCTTATGGGGCGGGTTGCCGGCCGGTATAAAAACTACCTTTTCCAGGTTAAAAGCATGTCTTGCTCCTTCAGCCGCGACCAGGTGTCCGTAATGAATAGGATCGAAAGTGCCGCCCATGATACCCAGGCGCCGCTTGCTTGCAATTTCTTTACCCATAAAGAAATTGTACTGTTTGTTGGCCTTAAATGCAAGGAAAACCAAATTGCCCTGGGTCGAATATCAAAGCTCAAGCACCATATTATTCCGGTGCACCACCTCATCGTAATCCTTGTAACCAAGAATGCGGCATATTTCTCCTGTCTGCACCCCTTTAATCCGTTCTACCTCTACTGAGGAATAGGAGGTTATACCCCTGGCGATTTCTCGGTTATCCGGACCCACAATACGCACTGTGGCCCCCATTTCAAATAGCCCTTCCACACCCGTTATACCGGAGGGCAGCAGACTTTTGCCCTGCTCAATCATCGCCGTGGCGGCACCCTGATCAACGAATATGTTGCCGCATACCGCCGAGCTATAGGCAATCCATTGCTTTCTATTCTCCAATTTGTTGCCCGCCGGCCAAAACACCGTACCCACTTGTTCACCACTGATTACCCTGGCGATGATGTCCTTCTCATCTGCACAGGCCAGTACGGTGGTCACGCCGGAGTGGGCGGCTATTCGAGCTGCCGATAGCTTGGTGGCCATACCTCCTGTGCCCAACCCACTGCCGGCACCCCCGGCCAGGGATTCAATTTGGGGGGTTATCTCCCTAATTTCCCTAATGAGAGAGGCCTCCGGATCCTGGCGCGGATCAGCCGTGTATAAACCCTTTACATCTGACAACAGGATTAGCAGTTCCGCATCAACCAGTCCGGCCACCAGGGCAGACAGTGTATCATTCTCACCCAGTTTAATCTCATCAACTGCTACAGTGTCATTTTCATTGATCACCGGTATAACACCAAACTGCAGCAAAGCATGGAGCGCATTTCTGGCGTTCAAAAACCGCCGCCGATCAGAGAAATCCTCCCTGGTGAGCAAAACCTGTCCGGTGGTCACTCCATATTCAGAAAAAAATTTTTCATAAATGTGCATCAGCAAACCCTGCCCTACGGCAGCAGCAGCCTGTTTGCCAGGTATGGTTTTGGGGCGGCGAGTGAGGCCCAGCCTACCCACGCCGGCACCGATAGCACCGGAGCTGACCAACAACACATCCCGGCCCTTGTTATGCTGGTCTGCCAGCTGCCTGACCAGGTTTTCCATTTGAAAAAGGTTCAGCTTGCCGGTGGAATAGGCAATGGAACTGGAACCAACCTTGACCACAATCCTTTTAGTGGTGTCCAAACTGCGATGTTTATCCTCTGTCACATATCTCACCCGGGAAAAGTATATCATAGCTGCAGATCCAATTGAAGGAGCAGTTTATTCGAAAAACTCAAATTCAATTTTACCTATTTTTACTGTATCCCCAATCTTTATCCCCGCTGCTTTTAATTCCTCTTCGATACCCATCCGCTCCATGATCCATTGCAGGCGTTCCACTGCCTCTTCATTTTCCATGTCGGTCATCGCCACATGTCGTTCAATTTCCCGGCCTTTGATATGGTAGATACCCTCCTGGCGGTAAATAGTGAAACGGGGTTCAGCCTTATGGGTCACAGGTTGAGGGATACCTTGCTGCACCTGGACAGGAAGCTCTTCCGTTAGTTCAGCCACCCGGTAAATCAGTTTGTCCAAGCCGGTACCAGTTACAGCCGAGATGGGGAATATTTCATAATCGCCACCCCAGGCCTCTTCCAACCGGGCCAGATTGTCGCCGGCACCAGGCAGATCCATTTTGTTGGCCGCAATCACTTGAGGCATTTCAGCAAGAATGGGATTGTAAAGGGCCAGTTCCCTATTAATGGTCTGGAAATCCACCAGTGGATCACGCCCTTCACTACCGGCAACATCTAGGACATGGATAAACAAGCGGGTACGCTCCAGGTGCCGTAAAAAATCATGGCCCAAGCCAGATCCGGCATGTGCGCCCTCAATTAGGCCCGGTATGTCGGCCATCACAAAACTACGCTCATCCCCCACCCGAACCACACCCAGGTTAGGGGTAATAGTGGTGAAAGGATAATCAGCTATTTTAGGTTTGGCTGCCGACACCCGGGAAATCAGGGTAGATTTACCCACATTGGGGAACCCAACCAGCCCAACATCCGCCAGGAGTTTAAGCTCCATGCTCAGCCAGCGTTCCTCACCCGGTTCACCATTTTCCGCCATTTTGGGTGCTTTGTTATAGGGGGTAGCAAAACGAGCATTGCCCCGCCCACCGCGACC
>JAAYRI010000013.1 GCA_012518875.1 Peptococcaceae bacterium
CCGTTCTACCTGTTCGGTTCTGTTAATTTCACTGGTAATTTTAAACTGGAGGGCGAGCATAATGCCTAAAAAGAGGCCCACAACGGCAAGGGTCCACTGCAAACCTTTCAATTAATCACCCGCCTTAACACAATTTTTATAATATACTACCGGTTGTCCGGCATATGACAAATCTATATAATTAATTTTTGCTCCCTGCCGGCGCAGTTCCAGCACGACTTGTTGCAAAATCTGTCCTTTTTCCCGAATATTCTGGGGTAGGCCAAAACGGCATTGATAACCCTCGGTTGTATAAATCTTAATTTGGCCATCTTCATCTACATGAATCTCCGTCAGGTTGGCAACGGATCCGGTGGGGAGTTCCTTGATTACATCAAGGGCAGATTGTAGTTTTTCACACACCAAAACATTTCCAGGGACGGCTTGGTCGGCCTGCACACCGGTAATTACCGGTAGCCCGGGGGTACCGGCTCCGGCCTGAGCCAGGCATACACCCTCTTCATCTACCTTCATAAAACCTTCTTTTGCGGGCAAAAGGCCCAGGGGGATACGCTCCACAACTGTGATCACCACAGATGAGGGCAGGGATCTGGCTACCTGTGCTTCTTTGATCATCGGCAGCGCTCTTATATTAGACGTTAGATCGGCTGTTTTCAGTTTGAATATATTTATCCCTAAATCTATGTCGGCCACAGCAAGTATTTTTTCTTCATCCAAAAAATTATTGCCCCGTACCAAAACCTTGCGTACCTCAAAAATAGGGGAGTTTAATAGGATAAATCCGGTCACCAGGACAATGATCAAAAAAATAATGCTTTGTAATACATTCCATTTTTTTCGTCGCTTGCTACCTGGAAAGGGGCTGGACAATACCGATCACCCCATAAAATTTGAAAATTGTTAACCCCACAAACAATTATACCAACCACCACTTGGTTGTCCATAAGAAAATGACTTTTTGTTTATTTACCAAACAAGGGGCGGCGGCAACTTGTCCCCGGTAGAGCTAAAAAAAGAGCCACTAGTCGTGAACTCTTACTATCCTTGCTCCCAGGGCATTATATTTTGACTCCAATCGCTCATAGCCGCGGTCGATATGGGATATGTTTTCTAAAATGGTGCCGTTTTCTGCCACCAATGACGCCAGCACCAGCGCTGCCCCGGCGCGCAGATCACTGGCTTCCAGGTGAGCTCCACTGAGCCTTTTAACACCTTTGATAATGGCCGAATGGCCTTCCACCTTGATGTCTGCGCCCATTCGTCTCAGTTCGCCAACATGTTTAAAGCGATTTTCAAAAACGGTTTCAGTAATGATGCTGGCCCCCTCGGCCAGGCTGAGCAGGGCCATCATCTGGGGCTGCATGTCGGTGGGGAAACCAGGGTAGGGCATGGTCTTGATATCTACCGCCCTGATGGTATCTCCACCCTGCACCCGGACATAGTCTGCCCCAGTAATAATATCAACACCGGCTTCGCGCATTTTAGCCAATAGGGGTTCCATATGTTCGGGAATCACATTTGTCAGTGTCACTTCACCGCCCGTTATGGCCGCCGCTACCAGGTGTGTACCGGCTTCAATACGGTCAGGTATAACCGTGTGTTCTGCGTCTTTCAAGTCACCGGGCTCTACACCTTCAATCTTTACAGTATCCGTGCCCGCCCCCTTGACCCGGGCCCCCATTTTGTTGAGAAAATTTTGCAAATCTACTGTTTCCGGCTCTTTGGCCGCATTTCTAATAATAGTATGCCCCTGGGCCAATACAGCCGCCATCATCAGGTTTTCTGTCGCCCCCACACTTGGTAAATCTAGATGGATATCAGCCCCGGTTAGTTTTTTTGCCCGGGCCGATATGTAACCGTACTTTTCTTTTATGACAGTACCCATAGATTGCAAGCCTTTAAAATGAAGGTCCATCGGACGACTGCCAATTTGGCAGCCACCGGGATAAGATATTTTCACTCGACCAAACCGGCCGAGCATGGCGCCCAGAACGAGATTTGACGCCCGCATCCGCCTCATCAAATCTTCGGATATTTCAACAGACTGGATGTTGGAGCTGTCTACGATAAGTGTGCTGCCCCGGCAGGTCACCCCAGCACCTAGATAGGTGAGCACATCTTTCATTACCAGCACATCTTTTAATTTTGGCACTTCATGGATAATGTTTTTGGAAGCATTTAAAATACAAGCTGCTAAAACCGGTAGGGTTGCATTTTTTGAACCACTGGCGCGTATTGTTCCCTTTAGGCGGTTGCCACCCACAATCAAAAACTTCTGCACACTGTCACCTCCGCCTATCA
>JAAYRI010000087.1 GCA_012518875.1 Peptococcaceae bacterium
ACGGTGCCCATGCCCAATAAACCAATACCAATTCCGTTTTTGGCCGTCAATAGCTTTCCTCCTTTATGTAAAACCCCACTACAGGCTATATATAGTTATTTTAGGCCCTCTGCTTGACATTATAGCATTGGTGTTCCATGCGGGCAATGTAAAAATACAGCCCGGGCCAGTGTGTCATCTCCAGTCAAACCCACAAACTATCCTTAGTATTTGGATGTTTGTTGGACTCACACAGGGGATTTTCCGGCCAGTAAAAACATAAACGTCAAACCAAGCCCCACTCCAATCATCAGAAGAATAATTGGCAGCCAGATGGGCCCCAGTAATGTCCCCATAAATTCAAAATTAGCAGCATAGATAACACCAATGGTACCCAAATAGGCGGCAAAAACAAGGGGCAGGTAGGCAAATGGGCGTCTCCTCTCACCAGCAGCATCCCTATATGCATCCCAAATAGCATATGTGTATAAACAGGGATAAAACATTAGCCATTGAGGATCCACTATTGTAATAGCACTGGCGGCCTCCCCCCTGAAGCTGGAGATTATGGCCAGGTTTAGGTTTGATTTAATGTTAATTAAAAACTCCAGGAAAAGTAAAATAGCGCCTTTAAAATATTGTTTATTTAAGAGCTGCCCAAACCCTGGAAAGGCAATACTCCATAGAATAACCTCAATCCTTTTATCATTCAATTGTTTTTTGCTGGTCATTATGCTATCTCTCTTCGGAAAATAATTGTTACAGTATTATAATGCCATTGAAATTGAGAATTATAAATGATTTGGATTGATTTTTACGAGCATAATAATAATGCCTGGAACGAATTAACTGGCAGGTTTTTACAATGATACCCGAGGAGCTAAAAAGTGGATTTAAGTGTGGAACTGATTGTATCTACCACTGCAGTGTTATCGGCGTTACTGGGCCTAATATTTATTGTTGACTGGCGCTACTTCCGAGACTGGGTAGTAGTGTTCTTATACAAATGTACGCTAGACGGCCTGTGGGGTAGCGCGGTTGTAGAAACAGGTAAATTAGAATACCCTTTTCGGATGTTGCCCCAGTACTATGATAACAGTCTACTTTTTGAATACTGGGTTTTCCCCACCCTATGCATATTGTACAACCAGGTTACCAGGGAACGGGGCATTTGGCCGATCCTGTACTATGCCCTTCTGTTCAGCGCCGGTACGACTGCCATAGAATATCCCCTGGAGTTGTATACTGATCTAATCCAATACCATCACTGGACCTGGTTTACCACCCTTTACACCTTGACAATCACCTTCCTTTCTTCTAGGGCTTTTATCGCCTTCTACCGCTGGGGCTGTGATCATTTCCCCCCAAAGGAACCCGATACAAAAAGTAAAAACCGGCCAGCAGACCGGTTAAAGTAGCAGATTTAGATGATTATACAAATCAGGCCGCCTGAACCCTCATTGACAATCCTCTGCAGGGTTTCCTGCAGCTTATCTTGGGCATTTTCCGGCATGCGGTGCAATTTGTTCTGGATACCTTCCCGAACCAGATCATGTACCGACTTGCCAAAGATTTCAGAATTCCAAATTTTTTGCGGGTTGTCTTCAAATTCCCTCAACATGTACTGCACTAATTCTTCGCATTGCTTTTCCGTGCCAATGATGGGAGTAATTTCGGCAGTGATATCCGCCCTGATCATATGCAGTGAAGGAGCACTAGCCTTAAGCTTGATCCCGAATCGGCTGCCCTGGCGGATTAACTCCGGTTCTTCCAGAACCAGTTCATCAAGAGTCGGAGTAACAACACCATAGCCGTTTTCCCTTACCTCACCAAGGGCATCGGATACCTTATCATACTCTTTTTTTGCTACACTGAGCTCCTTCACGATGCGAAATAGTTCTTTTTCCCCTTCAATTTCAAAACCGGACTGCTCACTTAAGACCTCATAGAATAGGGATGGGCTGGATGTGATGCTGATGTCTGCTGATCCGGTACCGGCATCAATGCCGTGCAGCATAACCTGATCAACAAAATCATAGTCAGCAAGTGATTCCACTGCATCATCAACATCTCTTAAACGTATAATGCCTTTTATAGTTTCCTGAATTGAGTTTTCAAATTTTTCACGCAGCCAATGCTTTAGGTCCAATTCTTCTACCCAGGGTGGCAGATTAATATTAACTTCGTTTACGGGGAATTCATATAGCAGTTTTCCTAATATATTTAGTATGTCCGCCTGAACCATCTTGGCACAGTCAACAGGAAGCACCGGGATATCATATTTTTCACTTAATTCGGTGGCCAGGTCAGCAGCCTCCTGCCCCGCAGCATTTATGCTATTAAGAAGCACCAGGAAGGGTCGATTGATGCTTTTTAACTCTTCAATAACCCTTTCTTCCGCCTCTATATAGTTGTCTCGATCAATATCTGTAATAGACCCGTCGGTGGTAATTACCAGGCCCATGGTTGAGTGTTCAGAAATAACCTTTCTAGTACCTAGCTCTGCCGCTTCTTGAAAAGGAATCGGCTCATCAAACCAGGGTGTTGAAACCATACGTGGCCCATTTTCCTCTTCGTAGCCAAGTGCTCCTTCCACACGATAACCTACACAATCAACTAAGCGTATTTTTATATTTAAATTCTCTGTCACCTGAACTTCAACTGCTTCATTGGGAATAAATTTCGGCTCAGTAGTCATTATTGTCCGCCCGGCAGCACTTTGGGGCAGTTCATCTATGGCCCGCTCTCGGTCGTAAACATCTTGTATGTTGGGGAGTACCATTAGTTCCATAAAACGCTTGATAAAGGTTGATTTGCCGGTGCGTACGCCGCCGACCACACCGAGATACAGATCCCCCCCGGTACGCTCCGCAATGTCGCGGAAAAGATCATTCGATTCCATGTTTACACTCCCTCCTTAAAAATTTGCGAGGTGATCTATATAAAGATTGCATCCCTCCCCCATATACAAAATCTTAATATCCTAATTCCTCCGTGAACTATGTTCACGTTATTTTTTTCCAGTGATATACAATAACATTATATATATATGAGCTTGTCGGATGAATATTCCCTAGTAAAACAAAAAACCTAGGTAATAACCATTATTTACCTAGTGAAATAAAGTTTAGTTTCCCGGGGCTGGGCTGCTGTTTTATATTGTGGGCACCTGTGCCTTATATATATTCCCATAACGGCTAAGCACGGGGGGCCTGATGGTGATTTCTAAAAACCTTTCATGAGTTAGTTCACTTTTTCACATCTCACGGGTCTTTACTCTGGTCATTAGCCTGTTTACAGCAACGGCAGGGGATAATCCGGCAAAAAGCACCTGGTGTATCTGTTCGGTAATGGGCATCTCCACCGATAAAGTCTGAGCAAGTTTCCTGGCGGCCCGTGTGGTGCGTACACCTTCGACCACCATTTTTACCTCTTTGAGGGCCTCATCTAGTGACTTTCCTCTGCCTAACGCAATCCCAGCACGGCGGTTGCGACTATGCATACTGGTACAGGTTACAATCAAATCACCTACCCCGGCCAACCCGGCAAATGTTAGCGGGCTGGCGCCCATGGCTATACCCATGCGTGATATTTCGGTGAGCCCCCTGGTCATTAGAGCCGCCTTGGTGTTGTCCCCATAACCAAGACCGTCAGCAATACCGGTCCCTAAGGCAATAATGTTTTTCAGGGCGCCGCCCAGTTCAACCCCCGTAACATCAGGGCTGGTATATACCCTAAAAAAATCGCACATAAATAAATCCTGGACATATTCTGCATTTTCCATGCAGGAAGATGCCGCAACAACCGCTGTCGGCACCATCAGACCTACCTCTTCTGCGTGGCTGGGACCCGATAGCACAACATAGCGCCAGCCCGCTTCCGCTCCTACCTCCTGGGTAAAAACCTGTGACATACGGCAAAGACTTTCCTCTTCAATGCCTTTGGCCAGGTTAATCAATATGGAGTTTCCCGGCAGGCATGGTAATGCCTGGCGAACAACCTCACGGAAGGCATGGGATGGGACACCAAAAACAATGGCTTCGGCATCACCGATCACCTGCTCCAGGTTATCCGTAGCCACGATGTTCCCAGGGATTGTTATGCCTGGTAAATAGGATTGATTCTCCCTATTTTCATTTATTTCGTTAATCTGTTCCGGTACAATTGACCATATCTTTACCCTATAGCCTTTTTGAGCTAGAAGCAGGGAAACCGCAGTGGCCCAGCTACCGGCACCTAAAACTCCTATTTTCTTTCCCATCTTGGATCAATCTCCTTTAGCACATTTTTAACCCTTTTTAAAAACTATTCTAGGCTCTGTCCCGACCAAAAGCCGTTTAATGTTCGGGATATGTTTATATACAGCAAAAATAGCGGCAAGGACACCCAGGGCTAAAAACGGTGGTTCCAACCTGAACACAACCATCACAAATGGTATAGAAACAATTGCTATAATCGATCCTACAGATACGTACCTGGTCACACCTGTTACAAAAATCCAGGTAAGCATGGCAATAATGCCAACAGATGGTGATATAGCTGTGATTACTCCCACACCGGTAGCAACCAATTTGCCCCCCTTAAACCCAAGGAAAATGGGCCAGCTATGGCCTGCTAGTACAGCTACCCCCGCTAGGGCCACTATCAGGTCATTGCTACCAAACATACGGGCCAACCATACCGCCAGCATACCCTTGCCCAAGTCAAGGATCAGTGCAGTTATTCCTGCTACCGGTCCGGCGTTGCGCCAGACGTTGGTCATGCCTACATTGCCGCTGCCGCACAGGCGGATATCAACCCCCGCCCATAAACGGCCCACAATATAACTAAATGGCAAAGATCCTACCAGATAACCGACAACAATCAGCAAAATATTTAACATATCTTTCCCCTCAGCTTACACATAAAGTCAGTTTCTATGTCCCTCATACGGGGTGCAGCACATTTATCTCATATCCTTATATAAAACCAAATTGTGTGTGCTGTTTTTCTTATTTTACACCATGTCCCTGGTCCTCTTGCGCAAGGTAAATCGGATTGGGGTGCCCTCAAAACCGTATGCAGACCGCACCTGGTTTTCCAGATAGCGTAGGTAGGAAAAATGCATTAGTTTTGGATCATTGACAAATATTATAAACCTTGGCGGCTTTATTCCCCCCTGCACCACATAGAGAATTTTCAACCGCCTGGTCTTATCAGTTGGTGGCGGGGACTGCATAATTGCCTCTTTGAAAAGATTATTTAAATCCCTGGTAGCAACGCGGGCCGCGTGCTGCTCCGCAACAAACTCTACTAACTCCAGCACCTTTGGCACACGCCTACCCGTCAAGGCAGATATAAAAATTACCGGTGCATACCTCATAAAGCCCAGTTCCCGGCGAATTTCTTCCGTGTAACTGTCCATGGTCCGGTCGTCCTTTTCTATCAGGTCCCATTTATTAACCACCAGTACCACTGCTCTTCCCGCCTCATGGGCATAGCCCGCAATGCGTTTATCCTGTTCTGTTACGCCTAGCGGGGCATCAAGCATCATCAAGACCACATCACATTTGTCCACTGCCCGCAGGGCACGGATGACACTGTATCTCTCTGTAGGCATTTCGATTCTGCTCCTGCGCCTGATCCCTGCCGTGTCAATAATCACATAGTGTTTTTCTTCTAACTGAAAGGGTGTATCCACAGCGTCCCTGGTCGTTCCGGGAATGTCACTGACAATAACCCTCTCCTCACCCAGAATAGCATTGACAATAGATGATTTTCCTACATTGGGACGGCCAATAACAGCAATACGTATTACGTCGGGTGGATACTCCACGTCATTATTGTCCGGTAGCAGGGCCACAAGCCTGTCCAGCAAGTCCCCTGTATTTAGACCTTCCGCTGCTGAAATAGGTATTGGATCACCAAGACCAAGCCGATAAAAATCAAAGGCGTCTGTTTTATAATCAAAATTTTCAACCTTATTGGCCACAATTATAGCTGGTTTACCGGAACGTCTAATAACAGTGGCTATTTCAGCATCATTTGGATTAAGACCGGCACGTGCATCCACTACGAAGAGAATTACATCTGATTCGGTGATAGCTTGTTCTACCTGGCGGTGGATCCCATCTATAATCGTACCGCTCTCCTGAAAATCCAAACCACCAGTGTCAACAAGTACAAAACTACGGCCCGCCCACTCTGCATCCTGATAAAGACGATCCCTGGTCACACCCGGCCGGCTTTCCACTATCGCCACCCGGCCTCCTACTATACGGTTAAAAAGTGTGGATTTGCCTACATTTGGTCTACCCACTATTGCTACTACCGGCTTAGCCAAAATATTTCATCTCCTAAAAACGCTCCGTGATTAACAAACAGCAACCTTTATAGAACATAAATTTTGAAACCACAATATTTTATCAACACCAAGCATATCAAAGTATATCTTTTGCCATTTAAAATTGCAATTAATATCCTGGGAATTGCAGGTGCGGCATCGGGGGATAGGAATGACAGGTATCATAAAATTTTTAATCCCGTCAACCTATTAATTGTTATTCATGCCACTATATATATTTTACCCCAGATTCACAGTAAATTAACTATATCAATCTATAAGCGCCTCAGCCTTAGCCGGGTTGTTTACGATTACATCAACCAGTTGGCCTGGCCCTGAAACAGCAGCCACTGCTATTTTTAATCTCTCTGCCAGTTCTAGCAAGGTGATACCATCCAAAAACACCTGCTGATCCATCCTTAACATTATTGTAGGAAGCACCAGCAGATCAACGCTATTGTCAATGGCCATCTGGGCCAAAATGTCACCCCCGGTAACCAGGCCTGTTGCCGTAACCTGCCTGCCGAAAAAATCATTTTCTATTACCTTAATTACCACCTCCAGCCCAACGATCTCATTTAGCCTGGCCGCCACTGGTTCCAGTATTTTATACCCCAGGACACCTGTCACCAAAACAATTTTTTGTTGTTGTTCAACCATGTTGGGCAGACCACCGGTTGCTGAGGCCCATTCATCTATAAAGAGCCGGGTTAAACCAACCCCATTTTCAAGCTGGGGAAAACCATCATATTTTTCTGCTACCGGCACCGGTTCTCCGGCCAACAGGTAAAATTCATCCGAAGCAAAAATAAAGGGGTGTCCACAGCGGGTGATGTTTTTTTCCTGCCGGCCATGAATCCAGTGTACTAATGAACGGGCCTTCCCCGGGGTAAATACCTTCAGGGGATAAAGGTTATCTCTAAAACGGGTCAGTCCGACAGGAACCACCGCTAGTGATCTTACAGCGGGCCAAAGAGAAGCCAGATCCCATGCTGTTTTCTCTAGCTCTACCCCATCATTAAGATCTGGACAAAGCACTACCTGGGTATGCATTTCAATACCTGCTTCAGCCAGAAAACCCAGCTGCTCCATAATAGAACCGGCTCTGGGATTTCCCAGCATTTTTTCCCTTAAACCAGGGTTTGTAGTGTGAACAGAAATGTATAGTGGACTTAGTCTTTGCCGGGCGATTCTTTCCAGGGTGTTTTTACTGAGGTTGGTAAGGGTTATAAAATTACCGTTCCAAAAGGAAAGACGATAATCATCATCTTTGACATAGAGAGTCTTTCTCATCCCTGGTGGCATTTGATCAACGAAACAAAAAAAGCATTTATTAGCACATTTTATCACCGGTCCAAACCCATCGGCACCAAAACCAAGGCCCAAATTCTCATCAGGGTCCTTTTCTACCTCCAGCACCCATTTTTCACCATTCTCTTTTGTTATATCAATATTGAGTATTTCATCAGCTATAAAATAGCGATAATCGATTAAATCCCGTACCGGTGACCCATTGATTGCCGTGAGCCGGTCTCCCGGAACCACACCAAGTTCGGCAGCAATACTGCCGGCATCCACCATATGTATTTTCAACCCTTGCCCCCGCTTCATGAACCGCCCCCCTGTCTTTAACCCTAACAAATTATCTATCATTATATAGTAAGTGATTTGTAGCTGTCTCTTTTTACTGCCTGTGACCAATCCCCCAGCTCACTATATATTTTTTTCATGCCTATCCTGGATAGTAAGTAGCCCGCAGTGGCCAGGGGTGCAAAGCGGAACAATAAACTACCCAGCTGGAGAAATATATTGTCCCTTAAGGCACTTTCAACCATTTTCACTTCAGTCTTTTGTATATTAAAGATGCACAGAAAGCTCTCCATAAGACGGTGGATCATATCCTGTTGGCCTTTAATAGAAAGTGCATAGACCTTATTTCCGGCATCGTCCTTCCCCAGGAAGATTATTTCCCCTTCCTGCCCTTTGATATCCAAACACAATAGGTCCCCTAACTGGGTCTTTCCCGGCAGTTTTTCCCTTGACAGCCTGCCTGTGTGAATTGCTCCCGCCAGGACTGCCAGTGGGAACATGGTGCCGCTGAAATACAGAATTTTCATGATCCTCCTCCCTTATTAAGCCCTTAACCTTTTGGACAAGGTGTACCAAACGAAAATAGGCGATCTGTGTCCCAATTGTTACAATCGGTCGGCCCAGGCTGACAAGCCCCCAACGGCGAGAAAGAAAACCGCCAAGTTTCATCAGTGAATTAACACTATGCATAGCATCGACCAAGATATAGTCCTGCCGGGGTAGCGCAAAAATTTCCGTCAGACCAGCAAAAACATTTTCTAGTATTTGCGGCTTGTTACGGCGTGCCGTCAGGTAGATATCATGGCCATGTTCATCTACACCCACAAAATAAATATGCCCCTGCTGATCGGCCTCCTGGCGGTCAAAAAGCTGTAGGTTCCAGAACATTTCCCGACCGGGTACACGATCCTCAGGCAGCAGCCCCAGGTGGATGGAGGCAGCAGTTACAGACGAATGGCTACCACCATAGCAATGGTAAATAATTTTCATCTAATCTACCTCAATATGATCATTATATCTCAATGTCTTACTACAACATAAGTACCGTTATCCAGGTCATGTACCATAGCTTTAAGGATTTTTGACAGGTACTGGGCCAGTCTTGCCAACTCCTGCTCATCCCGGGCAAAAAAAATAGGTGCACCCCCGTCTACCAGCTCCTTATTTAGAGTGATTACTGCCAAAATACTTCCTTCTTCATGTTCCATGGCTTAATCCATCCTCTTTTTATCTTTTCCAGATGGAAGACCGGCTAACAGTGGTTTGCTGCTGGCACTTTCCAAAACCGGGGTGAGCTTGACAGCTGCAATCAGCCTGTCCAAATCCTTTTCCATAGGCATGATATACAGGCCCACCTCACCTGTTTCAGGATTCTTACGCACCAGAGGTGTATATTCCGGTATATTCACATCCTTTTTGGTTCCCAGAAGAACAGCCGCCGTAAAGGCAATGGCTTGCCGTTGGCCCATGTCATGAATGGTGGATCGGGCGTTTCCATCCCTGGGTTTTATTCTTACAGCCAGGCCGTTTTCTAATATTTTTTCACGTCTTTCTTTTAAACCAACATTAACCATATTTATTTCATCAACCTTTAAAATCGGGCCTTGAAAACTTAGCCTGGCCGGCACAACATCACAGATATTTTCCAGTATATCACCCGTCATTAGCACACGGCTCAGCAGAACCATAATAATTGCCATCAGTCCCCCTGTAGACAAACCACCAAACTGGGTCACTAGACTAGTGGCAAAAGCAGTAGCCATCACCAGATAATTTCGGGCCTCAAAGGTGCGGGCGATCCCTTCGATATAATCAAGTCCTCTTTTGACTAATTCTGTTCTTTCCAAACTTTCCAGAGTGCGACGTTCCATGTTTCTGATTTCACGAAACTGCTGAGCTGCCAGAGCTAGAAAAGTCACGGCGGTATATTCCGGGGCCATCACAGCCGGGATGGCCACCGCACCCAGGGCGGAGGCAATAAAACCCAGGAGGAGATGAGATATATAGCTGTGGGGATAACCCGGATACTGCCTGTAATCTACCCTCAGCAGGACGATACGCGACAAAGTGCCGGCAAGGATGCCGGCTGCGATCACAATAAGGTATTCAGGCATAGCAGTTGGCATCCTTCCCTTGAAAGAAAGCTATTCTTCCTTTTCCTGATCATTCTCCTCCAGGCCAGGTTTCCGTGCAGCACCGCGTGGAATTAAGCCGCTAATCTCCCTGACAAAACCTAGTATATTATCCCTGGCTTTATCTACACTGCCCTCATTTATCAGTACAAAACCCAGACCAAGAGCCAGGGTAATCCCCAATATCCATCCTACTGCCTTCCATCCCCCGCCGGCACCTGTAGCCTGGCCCGGCTGCTGGGTTGTGGGACCGGCAGCAGGTGCACCACCTTTTATGCCCAGTGCGACAGGAACGGCATCTGTGAAAAGGGCGATTCCCCTTTCAGCCTGTTCCCTGCTGTTGGTGTGGGTACCGGCTTCAATCAACAATGCGGTGGCCGATAGATCCTGATTATAATCCCCCTTGCCCACAAATATTTCCTTTACTATTTGGGGGTGCACATTATTAGCTGCTGTCATCATCCGCCGGGCAAAATCCATATTGGCATCCATACGCGGGTTACTTTTACCGACAACTATACGTAGCCTGGCTACATCCTTACCGCCGATTTCTGCCCGGTAATAAGCAGGGTCCGGGACACCGTCACGGTGTATATCAAAAATAGCTATGGGTTTGTTTTTCATTAGGTTTGCCGCAGTCCTTCTAGATCGGACATAGGCATTATTATCATGAGGGTCATGGGCAGTCTGATCATAATTCACAGTGATTCCACGACCCTGCAGTTTATCTACCATAGTTTTGCCCACTTGATAAATACCACCCTTAAAAGGTATGGCTTCCGTACCGTCGGTGGGAACATAAGATTCATCCGTATGAGAGTGATAAATAGCAATATTCCCTTTTTTTTGAGCGATATTTGTAGCGGCAGGTATCTCCTGGGCGGAGAAAAAATCATTATAAGAGACTATCTGGGAATCCAGCCCCATAAATACCGCCTCTGCCTTGCCGTCCTTCACCTTGCTTATCCTGTAACCCCTACCTTCAGCAGTATACAGCTCGTCGCCAACATAGATACTGCGGGACATCATGCTGAGCATTTCTCCTTGTTCATCAAGGATTGTGGTAAAGGTACCTGCAACATGATCGGGTGTTTCGTTATTGATGAGTCCTGCGGTATTTATAACCGGTAGGAACCGGATATCCCTGTTTACACCGTAAACCAAAAGAGCTAGAACCACTAGCAGGGCAGCTGCATATAGAGTAAATCTTCGACTGCCGTTTTTCATTTGGTTTCATCCTCCTTTTCTTTATCCCCCTGGGGCCCTTCAACCTTATCACCAATTTCTGTGGGGATACCGGGTTCGGGTTTTTTTAGACCTTTTACCAGTTCCGGCGGCCGACCCTCGACCTTGGGACCACCAGAAATTCTCTCCAGGGATTCCCCTACCAATTCAGCTAGAATGACAGCGAATATACCCGCAAGCACAATGGCATCAAAGGCACCGGCTCCACCAATCATCATGGTGTAGCTGGCGGGTGCACCCTGGTTTATGAGCCAGGCAAACTGAAACACATCTACCAGGAGGACACCTAATGTGGCAGAAATAAATGCTCCCCGCCTGGACCTACCAAAAAGATACGCAACTATACCGCCGACAAGAGGATAAAGATAAATAGCATCAATAATGGCCCAGCGCCCGGCAGGCTCCATTGTGGAACCCGAGTTGATCAAGGAACCTACCACATATACAATAGCGGCTGTGGCAACAGTACCGACCAGGGCCCTAACCCATTCCTTTCTCGTACCCGCTCTTACCAATAGGTAAATGGCCAAACCGACCGGGATTAGCGCTCCCCCGACATTTAGTGATGTGTTGAAGGGTAGAAACGGCAGTGGAATGTTAATGAATCCTCCCAATATTATTAAACCAATCACTAATAATGCACCCCGGTCAGATAGCCTCATCCGATCCAGAACCCTATGAGCCAGCCCAAGATAGATGAGTATTGATATGGCAATTAAAACTATGATTCCAATGGCATTTTGATCCAAAACCTTGCCCCCTTATTCATGAAAATTTCATAAATAGGCTGTCCAATCCAACTAAAAATATGCAAAAAAAAGGGGCGGTTAATTACCGCCCCAGGTTTAAAAATTTTTAATAAGATATTTGCCAAAGGATATCATGATAAAAATTATACAAATAAATCCCCATATATTTTATGGCATGAAAACTATAATATATTCAAGCCGGAACATGGCTGCTAAGCATCCAAGGCAATTTCTAACCTAGTCCTGGTCCTTTTTTTTCTCAAATAGGTCACCGACCATGTCGCCTATTGTTACAACATCTAAAGATTCTTGCACCTGGAGAGAAGTGTTCTCCCGAAATTCACGCTGCTGTCTACCCCGATCCACCTCCCGGATGGAAAGGCGAATGCGTTTTTCCGCGGTGTTAATATTTAAAACCTTAACATCGACCTCTTCCCCTTCGGTAACCACCTCATCCGGTTTAGCAATATGACGATCCGCCAGGTGTGATATATGGACCAAGCCCTCCACGCCGGGCTCCAGTTGTACAAAAGCACCAAATGGCGCCAGCCGGACAACCTTGGCGGTGATAATAGAATCTACCGGATACTTTTCTTCCACTGTATCCCAGGGGTTCGGCAAAACCTGTTTAAGACCCAATGATATCTTTTCCTGTTCCCTATCAATCCGTAAAACCATAACCTCGATTTCATCATTGACCTTGACTACCTCTGAGGGGTGGTTAATCCGATGCCAGGACATCTCCGAAATATGCAAAAGTCCATCTACACCACCTATGTCCACAAAGGCACCAAAATTGGTTAACCGTCGAACAATCCCTTTAACAATTTCATCTTCCTGCAGGTTTTCCAAAACTTCCTTACGCAGCCTGGCATATTCTTCTTCCAATATCGCCTTGCGGGAGAGGATTACCTTTTTCCTGCCCCTATTCATTTCTATAACCCTACAAGCAATCTCCTTTTCGAGATATTTTGTCAGGTCCTCAACATAGCCCCTTTCCACCAGAGAAGCAGGTAAAAAAGCCCTTACCCCTACATCTACAATGAGTCCGCCTTTAACAACATCCCTGACAACACCCTCGACGGAGGCTTCTGTTTCCATTGCTTCTTCTAATCTAACCCAGGATTTTTCATTGTCTGCCCTTTCTTTGGAAAGGATTGGTCTACCTTCATTGTCTTCAGCCTTTAATACATAGACTTCTATTTCATCCCCAACTTTTACAATGTCCTGGGGTGAATTAACATTGCGGCTAGAAAGCTCCCTAATTGGTATGATGCCTTCCGATTTGGCTCCAATATCCACCATCACTTCATCAGGGCTAACATGGACAACCATACCCTTTACAATTTCGCCAGGACGAACAGCCTTCACCTCAACTGTGTCCTTCATTTCTTCTTCTTGTTCTACCTGTTCTTCCTGCTCTTCTTTTTCCTCTTGTTGTTCTTCTTGTTCCTGTTCTTTCTGTTCTTGTTCTTCCTCCTGGCCGTTCAAATCTTCAAATTCGCCCATTCGTCTCCTTACCTCCTCTATAATCCAGTCGGGTGTGGATGCCCCCGCTGTCAACCCCGCTTTAGCAACTCCTTGCAACCAAACCGGATCAAGTTCATCCGCTGTTTCAATGAGATGCGTAGCAGTACCGGACTTGTGGCAAATGGCAGCCAGTTTACCTGTGTTGGCGCTATTTGCACCACCGACTACAATCATCACATCCACCTCGCCGGCAAGTTCCCTAGCAGCTGCCTGCCGTTGGTTTGTAGCATTGCAAATTGTATTATAAATTTTGCAATTAATACCCTTTTTCTTAATAATCTCAATAATTGTGTTAAAATTCTCCTGCGTCTGAGTTGTTTGGGCTATAATCCCCAATTCAGCTTTACTATCTAAAAAAGCCGCTTCCTCCGGATTCTCTACAACCAGGGCCTTGCCGCCTGTCCAACCAACAATCCCCTGTACCTCCGGGTGCCCTCTATCACCCACAACCACAACCTGGTAACCTTGCTCCACAAGTTCACCGGCCAACTCCTGCGCTCTACGCACATTAGGGCATGTAGCGTCAACAATGTTTATGCCCCTTTCCTTTGCCTGATCCAAAACATCAGGACGCACCCCATGGGATCTGATCACCAGAGTACCTTCCTCTATGTTTTGAACACTATTAACCTCATATATGCCCTTTTCCGCCAAAAAGGCCACAAGCTGTGGGTTGTGAACTAATGGTCCCAAGGTAAAAACAGGACCCTTGTTGTCTTTTAGGGTGCCCATGGCCAGGTTTAAAGCCCTCTTTACCCCAGAACAGAAACCGGCCTTAGAAGCCACCTTTATCTCCATAGCATCACCGTTTTTATTGTTATCAGAAAAGAATTCGCCTAATAACTTATATTTTCCTTCTTATGTATTACCTAATTCCCCAGGTTATTTTATATTTTATCATTAATTCGTCGTATTCTAATAGTTTTTGATCATAGAAGCTATCTGACCCATTACCAGATCACTGTTTTTTTTCAGATCTTCCTTGGTAATTTTACCCGATCCCTCTGTGATAATGGGGGTGCCAATGACCATTCTCACCCGACCAAAAACACCTCTAGTCCCAATCAAGGCCACAGGAACCATGGGAACATTTGCTTTGCCGGCCAGCATTGCCGCACCAAGATGAGGCCTAAGCAGGTCCCCGGTATGGCTTCTGGTACCCTCCGGGAAAACACCCACCATTTCCCCCTCCTTCAGGAGCTTCAGAGCAGTCCGGATGGCCCGCCGGTCCGATTTATCCCGACGCACAGGAAATGCACCGGAAATTCTTAAAACATACCCGATAATCGGTATTTTAAAAAGTTCTGATTTAGCCATATAATACACTTTTCTCTTGAAGGCGCATATTACAACAACCGGATCCCAGTAGCTGACGTGATTCGCCACCAGAAGAAACCCCCCGCAGGTGGGCAAGTTTTCCCTACCCTGGATATCCCAGCGCCTTACCACTGCCAATATAACGGTCGCTAAAAATTTAAGCAGCCTGTAAATCATGACTGCCCCTCTCTTTTTTTAATACATGATACAATCATACCCACTACTTCGTCTATGGTATAGGTTGTGCTATCAATTAGTACCGCATCAGCAGCCCGGGTAAGGGGATCAACCTTACGTGTTGAATCAATGAGATCCCTGGCCATTATTTCCTTTTCCATCTGTTCCTGAGTAATGATGTTACCTTTAGCGGCTAGTTCCCCCCTGCGTCTCCTGGCTCTTTCCTTGTTTGAAGCAGTCAAAAATATCTTGATGGGGGCCTGGGGCAACACCACCGTACCAATATCTCGTCCTTCCATTACAACCCCACCCCGGGAGGCCATGGCCCTTTGCAACCTAACAAGGTGTTTACGAACACCAGGTACCGTGGCTACCTGAGAAACATTTTGCGATACCTGGGGGCTACGGATATCGTCAGATACATCATCACCATTGAGATACACCTTGGGCCCGCCATTGTAATCAGGGAAAAGTTCAATTGATACTGCCTGGGCCAGTTGATTTAAGGAATCCTCACTCTTTAAATCTACCCCTTCTCGCAGCGCCATCAATGTCACGGCGCGATACATAGCACCGGTGTCAATATAAATATAGCCAAGCCTTTTTGCTAACATTCTGGCCACAGTACTCTTGCCGGCGCCGGCCGGCCCATCTATAGCAATGTACGGTTTTACAGTCATTTGAATCCTAATTCCTCATACCTTTTTTCACCCTGTTAGTTTACTTACCCTCGACTTACATAACTTCGACAAAATGTTTTACATTCCTCTATTCTTATTAATGTAAGACAAATAGGGTACACCCCCTTATTTTATCCGCCTTGTTGGTGATAAAACCCTCATGGGCGGGCACCATTCATCAATCAGTAATTTTTCAATTTAGTATAACCCTATTGTTATTTACTAGCAAGGCTTCGCAGCAATCCACCAAACCCTGGAAAGGAAATATCTATGCATTCCGCACCGTGCACCATGGTTTTGCCTCTAGCTACCAATCCGGCCACCGCCCCAGCCATGGCTATGCGATGATCACCCTGGCTGTCACAAAAACATCCCTTCAGCACCGGGCGTCCTTTAATCATTAGTCCATCTCCCAATTCAGTAACATCAGCTCCTAATGCTGTAAGCAACCTGGCCACTGCGGTAATGCGGTTGCTCTCCTTAACCTTTAATTCGGCCGCATCATGGATCACTGTCTTCCCTTCTGCCGTTGCGGCGGCAACTGCCAGCACCGGTATTTCATCTATTAGGCGGGGGATTATTTCCCCTCCTACATCTATTCCTCGTAGTCTTCCCGCATAACGCACCCTGATATCCGCAACTGGTTCCCCACCATTTTGCCTTAGGTTAAATCTCCTAATATCAGCACCCATCATTTCCAGTGCATCAATAATGCCGCTCCTGGTCGGATTAACCCCCAGGCCCCTGATAGTCAGATCGGAGCCGGGCACCAGGGCAGCAGCTGCAAGCAAAAATGCTGCCGAAGATATATCCCCGGCAACACTAATTTTTTTTCCTTTTAGCACCGGGTGCCCGGTAATGCAAACAGTATTTCCTTCAACATTTAGGAAAGCTCCAAAAGAGTCCAACATCAACTCCGTATGATCTCTAGAACGATATGGTTCCGTAATAGAAGTTTGACCATCGGCAAAAAGGCCGGCCAGTAGTATAGCAGATTTCACCTGGGCGCTTGCTACTGGTGAAATATTGGCAGTCGCTTTCAGGGAACCTCCGTGTATCGCCAGGGGTGCACAACCACCGCCTTTTTTCCCTAAAATAACAGCCCCCATTTTTTTTAATGGTTCCGTCACCCTTTTCATAGGGCGGCTTCGTAGAGATTGATCACCTGTGATCACACTAAAAAATGGTTGTCCGGCCAGAACACCCAGAGAAAGCCTCATTGTGGTACCGGAATTGCCCACATCTAATATATCCTCCGGCTCCCTGAGACCCTCTAAGCCCCGTCCGCTAATTCTTACCACACCCTCATGGGGACCGCTAATTTCAATTCCCAACCTTTTATAACAATTAATCGTGGAAAGGCAATCTCGGCCTGTAGAAAAATTTTCAATTACTGTTTCACCAGTGGCTAGAGCACCGATTATCACCGCCCGGTGGGAGATAGATTTATCACCAGGGACATTAATATCGCCCTGTAGGCTGCTCCCCTGTTCAATATACAACTGCATACAAATCATCCTTTTTTAAAATGTAAACGCAGAAACATAAACCAGGATCATCATACCCTGCATGAGAATGCTTTTCTCACAGTATAGCCTTTTTTTCCAAGAACCTGGATCGCATTTTTTTGATCCTCCTCTGTGGCAAACCCGACCCGGATTGTGCCACCTTCTCCCTCACGCACCCTGAGGATTTCGATGTCAGTGATGTTAATTCCACCTCCGGCCAAACAGCTTGTAAAACCAGCAATAATGCCTGGTTGATCCGGGACAGTTAGTATGATCTCAAAAATCGCCGGCAGATAGCCTTTAACATTTCCCTGTAAGTTAACGCGGACGGCCCTGGCATCCGCCAACCTGGAGAAAATTGCCTCCATATTTCCCTCCTGCAGCAACTCTGTGAAAAGGGTAAGTTCATCCCTAAAGTCACTAATCATTTTGAGGATTTGCCGGCAATTTGTATAAAAAATATCCCGCCACATGGCAGGGCAACCGGCGGCTATCCGGGTGGTATCCCGGAAACCACCGGCAGCAAGGGGCAAAATAGATTCGTTTTCCGGTAGACTCACCACAGTATTAACCAGGGAGGCCGCCAAAAGATGAGGCAGGTGACTGACGGCAGCCACGGCCAGGTCATGCTTTTCCGGTTTAATCTCAACCACCTTTGCACCAATATCCTTAACCAGTTTTTTTACCTTTTTTAGCGCTGCCGGTTTACTATTGGTTGTTGGTGTAATTAGATAAAAAGCATTTTCAAATAAATAGGGATCGGCTCCCTTAATCCCATTATGTTCAGAACCAGCCATGGGGTGGCCGCCTACAAAACTAATCCCGGGAGGCAGCAGATTTTCCGCCTCCTGCACCACCCTGGTCTTGGTACTCCCAACATCGGTAACTACCGCCCCCGAGGCTAGATGGGGCCATATTTCATGCAGTATCGGAATTGTGGCCCCCACCGGTGTAGCGATAATAACCAGATCTGCCCCGGCTACCCCTGCGGCAGGAGAAGCTGTATATCGATCTACTGCACCCAATTCTACTGCCAGATGCAAATCATCCACACAGGAATCCACCCCAACCACCTCTTCCACCAGTTTGTTCCTGCGCAGGGACATGCCGAGGGAACCACCGATGAGACCAACACCTATTATGGTCACCCGGTTAAAATCAGGTCTCAAGGCATTTTCCTCCCCATAAAATCAGCAATTTTTTTCAGATCATCCATCATCAATTTAAAACCCCTTGGGGTCAGGGATTGCTGTCCATCACAAAGAGCCTCCTCCGGATGAGGATGCATTTCCACAATCAGCCCGTCAGCGCCGGCAGCAATGGCAGCCCTGGCCATGGGTGGCACAAAACGCCATTTACCGATAGCGTGGCTGGGATCAACGATTACCGGCAGGTGCGACAGATGCTTGACCACCGGCACCGCAGTTAGATCAAGAGTATTCCTGGTATAGTTTTCAAAACTGCGGATACCCCGCTCACATAGGATCACATTGTAGTTACCACCGGACATGATATATTCAGCTGCCATTAACCACTCTTCTATTGTGCAGGAAGGCCCCCTTTTTAAGACAACTGGTTTATCAATCCCCGCTACCTCACGTAAGAGATAATAATTTTGCATATTGCGGGCGCCAATCTGTAAGATGTCAGCGTAATGGGCCACCATGGATACATCACGCACATCCATTACCTCGGTGACAATTAAAAGACCCGTTTCCTCACGTGCCTCTGCTAGAAACTTCAATCCCTCCTCTGCCAAACCCTGAAAGGAATAGGGAGAGGTTCTTGGTTTAAAAGCCCCACCCCGTAAAATTGCCCCACCGGCATCGCGGACGGACCGGGCAGCCTGTATTAGTTGTTCTCTACTTTCAACGGCACAGGGGCCGGCCATAACATGGAGGGTGTCACCACCTATTTCTAGATCACCAACCTTGATTATGGTATTCTCCTCCTGGAAGGTTCTGCTGGCCAGCTTATAGGGCTGCAGGATAGGTACCACCTTTTCCACGCCGGGCATAGACTCCAAATTTACGTCGCACAAAATATTTCTGTCCCCAACAGCCCCAATTATGGTACGTTCTATCCCCTGTGAAAGGTGGGTTTTAAATCCTATTTTCTTAAGACGTTCCAAAACATGTTCTATTTCACCATCACCGGCGTGATGATCCATAACCACTATCAACTTCATTTCACTCCTCATCTAGAAAATTACATCGGTATTAATTTTACCATTAAAAACAAAAAAACACCCTCGGAGGTGTGTTAAATAAAATCACAAAGACATAATTTATCGCCCCCCTACCATACTACAGTACCTATCCTTTTTAGCGAAAGGAATAAATCCTTTATTCCTTTCCTGATCCCAACTATCCTACCATACTAGTCTTATCTTGTTTTGTACTGTCCCTCGGGCCACAAAATGTGCTACATCTACCCTAGCCCAGGTCAATTTTAACATACATATCACCCGCAGGGCAATGAACAATGATTGGGTGACTAGCTCTGTTTGATGTCCGGACGCAAACAGGCGGCCTCTCCCAGGTAAACATGTTTTATCTCTTTCTGAGACTTATTGGTGTTAACATGGATAAGTATCCTGATGCATCTGGGAAGACTACCGGGAACATTTAATTCCAAAGCATCGAGTAGGGGCACATATTTTAAACCTCTATCCCGGGCGGCCCGGGCCGGAAAACAGGCATCCAGATCCTCCGTCATGGTAAAAATAATGCTGGCCATGTCACCAGCTTCAATATCGTTTTCTTTAATTATAGTATCCAATAGTTCCCCAGTGGCGGCTAGGATTTCTTCCGCTGAATTCCTTTCCACCGTAATGGCACCGCGGATCCCCCTAAGAACTGTTCCAGCCAAACTGCTTCCCCCCAAATGCATAGTTGAAACCAAGTCCAGAAGGCAAAGCCGCAGCCCATGAAGCGGTTCCCATCATGCCATCAACCAGACTGAACAGCCCTATGGCCCAACCCAATCGCTACCTCATCCAAATGTAACAATCCTACACCAAAAAAAATTGCTACACTGATATGATCCTGTTTCCTGGCGATACCTATTTTACCGCCAACATTAAAACCCAGAGCCTTGGCCATTATCTGTGACAGGGCTTCTCTTGTGGCCCCGGCCACAGCCCCCTCATCTGCATGCTGCTCTTTGATGACACCTTCCCTCTTTGAGGCCACCACAGCACGCTCAATGATTCTGTTAACAGACGAAATGAAGTCACCGCCGTAATCTACCGCCGCTGTCCTAAAACCTTCTCTAGCAAAACGTTGTTTATACTCCCTCTCTTGTTCCCTACTGCTGGTCAGGGCCATCTCTATCGCTACACTTGCCGTTCTGCGGCTGCCATATAGTGTCATTATATACCACCTTGCTTCTAACAGGAGTGCAGGCGTTGTCCCGGCGCCTACTAAAAATATTATACTTTACAGATGTTTGAAAAGCAAACCAACCCTAATCTGGGACAACCTGGGGCATGCCAACATTCAGCACCCTCACCATCAATCTAAATTCCAGGGATGCCTTATCTTGATAAACGTACCAAAGCGATATTTCTCAGGCCCTCATTCACTGTAATAGTAAGCCCCTGTTGTGGTTCAGCTACCTCGCGGCTTACATCCATTACCTCAATTTCAAAGGGTCTTTCATACTCCGTCCCATCAACCTGTAAAACATCTCCTTCTGCAACGGAAACCGTCACATAGCGGCCGTTAAAAACCCCGACCACCTCGCCGTTTACCAACAGCCGTGCCTGTGGGAGTGAGACAAACTCCTTTAGTCTAAAGGTAACAACAGGTTTGTTCAGGTCCCTGCTGGCGGTTGCCTGTTGAGGTCCCATATAGCTGTCGCCCATCACAGGTTCCACATTTTGGCCGTGCTGATCACCGCCCAAAAACACCTGTGTCCCCAGCACCAGCAAAGCTATAATAATTACTGCCCTGATTAGGATGGTCTCTAGTATTTTATCCCAAGATCTACCCGGTGGCATTATCATTCCTTGTCCCCCATAAAAAAATTTACCAGTAAAATTGTATGAATAATACTGGCAGGATATTCCTATAGGGAAATGGTCTTTGGTTTACCCCAGGTTGTACTTCCTTTCCAACCGAGACCTTGATTCTTTCATCTCCTCGTGAATTTTAAAAAGCAGTCTCTCTATTTCCGCATGATTCAATGAAATATAGGCCGGATCAAGTATTTCTATTTTCCTAAAGTCATCCCGGGCCAGAAAACGGATTATGTTTTCTAGGGCGTCCGCCTTAACTGTAAGTATTAATGGGGCATAGGCAATATCACTATTATTTATATCGTCATATACAGTATATACATCTCCGGAAACGTCGATATCAATAATCTGCATGCCCTGCAGGGGCACGTTACGAAATATGGTGATCTGCTGTTCCCGCGCCTCCTCAGCAGCTTTGTCAGTGGGTTTGCCGCCAAACAAAAAGCGCCCCGGCTTACCGGTGCCGCTAAAGTCAAGGCGTATTTTAAATAAAATGCCATCTCTATCAGTTATGCTGTCTGTGGCCTGGCTATTTGACAACAGAATCCCTCCCACATCTTTGGGTGCTATTTTATCGTATAATTCTCTTCTGCTTAAGGAATTCCTTCTTGACTTGGCCAATGTATCTTGTTGGAACTATGCCCAGGATGATCATTTATTATTTCCCAGCCCGCATTTGCGCCGCAACATTTTTAACTCATCCCCCGTCAGGTGGCGGTACTGACCGGGCTTAAGATCAGCAATATCCAACCCCCCCAGGCTGGTTCTTTTAAGGCGCATTACTGGATGCCCAATATGTGCGCACATCCGTTTAACCTGGTGTTTCCGTCCTTCGTGAATAGTGAGCTCCAAAAGGGCATTGCCATCTTTTTTGCCTTTGAGCCGGACTTTAGCGGGAGCAGTAGGGCCGTCTGCAAGCAGTAACCCCTTCTCCATCTGTTTTAGCCTGATCTCATCGGGCATACCTGCTACCCGTACCTGATAGGTCTTGGGGATCTGGTGCCTGGGGTGAGTGAGGGCATGGGTCAGGTCTCCATCATTGGTCAGCAGGAGCAGCCCCTCACTGTCATAATCCAGCCTGCCGACGGGGTAGACCCGGCCATCGTTATCCTTTAAAAGATCAGGAACCTTCCGGCGACCCTTTTCGTCACTCATGGTCGTTATGTAGCCTCTGGGTTTATACATTAGAATATACTGCCGGGAGGATGATGGGTTAATACCTTTCCCTCTTACAAGTATCTGATCCGCAGCGGGGTCAACCTTTGTGCCAGGTTCCCTGGCAACCTTGCCATTTACCTTTACCAGGCCGGCTGCAATCAATTCTTCACAGCGCCGCCGTGATGCCACACCCGCCCTAGCCATAACCTTTTGCAACCGTTCCATCTGTCCCATCTTTATCCCCCAGGGTTAATCTGATTACAACAATAGTTATTACCATCTAAAGGCCGTATAATTACTAATGCCCCCTTAACCTTCCCCAGACTATATTTTCAACCAGCACCGCATTTTAAGCTATTCTATCACCAGTAGCATGAACATTTCAAGAAAAATCCTATTGAAATACCAACCGCACGATTACCACTGATGCTATCAGGGTTGTTAAATCAGCAACCAGCCCCAACAAAACCGAGTAGCGATATTTCCTAATGCCTACAGAACCGAAGTATAAGGTCAAAACATAGAAGGTCGTATCACAACTCCCCTGCATTGTGGACACAAGACGACCCAAAAAGCTATCCGGCCCGTAGGTTTTAACTATATCTGAAGCGATGCCCAGGGCTGCCCCACCGGAGAGAGGACGCATCACAGCATGAGGCAACACCTCCGCCGGTAGGCCGATATAATTAAGTACTGGTGATAGGGTAGCCACCAGTACCTCCATGGCCCCTGAAGCCCTGAATATGCTGATAGCCATCAACATCGCCACCAGGTAGGGAATTGTCTTTATTGCGGTAGCAAACCCGGCTTCGGCCCCATCAACAAAGGTCTCATATACCTTTACACCCCGCAACATGGCCACCACCGGGACAATTAGCAGGATAACAGGGATAGCCCAGCGGGACAGTTCAGCAATAACAGTAAACATGCACCCCTCACCTCCTGCCTGAATAAACCAGACGCAGCAGCCTGTCCACCATAATGGCCACAAACATACTGGTTGCAGTGGCCATGATGGTGGGCCCAACAATTTCTGTGGGGTCAGCCGAACCATACAACAAACGTATACCGATTATCGTTGTGGGTATTAAGGTAATACAGGATGTGTTTAAACCAAGGAAGGTACACATGGCCTCTGATGCGGTATCACTATTCCGGTTCAGGTTCTGCAATTCACGCATGGCGATTAGTCCCATTGGTGTGGCTGCATTACCCAATCCCAGGATATTGGCGCTAAGGTTCATCACTATGGCCCCCATAGCCGGGTGATCCCTGGGGACACTGGGAAAGAGAAACCGCATCAAAGGGCGCACCAGCCAGGCCAGCGCCCGCACCAAACCAGCCGCCTCAGCCAATTTCATAATTCCCAGCCAGAATGTAATGATGGCAATCAGACTAAGTGATATTTTCACCGCATCGTTAGCACCCTCTAGAGCCGCTTTGGTAATGATCTCAATGTTGCCGTTTGCAGCAGCTACTAGGATGCCAAAAACCACCATCATCAGCCAAACAATATTTACCATATCCCATACCCCCATACATCAGGGTTGTCCTATGTTACCTTATGACCAGTAGCAGCCAAATAGTACAGGATATGGTAAAGGGGTTATCGTCCTCAGGTGCCGTCCCGGAATAACTAGGCTATAACATCCTTTGCTTGAAAATGCCTGTTAGCCCTGTTTTATCTACCCTCTCTTTTATTTTGGCAATATCAGTTGTATACAACCCCAGTTCCCCCATCCGTTCAAAATATACTGAACCGGAAAAGGTATATTTTTTACCCAACCCGGCTGTTTTTTTCATTTCCCGATGCATAAAGGAAATAATATCACCACAAGCCAGTTTATCAGGCAGTACTAGGGGCTCGCAGCCGCTAATAAGCCTCACGGCATTATGCCCCGCCAAAAATCCAGTGGCTATTGCCTCCGTGTGCCCCACCAGCAATCCCGTTTTTTCTCCTGCACAAAACAGATTCTCCACACCCGAAACCCGCAATGCCGCATCACAAGGTGCCATGGCCATAAACCGCACAGAGTTGCCTTTCCCCCCCGAATAGGGATCCGCATAACGGGCATCCTGAAAACCATTCAGGGTGCGCAGAATTTCCAGGGGGAAGTAGGGGGTCATCAATTTAGCATGGCCGGTGTCCAGAATGATCAGGTTTTTGGCAAAGTCGTTTAATGAATACTGCTGACATGCCTTCTTTTGCAACTGTTCGGACCTGCGCAAATGATGGGGCAGCGGCACTACCAACACACCCTCGCGTTCGAGTTTCCTTATCAGATCGGGTCTAATGGATTTTTTCTCAAGTTTACAAGAACCGCTCATGGCTTCAAAATGAGGGAAACCCTCACCCGCCCTAATCTCGGCCACACCAGCCCGATCGGTCAGGCTTACTCTTGGACCAAAAGTAGGGCAACGCAGAATACACATGGCGCACCCAGCACCATAGCGAAGGCAGTTCCCAGCCGGTCCGGCAGTACCGGTACAGTCAATATATACGTCACCCTTGATTTCTTCGCCATCTACGGTCAACAAACTGGAAATAGCGTCTCCTTTTCTGGAAACCCCTGTCACCCTTTTCTGCAACCCCAACCTGACCCCACTAAGTAATAGCAATGACCTGATAGCCGGCTCTATCCTGGTCACGTCGTAAAGCATGGCGTGTAAATGCCCGGGGAAATTCACGTTGTGGTGGGTCACTACTGTCTCTATTACTGCAAGCAGTTCACCACCACCCATAGCCACTATTTCTTCATGGGCGGTAAACCGGCCATTATTGCGCATAATGCCGCCTACAAGCCCGGTTCCGAGTAACATGTCTGTCTTTTCCACTAGAATGGCTTTGGCCCCTGCCGCCTGCACTGAAAAAGCGGCTGCACAGCCGGCCCAGCCACCACCCACTATTACAACGTGCATAAAAAATCCTCCCCTTTGTCTACTATATTCAGGAAGGATCCTAAAAGCTTATGTAATTCCATAAAAAGGTTATGCAAGAATTTTTCTTGATCCCTTACCCCCATCGTAAGAAAAAATAACAGGCTTGTTATCCAGCACTGTTTCCAGATGTACAGGGCGGCCCCATAGGGTGTAAACATGGGGCAGGGTCTTTTCCAGATAGACAACATCCAGCTCCATATCCTCATATTCATGTTTCAAATACAGCTCACCCCTTTTATTATAGTCCCCCTCCTGCACTACTATATAGGGGTAACCACAATTTATCAGGCTGCTCACTATTGCATCCCGTACCTTTTCCCATTCCTTCTCGATTATTTTCCAATCATAGCCGGCCTTCTCATACAAATAAAGATCCATCTCTTCTACCAGCTCTTTGGTAAGATAATTGCGCAGAAAGGAAACGTCATTTTCTGTTGCCCTCACCGCAAAAATTTTCTCCCGGCCCTGCCCACCGGGACGACCATATTTTTCCCTTTCCTCGGGGGTGGGCCGGTCCCATCTTTTTTCAATATTCTCAAATATTTTCAAACCTAGCGTGTATGGGTTGAGCCGGGTTTTTGATGTCTGCATTATATCCGAGTGCATCTTGGCAAACTCTACCGCCTCAGCTTCATCAAGCTCCATCTCCCGCATAATTCTCAAATGCCAATAGGAAGCCCAACCTTCGTTCATGATTTTTGTTTCCATCTGGGGCCAAAAATAGAGCATTTCCTGGCGGATTACCGACATGATATCCCGCTGCCATTCCGCCAACTCCTTGCTATATTGGGCTATAAACATAACTAGATCCTTCTCCGGTTCTGCTGGAAACGTTTTTTTCTCATAACCCACGTTGTCAGCTGCCCTATTTTCACCAATTGACCACAGGTCATCATAGGGGGTTTCAGGGTTTTTAGCATGATCTGTTTGTCTTTGACTAAACCCGCTAGTTTTAACATTTTTTCTTAAATCCCTTGGTTCGATATGGTCTTGTATGGCTACCACAGCGTCAATGAAGGATTCCACCCTTGCCTGTCCGTATCTAAGTTCATAGTCACGAAAACGGTTGGCTGCCACAGCCATTGACTCTACCATTTGCCTTGATGTTTTTTGGAAATGAACATTGTTTTTAAAAAAGTCGCAGTGAGCCAGCACATGGGCCATCACCAGTTTGTTCTGGATCAGGGTGTTCCCTTCTAGTAAAAAAGCATAGCAGGGATCGGAATTGATCACCATTTCATAAATTCGCCCCAGGTTATAATCATATTGTGTTTTCATTTTGTGATAAGCTTTACCGAAGGACCAATGAGAGTAACGGGTGGGCATACTGTAGGCACCGAAGGTATAGATAATATCGGCCGGGCAGATTTCAAAAAACATGTCATAAAAATCAAGATCGAATTCCCTGGCTTTTGCTGAAATCAGCAGCAGTGCCCTCTCCAGTTGCTTTTTTTCTTCCTGCAGTTTCATAGGCCATTCCCCCCTGTTAATACAATATGCACGGTGGGGAATCTAATTACCAAGGCATTGCAGCAGTGACTCCTCTACTAGAAAAGCCATCTTTAAAACAGGTGGGATTTAGCACTAGAAACCTTTCACGGGTGCCGTGCAGATAATTAAAATTTCCTGGAAGTGTGAAAAAGTGAAATGGCGGGTAAAACCCACCACATCAAGAAATGGCTATTCCGGCTATGCTTTTTCTCCCCCCTGCTCCGGTAGCAGGCTGAAGAATTTTTTTAGCGCCGGATATACACCCCCTTTATCTTTGACAGTCACACAGGTGAACTTATCATTTTGTATTTTTTTAAAGGCGTTGCGCAGGGTGGAGGTATAATAATAGGGGCCTTCTATCTCCCCGTAGCCGACCATATTGCATACCTGCAGTAGTTCATGAATTAGCCTGATACAGTACTTGTTGTCGGAGGACAGGTTATCACCGTCGGAAAAATGGAAGGCATAAATATTATAATCCTCGGGGTTATAACGCTCTGCGATCACTTTCAGAGCCAGGTTGTAAACAGAAGAACAACGGGTACCGCCGCTGGCTCCTTTAGTGAAAAATTCCTCCTCAGTGGTTTCTTTAGCCTCCGTATGGTGAGCCAAAAACACTATACGGACATTATTATACTTGGTGCGCAGGAAGCGCACCATCCAAAAGAAAAAACTACGGGCGATGTACTTTTCAAAGGGCCCCATAGACCCGGAGGTATCCATCATCGCTATGACTACCGCATTGGACTCATATTTATAGGTAACCTCCCAGGTTTTAAAACGTAAATCTTCCGGCATAATGGCCAGGGCCCCACCGGCCCCTTTTAGCATATTGCGCTTAATCGCCTCCATAATGGTCCGCTGACGATCAATATTACTGGAAATACCCTTTTTACGAATATCCCTGAACTCCAGGGCATCTGAGGCCAGTTCCGGCTTCTTTTTTTGTTCCAGGTTGGGCAATCCCAGGTCCTCAAAAATCATTTCTGCCAGCTCATCCACCGTAATATCCGCCTCATAGTAATCCACACCGGGTTCATTGCCGGCCCCCCTGCCCCGGCCAAACCTGGGTTCAGAAAACACGATATCCCCCTTTTTACTACGGCCGTCTCCCTGACCGGCATGTTTTTGCCTGTTGTGGTCAAAACGAAAATGGTATTCATGTAAGGAGCGGATGGGCACCCGGACAGTCTTGCGGCCATCATGCATGATGATGCTTTCCTCACTAACGATATCAGCCAGGTTTTTTTTAATGGCTTCTCGCACCTTTTCCCGATGGCGCTGCCTGTCTATTTCCCCCTTGCGGTGTAGGGACCAGTCCTCACGGGTAATAACCAAATTCGGTTCCTTCATGTTATAACCCCCTAGCGGTTGAGCAAACTGCCGATGTACCGCAGTAGTTCGTTGGCACAGTTGGGGCAGTAACCATGGTCCGATATTAAACGGGCGCTTACCTGGTTGATTCTTTTTAGCTGATCGGCATCAGGGGTCTTGGCGGAGGTGGTAATTTTAACCACATCTTTCAAGTCGGCGAATAATTTTTTTTCGATGGCTTCCCGTAACCGTTCATGGGAGTTGTAGTCAAAGCGCTTGTTTTTACGGGCATAACTGGAGAGCCTGATTAATATTTCCTCTCGAAAGACCTTTTTAGCACTTTCGGCTATGCCAATCTGCTCCTCTATAGAGCGCATCAGTTTTTCATCGGGCGCCAGCTCCTCATCCGTAATTGGATCCTTGAGCCTGGCCCCGTTGCAGAAAGCCTCTACATTATCCAGGTAGTTTTCAAACAATGTTTTGGCTGATTCTTCATAGGAATAGACAAAGGCCTTTTGCACTTCCTTTTTGGCCATTTCATCATATTCTTGACGGGCGATGGAAATGAAGTTCAACAGGTTGTCACGTTCCTCCACGGTGATGGATGGATGCTGGTCAAGGCCTTCTTTTAAGGCGCGCAGGACGTCGAGGGGGTTGATACAGCGGGTAGAGGTGCGAATGAGGGCTGATGACAGGCGATTAATCACATAACGGGGGTCAACACCGCTCATGCCCTCGTCCACCGCTTCCTTCTGTAGTTCCTGGAGATCCTTTTGCTTGAAGCCCTCCACATCTTCCCCATCATACAGCTTCATTTTTTTTACCAGGTCCATACCCTGTTTTTTAGATTCTGTGAGTCGGGATAAAACTGAGAATATACTGGCCACCCGCATGGCGTGAGGGGCAATATGGATGTTGCGCAGGTCGCTCTCCTTGATTAGCTTTTCATAAATCTTAACCTCATCCGTTACCCTGAGGTTGTATGGTATTTTGATCACTATAATCCGTGATTGGAGGGCTTCATTTTTCTTATTGCTGATAAAACTCTTGTACTCGTTTTCATTGGTATGGGCTACGATCATCTCATCTGCGTAGATCAAGGCAAAACGGCCAGCCTTGAAATTGCCTTCCTGGGATAGGCTAAGTAGATTCCAGAGGAATTTTTCATCACACTTGAGCATTTCCTGAAATTCCATCAACCCCCGGTTGGCAATATTCAGCTCACCGTCAAAACGATAAGCCCGGGGGTCTGATTCCGACCCATATTCTGTGATGGTGGAAAAGTCCATGCTACCGGTGAGGTCGGCAATATCTTGCGACTTGGGATCGGAAGGAGTAAAGGTACCAATTCCCGACCGGTTATCCTCAGATAAAAACACCCGTTCCACAGGCATCTGTTCTATGTTGCCGTCGTATTTCGTTTCCAGCATCATGCGGCAGGAAGGACACAGTTCCCCTTCGATGTAAACATTATAAACATCTTGAAATTCTTTTCTCAATTCCCTGGGAATCAGGTGCAGGGGTTCTTCATGCATGGGGCATCCTTTAATACCATAAAAGGCACCTTCATTAGTACGGCTGTATTTTTCCAGACCCCTTTTCAGCATGGCCACAAGGGTTGATTTACCGCCGCTTACCGGACCCATAAGCAGCAAAATCCGTTTACGCACATCCAGCCGGCGGGCAGCGGGGTGAAAGTATTCCTCCACCAGTGTTTCCAGGGTTTTTTCTAAACCAAAGAGCTCCGAGGCAAAAAAGTTATAACTTCTTAGATCACCTTTTTCCTCCATCCCGGCGCTCTTGATCATATTATAAATCCTGGCATGGGCTAATTGACATACTGATGGTTTTTCTTTGACTATATCAAGGTAGTCTTTAAAGGTTCCCTCCCAGGCGAGCTGTTTTTCCACAGTACGGTGTTTCTCTATCAATTTCAGGAAGTCCATAGTTTCCTTCTCTCCTTCCCCTTTTGCTTCTAACCTTTCTGTTTTTGCCAAAGCCGGGCAAACAAGCGGAGATGAATATTACATTATATGCAATATTAGTAAAAAGAAGAATAATCCCTACCCCTGGGAAATCCATAAATTACAACCTCATGTAGAAATTACTGATACACGGATCTATGAACAAAAAAGCCCCCGGCAAAACCCGATAGTTAGGACAAGCAGGGGCATGATTACTTTCAAACAAAAAAGGGACAGACCCTCCCAGGGTTTGTCCCCATACTAGCTAATAAATATTCCCAAATTGAAATGCAGGCCAACCAGGTAGTTGCAGTTGTCCCTTAACTAGCTAAATATTCTTAAATTGAAATGCAGGATAATCAGGCAGTCGATGTGTTTACCATGTTACGGGGATAGAAATTTTGTCAAGTTCCTGTCCATCTCTGGGGCTAACCCAGAAAACTGCCAGTTCTCCCTGTCCAGGGGAAGGAGCTTGAAAGTCCAGCTCATATTTAAAGTCACCCCGGCCGGGGGCCCCTTCATTAGCTGTGGTAAAACCTTCCGCCAGGATTTCACCATGATCATCAACTAGTCGTATATTTACTCCAGCTTCAAACACCCTGGCACTGCCGGAAACCATCAGGGGTGAACCCACCTCTTCCCCGGGCTGGGGGCTATTTACCCAGATGGATGGTTCGTTAACCCGGGAAAGATCCCGGCTGAAAGGCTGTAGGTAGAGACCAACATGGCCCCACCAGTCCATAGCTGCTTCTGCGTCCCCTTCCACAGTGAAAGACACCTTTTCGATGTCCGGAAATTCCGTCAAGGTATTGACGATACTTTGGATACCCAGGGCCTCCCCGGCAGCCCCCACATTAGCATTGAGAACCTCTTTAGAAAAATCCACTGTGGCCAGTCCATCTTCAATATCAATGTTATTAACCTGAGTCGCCGCCGGAAGCACCCGGGCTGCTCCGGGAACATTAGGGTTAACTTCTATCAATTCTTTCAGCGCTGCCAGGGCAGCCCCGGAAACAGCATCCGTCTCCAGAGATACCTGATGCGTTTCCCGCACCAGATAGGAATCATTTTCAGTAGTTTTTACATAGTATACTGCTAAATCTAATTTTTGATCAGGTTCCTCTGTACCCTGCCGAACACCTGGTGTGGGGCCGGGATCTTCCTTTTCCTCCATCGTATTGCAGCCGGCGAAGGTGAAGGAAACTAATAGAAACACTATGAACACTGGTAGCAGAACACTTCTTTTTTTATACCAGGACATAATCAAAACCTCCTTTGCACCAGAAATAATTATATTGTTCCACACAAACAATAATTAACCTTCATTTTTTTATATACAGTTAATTTGCCTTTAAACCCAGCCTATCTAATAGAGCTGTATGGGCACGCTGCTCAAAGGTATCATCAAGGGGTTTTAGGTATGGCTCTAGGCCTCGTTTTTTTAAAGCCAGTCTAATTAACTTGTCTGTGAGGGCAGCATTTTTCGGCAGCAGTGGCCCATGTAAATAGGAACAAAAAACATTTTTGTACCTGGCGCCTTCCAAACCATCCTTGCCGTTGTTACCCTTACCAAACAATACCTTTCCCAATGGCCCAATGCCATCTAAGAAGGTTCGGCCATAGTGGTTTTCAAAACCAACAACCCTGGTGGGAACCCCATCCAGTTTCATTTCTATTACAGCATTACCCACCAACCTTTTGCCCCCCGTTTCAGTGTACATGTCCAGGATAGCCAGCCCCGGTGCCTGTTTGCCATCCCCTGTTTCATAATGACAGCCGAACAATTGGTAGCCCCCGGAGATGGCTAAAACAACGAGACCGTTTTCTATTGCCTTTTGCAACTGATCCCGGCTTTTCATTAAATCGGCACCAGCTAGTTTTTGTTCCTGATCAGAACCGCCTCCCAGAAACACAAAATCATATGCGTTAAAATCTTTTGTGTCAGCGAGGCTTTTATATAATATTTGCAGGGGAATATTGCGCCATTGGCAGCGTTTTTGGAATGCGACCATATTTCCCCCGTCACCGTAAAGGTTTAGTAGGTCAGGATACAGATGGCATGCCCTGATCACTTTTATCCCCCTTTTCAACCAGGGATTCTATTATCTTGTGCACCGGCCGCAAGGCGGTATAGGTAGAAAAAATGTAGGTTGACCCCCTATTACCCCCTAATACTGCCCTAACAGCCTGGTTCATGCTTGCATTTGCCACTATTTTCCCTGTGGGGATACCGGCATATTTCAAACGAAGAGCCACTTCTTCCCCACGTAACCCAGAACATATAAAGCATTGTAGGTGTTTTTGCCGTGCAGCCAACATTTCAAAATTCACATCCCAAATCCAGGATATATCCCTGCTGTCGGCAAAGTTGTCGTTAAGAACGATCAGTACATCCCCGGCCCCCCTGTCTTCACAAAGGGTTTCCAGCCCCTGGTTGAACCCGGTGGGGTTTTTGACTAGGTTTAGATAGACCTGATTATTACCATGTCTAAAATTCTCCATCCGGCCGATAGCAGGTCGGTATTTTCTCAGGCCGCCCAGGATCGTTTGCAAATTAACACCTAGCAAAATGCTTACAGAAAAGGCTGCCAGAGCATTATACACGTTATGCAGCCCCTGGGTCTGCATTTCTAAAGCAGCTATAGAGGGAACCATGGACCCGGGATAGGTCAGGCTATATACTCCCTCTTCCCCGGCCTCCATGGCTTCAACCTGGGGCTTAGGCCTTTTAAAACCACAGTCAGGGCAGCTATATGCGCCAAGCTGGCCATAATGACAATAATTATAAACGAGTAGGGAGCCACAAAAAGGGCATAGCCTGGCTTCCCTGGCTGTGGGATCCCTTTTGCCCGTGTTTTTATCTGCTGCCAGCCCAAAATAATATACCGGTAAGCATGTCGTGCGATGAAACTGGGCCACAAGTGGATCATCGGCATTTAATACCAGGGTGGTTTGGCTTTGCCCCAGAAGGGAGTCCCGGATAATACCAATAACCTTTCCCAACTCCCAGTATCTATCAAGTTGATCCTGAAAAAAATTTGTCAGCACTACCAACCTGGGGGATAAATTGTCTAACACTTCAGGAATTGAGGCCTCATCCACCTCAATAACAGCATAGTCGCAGTCGATTTTTCCTGAGGCGATGGAATTCATGATAAAACTAGTGGTAATACCACTAATCATGTTGGCACCCTCACGATTGGAAATGGTCTTAAAACCAGCTTCCTGCAACACCCCGGTGATCATATTGACAGTTGTAGTCTTGCCGTTGGTGCCGGTGACCACGATAATCCCCTTACGCACCTGGGCTGCCAGTTTTTTTAGAGCCCCGGGACAAAAAAGGCGAGCCAGCAGGCCCGGGAAAGAAGAGCCGCCATAACCACAAACCCGGCTTAGTTTTGCTGCCAGCTTACCGGTTAATATCGCCGAAGATAATAGCAGCTTCAATTTATCTCTCTCCTACATATATGACGTATGGGAGCGCTCTCCGGTTCTTGGACAACACCCCTGATGTTTTGGTTATTTGCTTTCTTGTACATTCCTATAATATATTGCTATTCCTTTCCGCCTCTCCCTGGTAATTCTACCCGTTTCCTGCAGGTAATCCAGGTGGGCAAACACCTCGGAAATACCGAGAAATGCCTGAAACCCTTTAATTTTTGGATATAGTTGGCGCATTAGCTGGTAGGCGTTCATTTTTTTTCTCACCAGTATATTTTGCAGCACCTCAAGGCGCTGCCTGTGGTGTTCCAGATACCTTTCAACCAGCGATCGACAATCATCTATATTTTCACCATGGCCCGGTAAACATATCCTTACATCCATGTTTGCAATCCTTTTTAGGCCGGCCAGATACTGCTTTAAGGCCGGGTTCCGTCTGCTAAAATCGGGATAATCCGCCTCCATAACTGGATTTGGTGTAATGTGTTTGAGTAAAAAGTCACCGGCAAACAGTTCCCGGCCTACAGGATTATACAAACAAATATGACCGCTGGTATGCCCCGGCATGTGCAGCACGCGGAGGGAGCCACCATCTGCAAAATGCAACACCTCTCCTCCTACTACAGCATCTATAAATGATGGCGGTAACACTGGTTTAACAACAGGATCCCTGTCCTGCAAAATTTCATTTAGCTCGCCTGCCGGTAGCCCGCTCTCAATTAAAAAAGGGAGCCTTTCCTGGTAGTAACTATATGCGGGGGTAAGCTTCCTGATTTCCAGTTTATGTATAACTACCCTTGCCTGTGCCTCCTTCATTAACCAGGCGGCCAAACCACTATGATCGGAATGGTAGTGGGTCACCACAACCCTCTCGATATCCTTTACTGCAACATCAAGGGAAAGCAACCCCTCTTTAAGGCTGTTCAAGGCTTCTACTGTTTCCGGCCCCGGATCTATTAGGGTCAGGGGACTATTTTTAATCAGGTAGGCATTGGCGGGGCCGGACCTATAGGGAGTGGGTACCTCAATTTTGTTTATGTTTAACGCCATACCTACCACCCTAACTAATTGCAAATCCAGCAAATTCACCAGTGTAATGTTCCCAGTTCGCAGCAACACCTGTTACTTCAGCCATTGGTGGACCCTGGCGGCACCAGGCAATTAACCTATTAATATCCTTCCTATGGCCTTCAGCTACAATTTCCACAGTGCCGTTAGATCTATTTCTTACCCAGCCTTTCAAACCCAGGATTGTGGCCTGCTCACGTGTTTCCAATCGAAAATACACACCCTGTACCCTGCCACTTATAATGAGATGTGCACGTGCTTTCACCATTTGTTCCCCCCCCATCATTTTTACAAGCAAGTGCTCTTATTATAACAAAAAAATATTAAATTTTTTTGAAGAGACACATACTTGTCAGTTATCCAATTTTTTATCCCACTACTGAGGAGCCGGTGGCATTCATAATATATAAATAAAATAGCAATTCTTAAAATGGGGGACGTACTTTGGTTAGAAAACCTGCTGCCCTTGAACAGGGGGCAACCCTGGGAATAATTTCTCCGGCAAGTCCGGCCCACGACCTGGAGCATTTATCAGCGGGGATAACAGTTGTTGAAAAACTTGGTTTCAAGGTTTCCCTGAGTAAAAACGTACTGGGCTATAATAAATACCTGGCCGGGACGGAAAAAGAGCGCCTGGAGGACTTACACAGGGCATTTCTTGATCCGGCTATAAAGGGCATTATATGTCTACGTGGCGGCTATGGTAGTATGAGGCTGCTGTCCGGCATCAACTACCGTATTGTACGCCGCAACCCCAAAATATTCATCGGCTACAGTGATATAACCGCGCTACAGTTGGCCCTTTGGAAAAAAACCGGTCTGGTAACCTTTTCCGGCCCCATGCTTACAGCTGATCTGGGAAATGAGCCCAGTGCACTAACCCTTAAACATTTTTATAATGCGCTAACAGAAAGGCACCCTGTTGGCGCTATCCCCTGTGCACCCAATGCCCAAAAGACTGTGCTAGCCCCCGGTCGGGCCCGCGGACGCCTGCTTGGAGGTAACCTGACTATGGTTGCCGCTACCCTTGGCACCCCTTACGAAATAGACACCAGGGGCGCTATTCTATTCCTCGAGGATATTGATGAACAGCCCTATCGGGTCGACCGCATGCTCCAACAACTGCATCTGGCCGGCAAACTTGACCGGTCCGCCGGGATAGTTTTTGGTGAATTTGTTAACTGTGAAGCTGATGATAAAAATAGCTCCCTAACCTTGCTGGAGGTTATTCAGGCGGCTGTTGCCAATCTAGGTGTTCCGTCCTTCTATGGACTTTGCGCCGGCCATGGTGCCCACAAGGTAACCCTTCCTTTGGGGGTCCAGGCAGAAATAAATGCAGATGAATGCCTGTTGGAAATTATCGAACCGGCCACTATTTGAACAATAAATAAATATTATAGACTGATAAAGATAACTTTTGGTTACATTTCTGGTTCTATTATGATAAAATATAGTTCAGTTGATTGAGAATTTAATATTGTGAGGTTAGTTGAGTTAGAGATGAGCTTAGGTAAGATTGGTTGAGGTGTTTTTTTGTTTTTTTAAAACTGGGCTCCGCCCGGTTTTTTACCTTTTTGGAGACTTTTGAGGCCCTTTGCCCAGAAAGTCACCAGGTAGTAGGGTTACATGCACATCTATAGCAAAATTTAAATCAATTGGGGGTTTAAATTTGGTTGTCAAACTATTAATGGGAAACGAAGCCATTGCCCATGGCGCAGTGGAAGCCGGTGTAAAGGTTGCCGCTGCTTATCCGGGTACCCCATCATCGGAAATTTTGGAGACCCTGGCGACTATGGCTAGGGAACATGGTTTTTACACAGAGTGGTCTGTTAACGAAAAGGCAGCCCTGGAAACTGCCATTGGCGCCTCCTTTGCAGGCGCCCGTTCCCTGGCAGCCATGAAGCAGGTTGGACTCAATGTGGCTGCCGACCCTTTGATGAGCCTGGCCTACATCGGCATTAAGGGGGGCCTGGTACTGGTGGTGGCCGATGACCCCGGCCCCCACAGTTCACAAACCGAACAGGATACACGCAAGTTTGCCCAATTTGCCAAACTACCGGTACTTGATCCGGTTAATCCTGCCGAAGCCAGGGAAATGGCAAAATATGCCTTTGAGCTATCGGAACAACTACTGCTGCCGGTCATTCTCCGGCCAACAACGCGTACCTGTCACGCCTGCCAGGATATCGATTTACCCGCAGGCATAGGAAAAAACCCCCCACCGGCTGGTTTTGAGAAAGACCCTAATTGGGTTATTTTCCCCAGCTTATCCGCCCGCAAGCATATCTGGCTCAACAAACAGCAGGAAACAGCCGGGAGCATCCTTGGGTTATCTCCCTTCAACCGCCTGGAAATCGATCCAGGCGCTCGGGTAGGCATTGTCGCTTGTGGGTTAAGTTATAACTATGTACGGGAAGCATTGCAACTGACCGGCTTGCAGGCTACCATCCTAAAAATAGGCACACCATATCCCCTCCCCAATGACCCGGTGCTGGAACTGTTTAAACATGTGGACCGGATCCTGGTTATCGAGGAACAGGAGCCTGTGGTTGAAGACCAGCTCATTTCCCTGGCCTGGCAACAGGGTTTAACAGCCCCCATTTCCGGGAAACACGACCGCCTGGTAGCCAGAGAAGGGGAATTCGATGTAGACAAGGTAAAAGCAATTATTGAGAAATTTTATGGCTTGCAGGGGCAGTTAGGACAGGTAACACCCCTGCCCGAACTGCCCCTGCGGCCGCCGGTTCTTTGCGCCGGCTGTCCCCACCGGGCCTCCTTCTATATTTTTAAAAATGCCGCCCGGGGCACAGAGGCAGTGTTTACCGGAGACATCGGCTGCTATACCCTGGGGGCCATACCACCCCTTAACGCATTGGACACCTGCCTATGTATGGGAGCCGGCGTCACTATAGCTGCAGGCTTACACCGAGTTGAACCGGGCCGCAAGCAGGTAGCCTTCCTTGGAGACTCCACCTTTTTCCACTCCGGCGTTACAGGGCTAATCAACGCCGTTTATAACCGGGCTGACATCACTGTAGTCATCCTGGACAACCGCACTACCGCCATGACCGGCCACCAGCCTCACCCTGGTATAGGGAATACTGGTGCTGATGGGCATGGCACAACCGTGGATATAACCGGGTTGGCCCGGGCCTGTGGTGTTGATTTCGTACGTGAAGTAGACCCTTACGACCTGACGGCAGGGGTTAAGGCTGCCTGTGAAGCCATGAACTACAATGGCCCGGCAGTGGTAATCATGAAGCGTGAATGTACGGCCCTGGTAAAAAAGGACCGGCCCTACACCATCAGCAAGGATGACTGTATAGATTGTGGTGCCTGTGTGGAAGATTTGGGATGTCCGGCTATCGGCAGGCAGGATGGCCTGCCGGCTATAAACACCAACTGTACGGGCTGCGGCGTCTGCGCACAAATTTGCCCTGTCCAGGCCATTAGGAGGAAATTATGAAATCTGACATTGTAATCAGTGGGGTAGGCGGACAGGGTTCCATACTGGCTTCCCGGGCCCTGGCCGGGGCTGCAATAGCAAAGGGGCTGCATGTACTGACCTCCGAGGTGATTGGCATGGCCCAGCGGGAAGGGCCGGTGACCAGCCATATCAGGATTGGGAACAATCTATCCGGTGCTTTAATCCCGGACTATACAGCCGATTATTTGATTAGTCTGGAACTTTCTGAAACCGTACGCAACCTCAGCAAACTAAGGCCGGGGGGTACAGTGATTACCAGCAAAACAGCGATTATACCGACCTCAGTTCAGCTGGGTCTCTCTAAATATGATCAAGAAATATATGTACAGTACATCAAAGAGCAGACTGAAAAGGCAATTTTCCTTGATCTGGAGAGCCTGTCTCTCCAGGCAGGTAACCCCCGGGCCGGCAATGTGGTGATCATGGGAGCCTTTTCTACATGCCCGGGGCTGCCGCTGCAGGGGGAACAAATTTTACAGGCAATTTTGCAGTTAGTCCCCGAAAGGTACAGAAACATCAATACCCACGCCTTTGAACTAGGGCGTCAGGCTATGGAGGAATTTTAAAATGTCATTAGCAGCGAAAAAAGAATGCGCAAGTCTGGAACAAGTCTTCTCTTATCAGGAAAGAAAGCTGCAGGAACTGGTTCCCCGCCTCTACGCAAATTCTCCTTTTTACCGCCGGAAACTGGATCAGGCCGGCATTGATCCCCGCAGCGTTAAGACCTGGACGGACCTGAGCCGGCTGCCCTTCACCACCAAAGAAGAACTACGGATTGGCTACCCCCTGGGATTAATGGCAGTTCCGGAGGAACAGATCGTTAGAATTCACTCCTCATCGGGCACCACAGGCAAGCCGATAGTTGTGCCCTATACCGCCGGGGACGTAGCCACCTGGGCCGAAATGATGGCTCGCTGTATGGCTATGACCGGTGTAACAAACAGGGATCGGGTCCAGGTAACCCCTGGTTACGGCCTGTGGACTGCGGGTATCGGCTTTCAGGCTGGTGTGGAGCGGCTTGGTGCTATGGCTATCCCCACCGGCCCGGGCAATACGGAAAAGCAGATGGAAATGATGTGCGACCTGAAAACAACTGTTCTCTGTTCTACGTCCTCCTATGCGCTGCTGATCGCTGAAGAAATACATAAACGAGGCCTGTTAAATCAAATCAAACTGCGCCTGGGCATTATCGGCTCGGAACGCTGGGGAGAGAAAATGCGGGCCAGGATAGAAGAATTGCTGGGTATCGAAACCTTTGATATTTACGGACTGACTGAAATATACGGTCCCGGCACTTCAATCGATTGCCCTTTGCACTATGGTCTCCATTACTGGTACGAACACCTGTTGTTTGAAATAATAGACCCTGTTTCCGGCCGGCAGCTGCCCCCCGGGCAGGAAGGTGAACTAGTGGTAACAACGCTGACCAAGGAAGGCATGCCCCTGCTGCGCTACCGCACTCGTGACATCACCAGCATTATCCCGGAGATGTGTCCCTGCGGCAGCCCCTACCCCATGCACGAACGCATACTGGGGCGCACAGACGATATGATCAAAATTAAAGGCGTGAACATTTATCCGGGCCAAATTGAACATGTACTCAAAATCACCCGGGGAGCCGGCAGTGAATACCAGATTATTGTTACCAGAAAACAGGGCAAGGACAGCATCCTGGTCAAGGTGGAATGTCTGGAAGGAGCCCCCATCGAACATGTGGCCGGGCAACTGCGCAAGAATATAAAAACCCGCATCGGCATTTTGACGGAAACAGAGGCTGTCCCTCCCGGCACCCTGCCCCGCAGTGAGAAAAAAAGCAAGCGGGTCTTCGACTATAGAAACCTGTAAATAATGAGGAGGTGTGGATACTATCTGCCGGTAGAATCCACACCTCTTATTTACCCAACTTTATTTAGCTATAGCCATACACAAACCCAGACCCGATCACCTTGCAATCTTCAGAACCATTGTACCCTCATTTCTTAAACCCGCCACTAACCTCCTCACTATGGTATAATTTTACTACCACTAACTGAGCAGTCTCCCAACTGAAAATTCACGTCCAAATAGGCTGCTGCTCACAGTATACAAGGAGGGCTCCCAATGAAATATCCCTTGCTCCATGATAAAAACCGTGAATACCTGATATCTTTATTAGAGGACATGGCTAAAAGATGGCTGGCCCACGACGGGTTATGGTTTCAGGCCGTTGAAAGAGAACTGGGCATGGAACAGGCCATCAAAATAGATGCGGCGGCCTGGGAAAAATTCACGCAGATTGAGGCCCAAAGAATCAAATCACTGCTCCAACTGCCTGATAACGGTGGTCTGGCGGCGTTAAAATTAGCCCTGGGACTGCGCCTTTATGCCTTTGTGAACGAACAGGAAATTATTGACACAGACGAAAATAAAATAATTTTCAGAATGAACGATTGTCGGGTGCAATCAGCGCGGAGAAGAAAGGGTTTGCCTGATTTCCCCTGTAAAAGTGTGGGGATAGTGGAATACTCTTTTTTTGCCAAAACAATTGACCCCCGGATAAAAACCAGGTGTCTGACCTGTCCCCCCGATGAACATCCGGATGAGTATTTCTGCGCCTGGGAGTTCCGGATTTAATCCCCGGCCAGATCAAACAGCACAGGCCATACAAGCCCTCTAAACCCTTATCTGAAATTTATTTAAGATATTCAATAATTCTTTGTCGCGCCCGGGCTCTTTCCAAACTGTCACCCGGCCTGCCGGCCACCTTGTCAGCCTGCTGCTGCTGGATCAGCAGATATTCCTGTAGCTCTAACTCCAGTGTGGGGTCACTGTTTTGTTCATATACCTGTAAGGCTGCATGAACACCGGCGGCACCCGATCGATATAAGATTTCCATATCAAAATTCTCCAGGGTACCGGCTAGATAACGGTGCCCATTGTATTTGGCTACCAGGCTGTCGGGATTTATTATGCACAATGTACAGAACATAAATATGCCCGCCCCAACTGCCAGGCGCATGATGGAAAAGGACCATTTCTGCAGCGCTATGACTCCCCCACATATAATAGCCATAAAGCTCATAAGAACACAGGGCAACAACCGGCGCATGGATAAACCATATGCCCCAATATAAAGAGCCATTTTGCTGAAGGCAGTAGCAATGAGCACCAGTGTAAGCATCGCCAGCACTGCGTTGAGTATTCTTAGTAACATACTATCCCTGTTATGCTGTTGACTGATGATATTTGCTGCTATCAATACCAACAGGTTTATGACTGCAATACGGCACAGCTCAAAAAACCCGCTGCGGGCATATGATGAATAAACCTGCCACTCCTCCGGCCGTTGGCCGACAAAGGCAGAAAAAAAATAAGGAGCCTGGCTGCCGATAAATAGGATATAAAGTGAACATAAGAGGCCGATTAAGATATAAACTGTAGTCATGGGTAGTATCCGCAAACCTGAAAGTTTCTTCAGGGTAATGTCTTTTTCAAACAGGTCGGTACCCCTTTTGTGAGCACTACCGGCAACTAGACCAAAGATATAGGCAGCAATGGGAATAGCAAGCAGAAGCTGCCAACACGTTTCCCAAAATTTATCGCTGAACCCTCGGAATCCATCTAATATCCCCTGGATCAGTTTGGCGAAACCACCGCTGTCGGCTGCCATCAGCAAGGGTAAAACCATAACTGTCACAATCAAGGCCAAAAACAAACCCAACGCAATGGGGAAAATTTGTTTCCCCCACCCAACCCTATTGTTAACCAGAAGAGCCAGGCCCTTATACTGGCAACCGAAATTGCTAAATGGGATAACCAGCAAGGCATTATAGCCGTCCAACGGCAGTAGATTACTGGTTTTGTCCAGAATAAGCCCTCCGGTGGCACATAGGATCCAATACACAGTGCTGAAAAACAACAGCAAAGCAGGCCAGGGGGCTAAGCCGTTGTTGGCCCATAAACTGTAGCTCAGGCCTATTAATATCACTACCACCAGCCAGAACCAGCTGGATTTGGGAATCGGCAATCCTTTTTTCAGCAGATACAAGGTTACCAAACCACAAAATACCAGGGTAAACAAAGTCACTCCCCAGCCCTGCCAGGAAAGCAATACCCAACGAACAAAAAGAAAACCCAGGAGAAGAGCAAACAGGGCCAAATAGCTGTCCCAGCGGTCAGGAACAAAAGGGTCTTTCTTTTTCCATAGCCGGGTTTCTGACAGGCTTTCCCCGGGTTCGCCCCGACCGAGGGCCCCCGAAGTCCAGGCTGTTTCATTTTTGTTCATTTCAGGCTTATCCATCTACCTAAACCCTCCTCAGTCTTGGTCCGGTTTGTATTCCAGTATGTCTCCGGGCTGACAATCCAGTGCTTTACAAATCGCTTCCATAGTGGAAAAACGAATCGCCCTTGCCTTACCGGTTTTAAGAATGGAGAGATTGGTTTGATTTATGCCTATCTTTTCAGCCAGTTCGACAGATGACATTTTTCGTTTGGCCATCATTACATCCAAATTTACCACGATGGGCACGATTTCCCTCTCCCTTCCCTAAACTGTGTAATCAGCTTCATTTTTTAGTTCCACTGCCTGGGCCACAACATTTTTCACCACACGCACAATCAAACCCATAAAAGCAGCGGCTACCGCCACAAAGAACCACGGATAATAGTAAAACTGGGAAGCCAGAGCTATCCCTGCCCCGGCAAAACAGCTCCAGGAAATACGCCGTAGATATTCTACATTTTGGATCGTAAATACCTGGCCGGACTCAATTCCGCGCAGCAGTTTTAGCAAGCTATAGAGCAGATAAGCGGCGGGAACAAATCCGACATAAATGGTGATCATAAAATAGACGGCTTCATCTTCCAGCCCGGCCTGGGAAAACTCCACGAACCAGTGGGTCAACCAGGGTGCAGCCACCACTGCAACCAATAATAGACCCATAAAGAACAAAACACACAGCCTGCTTAAAAGAATGGACTTTTCTTCACTCCCCATGGTTTTTTTCCTTTCTAAATAGGTGAATCACCCTTTATTTGCACTTGTAGTATAGCAAAAACATCCACGTAAGGCAATAAGGTTTTATTGTTAAACGATAAAAACTATTCGTTTATCGCCTTTACCGTAGGGATTGTGGCATAAGAAAAGGCATGACAGTCAAATGACCACCATGCCAGGCCCCCGATACCTTATTAGATGCACTTAAGGGCCAGATCCTGGGAGAAGAGGTATATTTGTTTTTCTTTGACCGGGCGGGCCAGGATGTCTTCTACTGCCCGGGCATATAGCATTAACTGGCCCCGGTAGCGTTCCACTACCCCAGCCGCCCCTTCGGCTGCTGGTTTGTCTGTCTTATAATCCAACAGCAGGTAACCATCCCCTTCATCCACCAGACAGTCCACCACCCCCTGGACAATAACCTTTTCCTCAATATTGTCCGGCAGATCCGGGTATATTTCCCGGGCAGGCAGGGCCAGGGTAAAGGGCAATTCCCGCAGCACCTCTCGGCCGGCCAGCATCCTTTTCCCCAGGGTCCCGGCAAAAAAAACAGCTATTTTTCCCACCGGCACTGCAGCCGCCTGTTCCGCCGTTAAAATTTCCCGCCTCACCAAATCGGCTATTTCCTTTTCTATATCTGCAGGGGCCAGCGGCCCCCCTAAATCAATATTTTTCATTACCAGGTGCAGGGCCGATCCCTTTTCTAGAGCTGTCAGTTTCCGCTCCCCCTGTGTAAAAAACGGCCGGCCACCAATTTTCCACTGATAGTTCTGCCCGGCGCTATCCTCCATGATGGGGGCGGGATCAAGCCTCCTCTGTAGTTCCGTTACCGAAACCCTGGTTGGTAAACCGCCGGTGGCAACAGCAGGATAGCGCCAGTTGAGCCGATCATTAATCACATCGGTATATACCCCTGGATCAGCCGGTGTTTCCTGTCGTTTTATCAGCTCAAGGATTTCCGGAACAGCAGCTCTTTCCATGATGGTACCTTTCAGCCCGGTATCCAGATCTATTTGCCAGCGGGAACTATCACCTTGGGCGGAGGCAAACATCTCCTCCATAAACAAACCGGCCTGTCTGACCACTGCACCATCCCTGTGCCTGGCCAGGGCCGCCCCCAGCCAGTCCAGGTACGTTTGGGCATCGGCCAAATAACCGTCGGGCAGACGCCACCCGGTAGTGCCGGCAGGCATACACCAGCGCCGGGCATAGTTGGCCAGGCTGTCCACAGACCCGACAAGAACCAGTTTTTCCCGCGCCCTGGTCATGGCTACATATAGAATACGCATTTCTTCCGCCAGGGCTTCTAATTTTAATTTTTGTTTCAAGGCCAGTTTGGACATCGCCGGATAAGTAAGCCGGGCCTCAACATCCACCAGCTGTAGTCCCAGCCCCAGGTCCTTATGAAAAAGAATGTCCCTGCTCAAATCAGTGAGGTTGAACTTTCTGCCCAGGCCGGCTACAAATACCACCGGAAATTCAAGGCCTTTGCTTTTATGAATACTCATCACCCTGACCACGTTTTCCTTTTCCCCCAGGGCGCGGGCAGGGCCAAGATCACCGCCTCTATCCAGCAACTGCTCTATAAAGCGAAGAAACAGGAACAATCCCCGGAAGGGACCGGCTTCGTACTGCCGGGCCCTATTGTACAGTGAACGCAGGTTGGCCTGTCTCTGGCCGCCACCGGGAAGACCACCGGCAAAATCGTAATAGCCTGTTTCCCGATAAATGGTCCAGATCAAGTCAGCCAGGGAGCTGCGCCTGGCTGCCGTACGCCATTTTTCCAGTTTCCTCAAAAAGTCTATTAATTTTGGGGAAAGATCAGCTTCACCTGCCTCACTGGCAGCGACCACTGCATGAAAATAGTAGCCCCGGCGTAAATGCAACCTGATCCGGGCTAATTCACCGGCATCCAGCCCCACCAGGGGTGAGCGCAGCACTGCCGCCAGGGGCACATCCTGCAAGGGGTTGTCAATAATTTTTAATAGGGACAGGATTGTTTCTATTTCCGTGGCCTGAAAGTATCCTGTGGCCAGTTCAGCGTAAACCGGGATGTCCAACTGCCTGAATTCTTCCACAAAGGTATTGGCATGGCCAGACGTGGCCCGCATTAGGACGACCACATCACGGTAGGTCAGAGGCCGGTATTGTTTCAAGCCCCGGTCATAAATATGTAAAGCATTTTTTTCAGCAGACAACCCAGCCAGTTCTTTTATTCGTGTAGCAATGAGCCGGGCTTCCTTCTGCATCGCCTCAAGCCCTTCTTCAAATTCAACAGGTGCTGCCTGCTCAGTTTGGCAGGCTCCTTTGTGGGCAGCTTTTTGTTCCCTATGGGCCGTGGGGCCTTTCTCTATTAAATGCACCTCCACAACCTCATCCGGAATCTGCTCTGCCCCCACAGGGGGGGGGTAATCGGCCCCATAAACCAGCTCGGCGTCAGGCCCATAGTCTATTTCTCCCACAGAGGGGGTCATCAGCTGGCGAAATACAAAATTGACAGCATTGACCAGGCCCGACCTGCTGCGAAAATTTCTAGCCAGGTCTATGCGACGCTGCCGGCCTTGTGGTCCGGTGGAATAGGTCGTATATTTTTGCAGAAAAAGTCCGGGATCGGCCAGTCTAAAACGGTAGATACTCTGTTTTACATCCCCCACCATAAAAAGATTGGGGATACCGTTTTCCTGCCTGGAAACAAGCCGTAGTATGGCCTCCTGCATAGCGTTAATATCCTGGTATTCATCTACCAACACTTCTTCATATCTTTCCTGGAGGTTCATTGCCACGGGAGAAGGAAGCAGCCCCCCGGGCCCCCTTTCCGAAAGCACCTGCAGACTATATTGCTCCAGATCACCAAAGTCAACCACATTTCGCGCTCTTTTGGCATCCTTGTAAGCTATTGCAAAATCTATTGCTAACTCGGCCAGTTCCTGCACAAGAGGGTACAGTCTCCTCAGGTCATGGCAAATCCTTTCCGGGGTAGTGTCAAAATAACTCCGACGGACTGCAGCAGCCTTTTCCTTGGCCCGATCCCGGAGTTTTTTCACCTGTTCAACCAGTTCCGGATCGGCATCTTTTTTCCGGCAGGTGGGCAGCCTGGCAAAGGTAATACCCTGGAACAAATCATACAATTCAGACCAGGAAATACCCTGGCTACAGCGCTGCAACAGTCTGCTAAAAATCTCCTGTTCCTCTTCCAGGTTAGGCAAATAAACCCCCGGGCCGTCAGTTCTTAAGGCCAGGCCAATGGCCTGCTCCAGGGCTGATATGATCACGGCCAGCTCATTCTCCAGGGATTTTTTTAATATTTCGCACCAGGGTAGTTGATCAAAAACCTGGTCTTCCCCCAGGTTATAGGCAGCCGGCAGTCCTTTTAACCAACCGATAGGATCCACCGTGCTGCGGGCAAAATTGTAGGCACTGAGGACCATCTCCTGTAACAAAGAATCGTCCCGTTTGCCACCGTAACAGTCAACCAGCGCTGTAAAGAGATGATTGTCATCAGCATTGTATCGCCGTTCGAAGAGTTCTGTCATGGCTTCTGCCCGGATCAGAGAACACTCGGTTTCATCCGCCACCCGGAAGGAGGGATCCAGATCCAAATGGTAAAAATACCGGCTCAGCAGGTCCTGGCAAAAGGAATGGATGGTACTGATAGCAGCCCGGCTAAAAAGGGCCATCTGCCTGTGCAGGTGCGCGGCCGCAGGGTTTTTTTCGATTTCTGCCGCCAGGCCGCGTCCAATGCGCTCCCTCATTTCCGCAGCGGCGGCATTAGTAAAGGTTACCACCAGTAGACGGTCTGCATCCACCGGATCCCTCTCGTCGGTTAGGCGTCTAATAATTCGTTCCACCAACACCGCTGTTTTTCCCGAACCGGCGGCGGCAGCCACCAATAGATTCCCTCCTCGGCCGGTAATAGCCGCCTGTTGTTCTTTTGTCCATTGATTAGCCAACTGTTTCACCCTCCATTCTCTGCAGCCTGCTCCAAATAGTGTCCTCATCTTCTCGTTTGATGATCCGGTAAGTGTTGCCTGCCAGGAGAATATCAAACCGGCATACCGGCTTATAAGGGCAGTACCGGCAGGGCCTGTTAGCACCATCCAGGTAGGGATGAATGTCAATTACCCCATCCATAATCCTGGTGCCGGCAATAGTCAGCTGTATATCCAGATGTGCCCCAAGCAAACCAAACTGATCCCGGGTAAAAACAGCAGAACGGGCCGAAAAACCGCCATCTTTTTTTATTTGCACGGGTATTAGTTGGGACTGACCGGTCAGGCCGCTGTCCGTCAATTGCACCACCTGGGTGTCCGCTAACACAAAACCTGTCATCCTGAATTCCCGCAAAATCATTTTCTCTACCTCTGCAGGAGGGGGTATGGCCCCGTTGGTCTTCACCAGTGGGTCGGCGATAGGAAAATACAGCATAGCGCCCGGCAGTGCCTGATCAGCGCCCAATAATTCACCTGCATAACACAGCGCCACATTCAGATAGGCCGGCAACTGCAATTTTAGACCGTGATAGATATCCTGCAAGTTAACTTTGCTGCCCCCTGTTTTATAGTCAATAATACGTAGATAGCAACCCTCTTCCCCCTGAACAGCATCAACCCGGTCTATCCTGCCGGTGAGAACCATCTCCCTGCCGCCCGTTAGGGAACAGGTAATAGCCGGCAGGTCACCACCCGGTCCGAAGGCCAGCTCCAGACCCACCGGCTGAAAGCTGCCGCGCCGGTAATGTTCTACCAGGGCCAGAGCAGTCTGCTGGACTATCCTTTTTAATTTGCTCACCAGATAACGGCGCCTGGCTGTGCTGATTAAAATTTCATTTTGTAAACGTGGTGCCAGTTTGTCCACAATGTCACCGGCAAGCAGCCGGCACTGTTCATGATCGAGCTGACCCCAGCCAATGCCCATCTTTCGCAGCTGATCGCCCATGTTTTTTAACGCTACATGGAAAAACTGGCCCAGTTCAGGAGCACCTACCCTGTAGATAATCCGCTCCTGCAGCCTTAATCCCCGGGCCAGAAAATGGGCAAAGGGGCAGGCCAGAAATTTTTCTATGCCGGATATGCTGGTTTTCAGCCTGGGCCCATAAAGTGCCTTACTGACAGGGGCAGGCAGCCTGGCTTCCTTATTTGAGATAAATAGGCTGGAAAGAGCAAAGGATGTTTTTTCCCGGCAAGCACTACCCATAAACCAGGAATAAACCTCTGCCCAAAGAGGGGCAACTGTCTGTCCCTCCTTAACCTCCCGCATCCTGGTAACCAGGTGAGGCAGCGTACACAGAGGATTGTTGACAAAAGCCAGTTCCTGTACCCTTTCGCCGCTGGGCTCAAGGGGCCAAAAAAGTTTCTCCAGACGGGGGAATAGTGCTTTGAGCCTGGCCACCACAGGTGACGGTGCCATTGCCCTCCCCTCATCATCGGCCAGGGGATAGCTGAGATACAGTTTTTCTGAGGAGCGGGTAAGGGCAATATAGATAAGGTATTGTTCTTCAAAAACCCTGTGTCGTGTACCAGGGGCCAGCCTCAGGCCTATAGCCCGCAGCCGGTCCCTTTCTTCTTCAGACAGAAGCCCCTTTTCAACTACCCTGGCCGGCAACATACCGTCGCAAGCGCCCATAACAAAAGCCACCCTGGCTCCTGAGTTGCGAAGGCGTTTCAGGGAGCAAACCATCACCTGATCAAAACCAGGCGAACCCGGATCCAGACCCATACCCGCCAACCCGGCATCCAGGATGGCAGCGTAGTCTTCAATGGGCAGGACTTCATCGCCCAGTACCTCTACCACCTGTTCCAGGAGGGCAATCAAACCATCCCAGATCCGCTTGTGTTCCGGCACCTGTTCCAGTGGGACGTCTTTTTCGGCTGCTTTGACCCAGCTAGCCAGCTTTTCCGGCACCTGCATTTTTTCCAGCAGGTTAAACAGGGCTTCTGTAATCCCACGAACATTGATCCCTGGACTGGCTGTCCGGCAAAATTCGTCAAGAAAAGACACTACCCGGCAGCGGATATGGTTGACAGCGTCCAGTTCCCCCTTTTCTTCATCCCCGGGTTTGCTATCTTCCTCCAGGGAAAAGCAGCGGTAGTATTCCCAGGGCTCTCCATCAGTCCAACGGCTGCCCCTGATGCCATGGGCCAGCACATAGTTTTCTAATAAATCAATTTCCTTACGGCTCAGTGGGGCAAGATCAGTTTTTAAAAAACGAAAAACCGGGTCAAATGACCAGTTGGAAAGGGTTACCTCCAGGGCGGCTCGCACCAGCTCCACCAGTGGATGGTGCATCACTGTCCCCTGCCGGTCAATAAACACCGGGATACCGTAATCAGCAAAAATGCAGCGGATTTCCTCGGCGTAGTGATCAAGATTCCGCAGCAGGATAATGATTTCCCTGTATCTATACCCGGCGTCCCGGCAAAGGGCTGTGATTTCGCGGGCTACCCCCTCTATCTCCGCCCTGGGGTTGGCTGCCGCGGCCAAAAGGACACCGCCTTCGTCGCCATACCATTGGGGGGCCGGGTAACTGAAAAAATGTTTTTCCAGGTGGGCTATACCGGGACTATGGTACCGTACCCCTCCAGAGCCGTCTAGAACCAGGGGTTCTTCCACCGGGATGTCCTCTGCGGCCGCCAACCGGGAGAGGGATGCATAGGTTTTCCAGATGGGGTAGAACACTCCGGCCCGATCCAATCCAGCATCAAGGGTGGCCCCATCAGCACACAGGGTAATGTTTACCTGCCGGGCACAATGCATAAGGGAGGCCAGCACCCGGCATTCCTGTGGTGTGAAATTAGAAAAGCCATCTACCCAGACCTTACCATTTTGGACTGCGGCCGATAGCGGCAAACGCTCCGCTAGAAGTTTTAAATGGTCCCCGGGTTCAATAAAACGATTGGCCAGAAAACCCTCAAAATCGCTGTAAAACAGGTGGAGTTCATCCAGCTTTTCCGCCAATGTTTCTGCCCCCTGGCGGTTATGTAAGGCGGCGGCAGCAGTAGCCAGCTCCTCCGGTTCGAGGCAGTAATTTTTTATTTCTCCCAGGGTGTGTGCCAGGGTGTCCAAAAAGCCGGGTTTGTTAACCGAACCGCGAAATACCTTTATTTCATCCCGGCGCTCCGCCAACAGGCGCCACAGGAGCATCCGCTTGCCCTGTTCCCCGATAGGAGATCGAGCTAACCCGCCCGCATCCTGTAATACCCGGTGGGCCAAACACCGAAAACTGAATACCCCTGCCCGGACAAATCCTTTTAGCCCCGGGGTAGCGGCCAGCATATATTCAGACTGCTGAACAGACTGCTCCGGTACCAGCAATATCAGTGGGGTACCGGTTGGGCCGGCCTTTAATTCTGTGCGAATTTGTTCCAGACAGGCCTGGGTTTTACCACTTCCTGCCCGGCCGACAATAAACCGTAGTGACAAAAGACTACACCCCTATCAAATGAAGAAACAGTCCTATTAGGATTTATTGATAAATTTCACGGGACTGTCCCCTGGCATGTTATTTTGTGAGTTTACCTGTGGCCTTACTGACAAAGCGATCTGTGTTTACAATAAACCGTTCATGGATACCCGAGCAGATCAAGTCAATCCGGTCCCGCGCCTCAACTGTAAATAGCAGCTTTTTTCCAGTAACCTCCGCCAGGCGGGTAGTAACAACTACTTCCATGCCTACGGGGGTGGCAGCCAGGTGCTTAACATCAACCCTGGTACCAACTGTGGTTGAACCTTCCTCCAGATAGGAGGCCACAGATAATAAAGCTGCCTTTTCTATGAAACGAATCAGGGCCGGTGTTGCGAAAACTGGCACAGAACCACTTTCGTAAACAACTGCCGTTTCCTTTTCACTAACCGTCATCCTCACCTCGCCGGTAAGGCCCGGTTTTATCTTGTTTTCCATCAGTTTGCCTGGTTTCCCAAACCGGTAGATAGCTAGTTTGCACAATACATTTAACCTCATAGCCGGTACATCGTTCCCGTGGATTTTCAGAAAACCAGGATTTTCACCTGCCTATTTTTTGGTTTTTAGAAAGAATAAGTATGGCTGTCATAAAGTCGTCCTTTTCAACCATTGTCAGGCCGTATACAGCTTGATACTTGATATTAGAATACTTTGCACTAACAGAGAGAACAATATTTTTAATATCTTCCCGGGAGGAATTAAACATGGAACACCATACTGCTGTGGAAACCCGGGGCGAAGGCCTGGTGGCCCACCACAATCCCCCGCTAACGGCCCCTGAATCAGCCAGGCTCTGGCAGGTAAATCTCTATTACAAAATGCTTTACTGCGTCTTTAAACACTTTTTAAGCACCTGTGATGACCAGGACCTGCGCCTGCATATCGAGGAAGCCCTGTCTATGTTTGAAGAGCGGATAAACCGTTCCACGGAAGTGCTTACAGAAGAAGGACACCCCGTTCCAATCGGGTTTACGGATAATGATCTGGAGCCGGAAAGCCCCAGGTTGTTTACAGACCTGTACTATTATTACTATATTTTGCATATGGCCCAGATTGGGCTTCAATTAAACAGCATGGATTTGGCCCATACAACCCGCAAGGACGTAAGGGAATTTTTTACGGCGTCGGTTTCTTCCACAATGGGATACTATAACCGGTTTTCCGACTTGATGCTGGAAAAAGGCATTTATATCCGCCCACCGGCTGTTAATATTTTCAAGGAAACAGATATTGTGGAAAAACAGGACTTCTTACGCGGTTTTCTAGGCAAACGCAGGCCCCTTCTAGAGCTGGAAATAAATCACCTTTTTTCCGGCATTAGAAATAATGTGATCGGGGGCCTTTTGGCAACAGGTTTTCAGCAGGTGGCCGGGTCAGAGCAGGTCCGGGCATATATGGCTAGAGGAACGGATATCTCACGAAAACATGCAGATATACTCAATTCCGTTTTACAAAAGGAAAAAATACCTGCTCCAATGCACTCCGGGGTGTTGCTCCTGGACTTAACCACGCCTCCCTTCTCCGACAAATTAATGATGCAGCACATGGTGATTTTAACAGGTATCGGCATCGGTAATCTCGCTAATGCTATGGCTACTTCCCTGAGGCATGATCTCGGTGTAAGCTTCACCCGGCTGATTGGCGAAGCTGCCAACTATGGGGAGGATGGGTTAAATATCATGATTGAGAATGGCTGGTTTGAACAACCGCCCCGCAAAATAGACCCCCGGGATCTGGCCAGGGAACAAGTACATTGAATTCAATAGAAAACCAGGAACAATTCGTCCTCCAATATTCTTAGATAAAGCCCCCTGGACGATCCCCCATTATATCTGGACCCGGTTGGGGTGATGTTAGAGGTATGAACTTATATCTTGCCTGGCCCCGGGCATTAAATTCCACATAAAGGACCCTGGGCCTGCGCACCAATTCCTGTTTTAGACCTGTTAGACGGGCCAAGGCGCCAGGGTTCAGAAAATACTTGTCACCGACCACCTCATGATAGCCAAGATGGGCATGTGCTCCCAGGGTAATGTCTGCCTCCGTGGAAATTATCTCAGTTATTAGGGTACAGGGAACCTGATTGGAAAACGCCTTGGGCAAAAGCATGCCATGGACCACATGGAGCGCTATATCACAGTGTTTCTTTTTAACCATATAATGCTCCTTGTTCTTTTGCCTATCGATGTTACCATAAAAATGCTGGCCGCTGAGCTGCAACACGCAACCACCGTTGTCCAGGTATAATGCTTTTCCAGGTTGCAAAAGGTTGATTAATCCCTGTTTAGCCAGCTTGCCCACAGCAGTATGTTCAAGACTGTTCAACCGCTGCCCAATAAGATCGTGATTACCTGCTACACAGTAGGCCGGCAAATCCAATTCTTTTAAAAACCAGTTGAATAGTTCTAGAGATTTCTGATCGGGGTGGGGATGGTCAAAAACGTCCCCACCATGAATTATAAAGTCAACCTGGTTTTGCCGGCAAAGACCAAGCACCTCAGAAAGCTTTAATGAAATGGCATTGAAAAAGTTGTCCCTGCGGTTTTCAGGAATTCCGCTACGTATATGTGTGTCAGCAAGATAGATTAAACGCATAGCGGTTCCCTCCAATATTACACATGTTTTTGCGGTGTCGCATCAAGGCTAAAATATTGACCGCCCGGTGTCCACTCTTTTCTCATCATCGGGTCCCAGAGACACAAACAACTTTTTAAATCTTTCAAAATCCGCCAAATCCATCAATTCTGTGTGGGAATAAAATATTCTTCCGGCGTTGTTCATAGCTCCCCAGGTCAGTTTAACAATATCCTTATTAACACCCTTTTTGGTTTCTGTTTTGGCAAAGAGTTTTATAGACATGTCTTAACACCTTTTACGCCTCGTATTTTCTCCCAATCAATTACATTATATCAAGGAGAGGGAACTCTTTCATAGAATGTTATTGTTTATGTGCCTTTTCCTATCTTCTTTTCCCGAGCCCTCTGGAGAAAGCTGTCCAGATCCACTATAAACCTCTCATGTGTTCCTCTGCCAATTTGTTCCTTATCATCCCAGGCCTCAAAGGTAAACAAAAGCTTCTTTCCTACAATACCCACCAGGGTTGAATAGACTGCCACCTTCTTACCTACCGGTGTTGGTGATAGATGCTGCACCTCAAACCTTGTACCTACCGTGGTCATCCCCTCTTCCAAATAAGGTAAGACAGATTCCAGGGTGGCCTTTTCCATCAAGCCAATCATAGCCGGTGAGGCATATACATTTACCACCGTATTGCCGTAAGCGATGGCCGTGTTTTGATCCGTTACCTCATCCCTGGCTATCCCCTTGACACCTACCTCCAGCAATTTGGCCATGTTTTCTCCTCCCTTAAAATTGTTTTTATGTATTTAAATTCATGATCAACCTAGAAAAACCTGCCACCATAGGCAATTAACCTTTAAAATAACAATATTTTTTGACTGTTAATATGTAATATTATGGGGCTACTGGCATATCCTATCAATATAACGGAGATGATCCGGATGAGCAATCCTTTCCTGGGCCATGAGGCTTCAGAAATAATACTAATAATTCTACTGTTTTTAGGGCTTTTTGGCCGATCAAATATTATTGTCGTCTCATCCTGTATTCTGCTCTGTGTTAGATACTTCAGCCTGGATCAGATAATTCTCCCCCTGCTGGAGAAACGCGGCATAGAAATCGGGCTCTTATTTTTAATGCTGCATATCCTGACACCGATAGCCACCGGCAAACTGGCCAAGGAGGATATATACTCATCAGTATCTCTAAAAGGTCTACTGGCCCTCTCGGCAGGTGCCCTGGCCACGAAACTCAATGGGGACGGCCTGAACCTAATGAACACAAGCCCAGAAATTATATTTGGGCTAACCGCAGGTACTGTGGCAGGGATTCTTGTCCTCCGCGGTAGACCCTGTGGGCCGGTGATGGCTGCTGCCGTAACAGCCGTATTCTATAAATTATTTAGTTTTTTCACCTAAAAATAATAATCCCATATCACTAAGATACGGGATATTCCAGCACTAACAGGGCAGACACCTTGAGGTGATTTAGCAAAAGTCATTTATAGGGTATTAAAGGAGCATCCTAAAAACCATAATCTGGATAAACATTATTATTGGTATACCAAGGGTAAAAAGGAGCTTTCGGGTTTTATGTTTAAAAACATGCATACCAATATAAACACCTATGGATCCGCCTATAGCAGCCAGCAATAACAACCTGATCTCCGGTACCCTGTACCTGTGAGATTTGGCCATGGCTTTGTCATAACACATGATTAAAAAACAGGCCACATTAATGATCAAAATATAAATGAGCAAAATTAAGACCCTCTTTTTTCGGATTCCAGGGCCCCATGCATAGAGGAAACACTTAATGCCCAAACTATGGACATGGGAATAATAGCCGTACATGGCGGGTTGGATACCAGCCGGGAAAAACAGTATCTGGAAATTCTCCAGGAGGCAGCGTTAAAAGGTTATGAACTCCTGCTAAAAAGCCGTGTTCAAGCGCTGGAGGCGGTGCTGCAGGTGCTGGAGAAATCCCCCAAATTTAATTGTGGCTACGGTTCCGTACTTAATTTTGATGGTATCGTAGAAATGGATGCTGCCATCATGGATGGTCCATCTAGCCGTTTTGCCGCTGTTGCTGCCATTCAGGATGTCCAACATCCTATTTCTGTAGCCCGGGCACTAATGGAGAAGACATCAAATGTGATCCTGGCTGGTGCCGGGGCTGTTAAATTTGCCCGGGCACAGGGTTTCCCCGTAGCAGACTGCATAGCCGGCAGACAGCGTGAAGCCTGGCAAAAAGCCCGGGCAAGCCTGGCCCGTGGTGAAAAACCGGCCCAAAACCTATATACAGGTCTTGCTGCTCCCTATGGTGACACCGTTGGCTGCGTCCTATGGGACGGAACAGGACTCGCTGCAGCTTCATCCACCGGTGGCTGTTTGCTTAAAACGCCGGGCCGTGTTGGGGATACTCCCAGCCTTGGCGGTGGTATTTTCGCCTCAAAAACAAGCGCTGTTGTATGCACAGGTATTGGTGAAGCTTTTATAGAAACCCTAACCGCAAAATATGTTGATCAAGTTATCGCCGCAGGCAATGAACCCAATCAAGCTACCAGGCTAGCCCTGGGTAGACTGTATGAACAAAAGAAGGCAGAGGGTGGTATCCTGGCTGTTGATGCCCGGGGCAATGTTGGTTCCACCTTCAATGCCGGCCGGTTTCCGGTAGTAGTTGTCGCCGGTGGCCGGCTGATTGACAACTACCAGCCAGTCAACCTGCGCGCGGAGCAAGTACACTAGTATAATTTGATATGGCTGTTTAAGCCCCGGTCTTGATAACATACAACTGGTGTCTAACACTATAAAGCCTAACACATTTAAATATTTTTAGCTAAACACTCTTTATATCCTCCTTAAAAATCATAAAAAAATTTAGGCCCCCGGCCTTTTTTGTGCCGGGGGTCATTTTTGCCAATCATATTTACAGGAGACATCCTATAGCCTGGTTAAAAAAGTTTCTTCCACCATGGTAACTGTTCCCTGTCATGATTGTGTTTTTGCAGGTTGCTTTCTCTTTGATCAAACATTCGATTGTATGCTTCCCTGATACCTTGAGATGGGTCAATCCCTGCCTTTTTTGGACTTTCTTTCTGGGGTGTATGGGGTATGCCTGTTGGTTCTGCATATTCCTCATCTATAATTTTATTGTAGGTGTCACGGATGTGCTGAATGGGTTCTTCGGCTTCCTCTTCCAGATCATCAAGGCTATGCTGGACATCATTTTTATAATTGGTTCTGCTGGTCAAACCCTCTCTAATTTCCCGGATTGGTTCCTCCTTCAGTTCATCCTCAAGGGAACTAATGCTGCTGTGGGCTTGCCCCCCATCACCCAGCCTTTTTTCGTAACCTTCCCTTATTATTTGGATTGGATCTTTTCTCTGACCGTCCGGAGGTGGGTTAACACCCAATTCAGTGCCAAATTCATTATCCAGCTTTTGATGGTAGCCATCCCTGATATCCTGGGTAGGATCGTCTTCCAGGGCCCCGGTCAGGGCATCCCGGAAATGTTTTGCCAGGCCGGCCCAAATTTTATTTTTTGATCCCCTACTTCCATCCATACCCTCAAGCCCCTTTAAAGTTATAGTCAATTCCAGGGTTCTCTATTATAATGTCAAATCCCTGCCTGTTATATACACATCTTCAGTAGTCAGCTAGCCTGGTAAACCCTCATCATTTTATATAAATCCCCGCAGGATAGGCATAATTTTTGACTTTATTGGTTCCGATAAATCCTTCAACCTGACATCATCTACCTTTAAAATATCAATGGTATCCAGCTTTACCAGCTGTGCCAGTTCCCTGGCCGTTAAACCCTGGTTTTTCCGTAGTTCTTTAACTTTTTTGTTTTTTATGCCAAAACCGAACATAAAACCCCTCCCTTTTTACGGTTGCTGTACCTATCCAGCACACTTTATGCCAATTATATCAAATTCACATGAATTAAACGAAGAATTTTTGCTACCAGTTCTTTATCCCTTGCCGCCTTACTGTAAAATAGAACAATTGAACCCTACAGAAAGGGTAACCCCACCAGTTAATAGAATCATAGTCTATTAGTATTTTTTATAATGGGGGGATAAAGAATGTCACATATTTTTTCTATTGATGTAGTCAAAGCAGCTTTTATTCGTTCAGACGGAGAATGTGAGTGCATTGCAAATAACCATAAACATGCGGGAAGATGCAATAATATGGTTATTTACAACATGAGAGGCCTGAATCTACCCGGCGGTTGGGAAGCCTACCGCCAGTCATCTGATCGCCCCCTTGATGTAGGCAACTGCCGGATACTTTGCATGAACTGCTATAAGGCCTCACTACAAGACAATAGGTAGACAATAACCAGCGAGATGATATAGGTTCTGGCATTACAGTCCATATTGTTTCTGGAAGGATTAAAGAACATCTGGTCGAATATCAAATAATGGAAAGAATAACTATTTAGCGGAGGCTTAGATGATAGCCATCGTAAAAAGCACTGCCCTTCATGGTCTTGATGGTCAGGTAGTGGAGGTTGAGGTTGATATTTCTAATGGCCTGCCTTGTTTTGACATAGTAGGGCTTCCTGATGTCTCAGTCAGAGAGTCAAAGGATCGGGTGCGGGCGGCAATAAAAAATTCTGGATTGGAGTTCCCTATCAAAAGAATTACTGTGAATTTGGCCCCGGCAGATCTAAAAAAAGAAGGCCCCATATATGATTTGCCCATTGCAATAGGGATTCTCGCTGCTACTGAACAGCTATCCCAGGAACAGTACGGAAGATTCGCCTACCTGGGTGAGCTTTCTTTAAACGGCTCCCTACGCAGTATTACCGGGGCGCTGCCCAATGTCCTGGCAGCCGTAGAAGCATCAATGGATGAAATCATTGTTCCCAGGGAAAATGCAGCCGAAGCTGCCCTTGTTAAAAATGCAACTATTTTCCCCGCCTCCAGTCTGGCGGAACTAGCTGGTTTTTTGCGAGGTGAAAACAACATAGCACCTTTCTCTCTAGATTTAGGACATTATAGTAAACCATCTGGAGCAGGCTGCCCTGACTTTGCTGATGTAAAGGGACAGCATACTGCCAGGCGCTCACTAGAGGTGGCTGCTGCCGGTTCGCACAATCTGCTTATGTTTGGCAGCCCTGGTTCAGGCAAAACAATGTTGGCCCGTCGTCTACCCGGTATCCTGCCTGACATGACCTTTTATGAATCTATTGAAACAACTAAAATTTACAGCCTGGCCGGCCTACTCACACCTGACATGCCACTGGTTACCCATAGGCCTTTCAGGTCGCCCCATCATACAGCCTCTGCTGTGGGAATCGTTGGTGGTGGTAGAACACCCCGCCCCGGTGAAATTAGCCTTGCTCATCATGGAGTTTTATTTTTGGATGAAATACCTGAGTTCCACAAAAATGCCCTTGAAGCCCTTCGTCAACCCCTTGAAGACGGCGTCATTACAATATCAAGGGCTGCCGCCACACTGACATATCCCGCCAGGATAATGCTTGTTGGGGCCTTAAATCCATGCCCCTGTGGCTATCTAGGAGATCCCTTGCGGGAATGCATGTGTACCCCCTATCAGGTGCACCGTTACATCTCCCGTCTTTCCGGTCCACTCCTGGACCGAATGGATATCTGCGTAGAGGTGCCAAGGCTACCATATGAAGAAATTAACTCGAAAAAAAAACCAGAAGGATCGGCATCCATAAAAAAAAGGGTTGAATTAGCACGGAAACGCCAGCGTGAAAGATTTCTCAGTATTCACCAAAATGGTAATCAAAAAGCCCCTTTTTGCAACGCCCAAATGAAACCAAGAGACATAGGCCGTTACTGTCAAATGACCAAAACAGCCCGGAGTCTTCTGCAGTCCGCCTTTCAAAAATTAGCACTAAGTGCCCGGTCTCATGACAAAATCCTCAAGGTTTCCCGCACAATTGCCGACCTGGACGGTGCAGATATTATTAATGATGGTCACCTGGCAGAAGCCTTCCAATACCGCTCTCTAGACAAGATCCTATCCAGCTATTAGGGTAACAAGGAAGGGAAATATGGTGTCTTGTTTTTTATACCACACCATTGCACCCGGTGTTATATCTTGTGTTAATAACAGCCCCGCTGATACCCTACCTTTTGAAAAATCGGGGCGAAATTGCACGACCAACAGATCTTTACTTTATAATATATTCTGTATATAATAATTTAGTAGGAGACATATTATCACAGTTTTTCTAAGCTCGACCTATAAACCAAACATATCAGATCGGCGGTTACAAGGTAGTCGCCGAATATTTTTTAGCAGTTTATGAAAGGTGGCTTGACCATTGTCGAGGCAAATATTCATTACTGAAAAAGACAAAATTAAACTACAGAAACTTATAAATGAAGCAAAAGAATTTCATCCCAGTAGCGAAGTGTACCTTAATAACCTGGAACAGGAATTGGATCGGGCGCAATTAGTGGATTCTCAGAAGGTTCCACATGATGTGATTACCATGCATTCAAAGGTATTGTTAAGAGACATAGATTCCGGCGAAGAGATGATCTACACACTTGTTTACCCTAATGAGGCCAACATAATGGAGGATAAAATTTCTGTGCTGGCCCCGGTGGGTACGGCGATCATCGGCTTACGTGAAAAGGATGCTATTGACTGGAAAATCCCCAGTGGCATGGTCAGATTGGAGGTAAAAGAAATCCTCTATCAACCGGAGGCAGCAGGTGATTTTGATTCATAAAACTAATCACATTTAATCTTCTGTGTAATGTAGAGTTACCCCAGCAATTCGGCTGCCACATTTTTAGACAGATTTTATCCTATACTGCTTCCAACATTGCCATTATGCCAAAACACTTGTTTACATATAGTAGCAGAAAACAACCTGCTAAATTTTTTCTTTTTCGTGGGAATATCTAAAATGTATCTAACATCCCCCGATCATTATTAGAAGGCGTTTATTATATGTTCCAGCTTGCTTACCCTTTCATTCTTATCAAACAAAATACCAATGACATCGAACCGGCAGCTACTGTCGGTTTTTCCATGTGCGATTAGATAATTCCAGGCCACCTGCCTTAATTTATGCTGCTTGCGCCTCGTAACACTCTCCTGGGGTAACCCGTATTTTACACTACTATGTGAACGAACCTCCACAAAGATAGTCACTCTTCTATCTATGGCGATCAAATCTATTTCACCGAGACCACAGGTGTAATTCCGGCAAATCACCTTATATCCAATTCCTTTTAAATATTCAGCAGCATAGTCCTCACCTTTTTTTCCCAGCCGTTTTTTCCATATCGTCATACCCTTATACATCCTTCACTAGTTAATGGTTTATCCTATAGTTTAGATTTCTTAGATCGAGTCACATTAATGAAAAAACCTCCGCAAAAAATTGATGCGAAGGTTTTAGACTAGATGAGTTTTAGGGATAACCCCATTATTTAGCCTGCCTCTGGAGCCATACCCGGCATTTTCAGGCCGGGTTAGACTCCTGTAGGCCGGCATCATCTGGCTGTTTGCTGGTTTGCTAATCCTTTAACCTTTTAGTTCTAGTTAATATTTATGCTTTTCTAATATTAACCAGGAAGGCCTTGTACTCCGGAACAGCAACGTTAGCATCGCCAATAAAGGGCGTTAGATTATTCCCAACATCACCCTGGGATAACCCCGTGTAGCCCCAATGCCATGGTAACGATACAATTTCCACGGGACTATCATTGACAATTAAAGGTCTCACAATCGGCAAAACGTTGGCCTTGCATTTTATTTCTGCCCGGGCACTGCTCACAATGATATCATCTCCGGCTTTTATACCTAAATTGGCAGCCAGGGTCGGTGATATGGTAGCAAATTGCTCCGGCATCAATTCCACCAGCCAGGGGCTGTTTCTCGTCCTGACCCCAGTTTGGTAATGCTCAATATAGTGGACAGTAGTAGCAACATAAGGGAATTCTTCACTGCCGGTTTCGGCCAGGTTAGAAAAAATGCCGTCCCATCTCATTGCCATGGGGTTATTTTGCTGGCTACTAATCAGGTTTTTCACTGGGCTTTCTACCGGTTCATAGTGTTCCGGCATCGGGCCCTCTTTTAACCCTGAGGGGTTAAAGAAACGTGCTTGCCCCTCCGGCAGCATAATAAAGGGTGCGTTGGCCGTTACTTCAGGCGGTGAGGGCTCTTTTGTCACCGGGTTCACGATACCAAAGTCAGGTACATCGTTGGTAACCCATTTTGCTCCATCCCAGTAGATCAAAGGCTTATCCTTTTTCCAGGGCCGTCCGGCTGGGTCGGCGGAACAACGGTTATAAACAATACGCCGGTTCAGGGGCCAGACAAAGGTCCATTTAGGAAATACACCAAGGCCGCTTTTATCTTCAGTACCGTGCCGCTTAGTAGCAGGCACCTTTAGTAACGGGTCTTGCTCCTGGGGATCAACATAGTAATAACCGGTATAAACCCATACCCCACAGGCTGTGGAGCCATCATCCTTGAGGTCACCAAACGTACCCAGGACCCGGCCATCAGCCACATTATAGCCGTTAATTTCAATGGCTATTTTTTCTATATCCGGCTCATCATTATCCGGTTGGTCATAATCCCAGGTTATGTTCAAAATGGGGTCTGTGAATACACCGCCGGCCTCATATTCCTTGCGGATAGCCTTGTACAACCTGTCAGCAATCCAAAGGTCACTTTTTGCCTGTCCGGGTGGTTCTACGGCCTTCCAACGCCAGGGAATATGACGTGCGCTACTTGTTCTGGTGCCTTCTTTTTCATAAATATGGGCTGCCGGCAGTAAGAATACTTCTGTTTTTATGTCTGCCGGGTTTGCTCCTGGACGCCTCCAGAAAGCAGCCGTTTCGTTCTCGAAAATATCGACACATACCATCCAATCCGCATTCTCCAGAGCTTTGGCCTCGTTAGAAGCATCAGGTCCGGCCACAGAGGGGTTTTCAGCCCAGCAAAAGACACCCTTAATATGTCCTTCCGCCAGGGAGCCGTAGGAAGACATGTGGGAGTGGTCTTTACCATCTGACTTAGGCAACCAATCAAAACAAAAGTCATTTTCCCTGGTTGCTTTCTCTCCGTACCAGGCTTTAAGCAAACTGGCGACAAATTTAGGTGTGTTGGACCAGTAACCCGTTTTCGGTGTTGTCACATCCAGGTATTCCTGATATGTGGGGTGTTTAGTGGCATCAGGGACAGCAAGATAGGCTGTAATATTGTTCCATAGCATCCCCATGTCACAGGCGCCCTGAACGTTAGATTGCCCCCGTTGCGGGTTCACACCGCCACCGGGCATACCCACATTGCCCAGTAGGAGTTGAACCATGCAAGTTGCCCTTGTGTTTTGGGTACCATAACTGTGTTGGGTGATCCCCAATACATATATTAGGTTACCGGCCACATCCGGTTTTCCTGACTCACAGTAGGTAGAGTAAGCCTCCAGCAAGGTGTCTTCCGGGGTTCCCGTGACCCTACTTACTGTTTTTATGTCATAGCGAGAAACATGCTTTTTCAAAATTTGCCAGACGCACTGAGGATCCTGCATTGTAGGATCCTTTCTAATATTATCGCCATCTTTTTGGTAAGCCCAACTTGCAGTGTTGTAGACCAGTTTGCCGTCCTTTTCCTCTAGGCCTGAGAAAAGTCCGTCTTCAAAATGATAGTCAGGATTGATTAGGTAGGAAGCGTTGGTATAGTTTTGCACATATTCATGTTGGTAAAGATCATTTTCTATGGCATAATTCATCAAACCATACAGAAATGAAATATCTGTACCCGGACGCAAGGGAACATAAATATCTGCCTGAGCCGCTGTTTTGGTAAACCTGGGGTCAACGACAATGATTTTGGCCCCTTTTCCCTTGGCCTTGCCGATATGACGCATGGCCATTGGGTGGGCTTCAGCCGGGTTGGAACCGATAATCAAGAATATGTCTGTGTTTTGATAGTCATTAAAGTTGTTTGTCATTACTCCCCGACCAAATGAATTAGCCAGACCGGCTACGGTGGGAGAGTGTCAGAGGCGGGCACAGTGATCGAGATCAACTACACCAAGACCACCCCGCATCAGCTTATTTATTATATAATCCTCTTCGTTGTTTACATTGGCACTGCCCATTTGGCAAATAGCCATGGTGCGGTTAACTGTAACACCATTTTCATCTTTTTCTTCGAATGTTTCATCCCGGGTCTTTTTTACCCGCTGGGCAATTTCAGATAAGGCCCAGTCCCAGTCTTTTACCTCCCACTTGTCACTGCCAGGGGCACGGTAAAGAACCTCCGTTAACCGCCCCGGATTGAGCACGCGTTGACGGTTTTTATCTACAATTGTATAAACATCTGAAAGAGCTGTCCCCTTGGGACATAAGGCCCCTTCATTAACGGGGCTGTCAGGATCCCCTTCAATATAAACCACCTTATCATTTTCAGAGTAAACTATAGTGGTACAACCACATCCACAATAGGAACAGCCGGAGGAGGTTTCCTTAGTTTTCGTTATTTTTAAAGGACCCATATCAAAGCTGGGCAAGTTATCGCTTGCAGCAGCAGGTTTGGCACTGATTCCCTCAAAAAAAACCGTTCCAGCCGCGCCTATTCCCAAATACTTAAAGAAATCACGGCGGCTAATACCTTTTTTCATAGCGGTTAATATTACCCTCCTTTACCTTGGAATAAACACTGTTAATTTTGCTGGGTATCGCACAAATCCATATCCTGTAATTCATTTCAAGCATCATTTACAATTAGGCCTGGAAGCCTGTACCGGTTCCAATTGAGTGACCGCTGCCATGAACATACTCCTCTTTGGCCATAATTGGGAAATTTTCAACAAAGAAACAATATGCCAGGACCAGGAAGCTCCACATACCGAGAGTGATCAACCATTCCCAAATACTGGGGAAATAGCTGCCTCCCATGGCTCCCGCCATACCTGTAAATACCACGTTTACCCGGTTGAACACGACCCCTACGACCACTAGTATGGAAGCTGTCAAAACACCACCTAGCTTGTTGCGTACCGACGGCATAGCGTACATGATGATTGGGAGGATAATAAACAAAATCATTTCTATTAGGAACATATTACTTTCAAAGGCCCCATTAAAGGCCATAGAAAACACACCCCGGTAGACCAGATCAATTATTTTCACAATGAGATAAATGACCAGCATCCACAGGGTCACTTTTGTTAGGCTAGAGAATATTGGTAATTCTGGTTCCCGTCCATATGTCCTAGCAGCAAGTGTCCCTTCGATGGTAACCATAGCGGGCCCAAGAAAGAAGGCCGACCAAACGAAGAAAAATGGGATGAGCATCGACCACCACAGGGGATAAAGCCTGTCAACGGCTACAATATAGAGGGATCCAAGTGAGGACTGGTGCAGGGAAGGTAAAACTATTCCCAGAATTAACAAGAAAGGCAATGCAGCGTGCAGTATTCTTTTGAGACTCGGGAAATGGATTTTTTCAAAAACAATATCGCCGAACTCCAGTATCTGCACAGTTGTATAGAGGGCTATGCACCAAAACACTTCAAATAACACTGAGTGATATCCCCAATAAAAGAAGGGGCGCCAGAAGTTGAACCAGCGGCCAATATCCAGGAACAAGCTGACCAGTGCTATTATATAGCCAAGCATGGAAGTCAAAAGAGCAGCCCGGACTATCGGCAGGTATTTATCCTTGTGCAGCACATGCACAATCAGGGCCGTGCTGAAACCGCCACCGGCCAGGGCAATGCCGCAAAGCAAGTCAAAACCAATCCACAGACCCCAGGGCCATTCATCACTCAGATTGGTTACCGCTCCCAAGCCCGATATAAAACGCCAAAGTGCAACTACAATAGCGATTCCCATCAACAGTATCAATAACTTTCTAAAACCAGTCAACCTGAAACTAAAGCGTCCAAATTGCATTTGATTCTCACCTCCAGTTATCCAGAATAACTACTTATTGTCAATAGGCTCAAACAGTTCCGACTCTTCAACATGCTCCGCACGGCGCTTGGTGTAGGCGCGCATTATGGTTAGAACGGCACCCCATCCAAAGAATAGAGCAGGGGTCCATTTAAGCACATCCCAAGTTAGGGAAGGTATTGACCTGGTGGTGACAGGTTTGCCGAAAGCTTCGGTCCTGAAACCTATTTTGTCAAAGGGAACGTCAGAAATATAAAGCCACGAGGTACCACCATATTCCTTTTCACCGTATACATGTTTTACATATCCTGGGATTGCATTAATTCTTTCCCAGGCCTCAGCCAATAGTTCATCCCTTTCCCCGTATTGCAACGCACCTGTGAGGCAGGCTGAAACACAGGCCGGTTCCATACCCTCTTCCTTCATGCGATCATAGCAAAAACGGCATTTCAACACATAGGGGAAAGCCTTGTCCCACTGGAATGAAGGCACTCCGAAAGGGCAAGCAATCATGCAGTAGCGACAGCCGACACAGTAATCCTTATTAAGTTCTGTTGGCTTGTAAATTACTGCCCCTTCTTTTGTTTTAACAAAGGAATGAGTAAAACATGCTGACTCGCAGGCAGGTTCCAGACAGTGCATACACTGTCTTTTTACGAAGCGCCATTTGAGTTTGTCGTCATTTTCGATCAGATAATAATTTACCTTGGTCCAGGTATTGGCACTCAACTTCTCTGGGTTGTCCCAGCTGTTGGAAAACTCGCTCTTATCGGCTGGCAAATCGTTCCATGATTTGCACGCAACCTGGCAGCTGCGGCAGCCGATACACCTGGTAATGTCCACCAGGACACCTTTAGACATCATTCCACCTCCGGTTTCTGCTTGGATTTAAGATACTCGGGTATTACACCTTATCCCCTTTCCAAATCCGGGAGGCACATTGGTTTCCCTATGCACCCTAACGACCTGGCATTCATAGCTATTATAGGCTTCCAGATTGCCAGGTTCGGAGATTTAGCACACACAAATAATACCCTTTTTCTGTCTGTACTCTAATACCCCCTCAAATATTTCCTCCTTTCTTTCTATAAATAAAAAATGCTTTGGGCTACGTCACACCATATGACATTAATTGGGGTTATAAAGCCATAAAAAAATCTAATAGGTAGCCCGCAAATTATTTATTTAAGTTCTATACAATTATTTGATTTACCTGCATAAAAAATAAATTTTCTGTGTTTTTTTGAGAAGTTTATAATATTACATACATAAATTTAAAAAACGATTTTGTATAGAGGCAGGTTCTTGGGCCTGATACTTCATCGACCAAGGCTTAAACCTTGACCACTAATAGTGTTGATGTGGTCATACCACAGTCTTGTTCCTTACTGGGACATTGTGGACAAGGTAATTTATTGTGGCTAGGCATCTGCCGCTTCCCTGGCCTGTTCCCGCGCCTTTCTGCGGATCATCCTACGTTCGGTAATGCGCACCACCAAAACACTAAACTCAAAAAGCAGGTACATGGGCCCACTAACTATTAGACAGGTAATAATGTCTGGGGTAGGAGTAATAACAGCAGCAATAACAACAGATACCAGGATCGCGTAGCGACGGTTTTTGGCACAGAAGGCATAGCTGATCAACCCCAGCCTGGACAGAAAGTAGCTGATTAAGGGAAGCTCAAAAACTATACCGAAAGGAATGAGAAAGGAAATTGTAAAGGAAATATACTTGTCGATGGTCAGGACCGGGAATAGGTTCGGGCCGGCAAACTGTAGTAAGAAATTGACCCCATAACGCAGTACACCAAAAAAACCGAAAGCTACCCCGGCAATAAAGCTTAGAAAAGAAATCACTACAAACGAGGTAAAGAAAATTTTTTCATGTTTCTTTAGGGCTGGCACAACAAATCCCCAGATTTGCCACAAAATAATGGGTAGCGATGCCAGGAAGCCGGTGAAGAACGATAATTTTAGTTTTACAAATATGGGCTCGGTAACGCCCAGAAAGCTTACCGTTTGATCAAGTCTGGTCAGTGGTTCCATGAGGATCTCTAGAATCTGGTCAATAAAAAAATAGGCAGCAATGGCTAGCACTATTATGGAAATTGCAGAAACAACAAAAACCCGGCGCAGTTCCTCCAGGTGTGCCATTACGGGCATTTCTTCTGTTTTTTTAGCCATTTCACACCTCCCGTAAGCAATGAAAAATAATTATTGCAACCTTGGACTGGTAATACAAGAAATCGATTTTTGCTGCTACTTCTGTTATTTGTATTGCTTTATGCGGTCTGCCCACGCCAATAAACAATTAAAATCTGGATGGGATTCCATAATCAACCCGGTTGCCCAGATTTACGGCATTAGAAACACATATCCATTATTACCTTTAAAGAATTAACTTACGACACCTTTGCTTAATATTCCTGCCCATCTGTTATTTATCTCATACAATTAATCAACCTGTTGATTGAAATAACCCTCCCGCATGGCCAGGATGTCCAACTGTACCGTATTAATGTCTTCCCAGAAAGGCATTAACTCTTTACCGCCCATTTTGGCTCCATCTACAGTTTTAATGTAGCCCAGGCATTTGTCACAATAATAAACCCTATATTTCCCCATTCCTTCCACTGTGAAAAATTGTGATTCCTTACTTGCACAATGTGGGCAACCCAGACGATAAAAACGCCATTTCGTTTCACAGAGGCCACAATATAGGTAACGCTTGCCACTTTCCTTTTCCAGCAGTGCCAAAACTGGTTTGGCGCCACAGACAGGACAACTCCCTCTCATCCATGTTTCGGAATCAAAAATGGCCTTTACATTGTTGGCATACTGTCGCAAATATGGCCTGGTAGTGTGGTTCAATAAAAAACCAAAGGTTTCTGGGGACAGGTCTATTTTTAAATGTGAAAGCAAATTTTCTCCCGGGATAAATGCTCTGGCGGCAAATTCCTCTCGATCAGATGGTGCAACAGGTAAGGCAGACTCTATCTGCTTTACTTCCTCAGCTAGTTCAGGCAGGTGTTCCTTGATTACACCGGCCACCTGTTTCATGGTAGTAAAAAAGTCTTCAGTTTTAACCTGGGGTGGACATATAGCAGCTAACGGCAGCGTCCTCTCTTGCCCTTGTTTCAAAGCCGCCTCATCAGGCATGTTGAAAGTTACGGCGTCGTCCTTTACTGTAATCTGCAGAAATTTCTGATGATAGTCCCCCAGAATATCCTGTAGTGACGGAGTTTGCATTGTAAAATTTCGCCTACTTTCTTTTTTATATTATATTAGCCTAGCATTATGTGCGATCCTCTATTCTAGAGTGAGCATAACAAGTAGGACATATGGATGTCAATTAAATTATTTTCCACTCCGGCAGCAAAATCAGCTCTAAGGTCAAGGACATTTTATTTTTATGGCGAAGTCTATTGTTAAATTAAGGGGCGCCTTTAAACATGTAGTGTTAATGGGGCACAAATACTATGGATCCCGGGGGAAACAGCATTGGACATATCAAGGTTAACAGTCAAGGAAATTAGAGAATTAGCAGTAGGGCCAAAAGGAGCAGGCCCCAAGTTCCGGCAAGCCCTGGCGGAGGATAAAAGAATAGGGGTCCTTGAAATATACAGAAAGCTGTTGCGTACTGAGACGGCCATGATCTATGAGGCCAGGCGTCTGACAAAAATGTTTACATATGAAAAAGACCTGAAAAGAAAGGGGAGCTATCCCATTGCGGGTGTGGATGAAGCGGGAAGGGGCCCCCTGGCCGGGCCAGTGGTAGCTGCCGCCGTTATTCTGCCCGAGGTTGAAGCCCCAATTGGCCTTGATGACTCGAAAAAACTCACAGCCCCCAGAAGGGAGGCATTAGCCAACCAAATCAAAAAAACCGCACGGGCATGGTCCATTGGCATTTCATCGGTAGAGGAAATTTTTGCTGACAATATCCACCAGGCCAGCTTAAAAGCCATGCTCAGGGCTGTCTTGGGACTCACCCTAAAACCTGCCCATGTACTAGTTGATGGTTTCAAAATTAAACACCTGGCCTGTCCCCAGACACCCATTATCGGCGGGGATGCTCTATGCGCTTCCATAGCCGCAGCCTCAATCCTGGCTAAGGTAACCAGAGACAGCATAATGGATTCCTTCCATAAGATTTACCCACAATACGGCTTTGACAGCCATAAAGGCTACTGTACACCGGAACACCTGGAGGCCCTTTCCACATACGGTCCATGTCCCATTCACAGAACAGGCTACAAACCTGTGGAGGGACGCCTGCGGCTGTGATCCGATCTGCTTCCCCAGCATATATATTAATCCCCCTTCGGGGGATTGTGTTTTGCATATTTAGGAAATATAATCAAAATGCTATGTATTATTATAGCAATAAAAACTAACTGCTAAATGCTCTCCGAGCTGGTTAACCTATATCTACACCAGGACATGGTTACCGGACGCTAGGGTACCCTGGGAAACCGGGTTGCCTTCCATTGTGAAAAGGGGAGTTGGACCCTGGGATTGTCGACCGGGCCAGCTTTGCTGTGCAATGCTAGTCCGGTGTTGTGTTTTTTGGATTAAAATTTCCTAGAAGCCAGACACTATAGAATAAATATTGATAAACGGGGATTTTTTACAATGGGTGATGACTTGATTACATCTTTTGAAAATGCAAAAAAAAACATATTAAACTCCGTAAAGCCACTTGGATCTGAATTTATTCCCATTACAGCCGCCTATAATCGTGTTCTCTATGAGGATATTGTTTCAGAAGTCATGGTCCCCCCCGCAGATGATTCTGCCAGGGATGGTTATGCAATAATAGCGGCAGATACCCGGGGAGCAACAAAAAGCAACCCCACCAGGCTAGAGGTTGTCGGAGAAATAAGGGCCGGTGAATCCGCCGTAGACAAAAAGGTAACACCGGGAACTGCAATCAGAATAATGACGGGTGCGCCAATACCACAAAACACAAATTCGGTAGTCCAGTTTGAGGATACTGATGAAAAAAATGGTCATGTAGACATTTTTGTTGAAGTCAAGCCCGGCCAAAATTACAGAAGGGCAGGAGAGACAATTAGAAAAGGAGATACTGTCCTGCTGCGGGGCAAACGCCTGAACTCAGCAGACATTGGCATCCTGGCCTCACTCAATTACAGTTTGGTGAAGGTGTATAAACAGCCGGTTGTAGCCATCATTTCCACCGGCGATGAACTGGCTGATCTGGGCGCAGATATTAAAAGTGGCCACATTAGGAACGCCAACGCCTATACCATATATACCGAAGTCAAAAAATGTAACGCCATTCCTGAATATATGGGCATAGCTAAAGATACTCTAACGGATGTAAAGAAAATCTTTTTGAAAGCCTTGAAGGCTAATGTTGTGATCTCAACAGGCGGTGTATCAAAGGGAAGGTACGATTTTGTTAAGGATATTTATGCTGCCCTGGGTATCAAAATCCAATTTGAAAAGGTAAATATTAGACCCGGCAAACCATTTACCTTTGGCAAGAAAGGAGACAAACTGTTTTTTGGTTTACCTGGAAACACCGTCCCTACTTTAACATCTTTTATCCAATTCGTCAGGCCGGCACTCCTCAGCCTGATGGGGGCAAAACAATTGGAAAAACCCGTTGTAAACGCCACCCTGGAAGAGGATATAAGTAATAACTCCGACAGTGTTAATCTTGTCAGAGGCTATTTTACAATAAAAAACAATGAATTCTATGTCACATCCACAGGTGGGCAAAAACCATCCATGCTGCGCTCCATGAGCAGTGCTAATTGCCTGATCATTGTTCCGGGCGAAATTGTCAAGTTAAGGGCAGGTGAAAAGGTGCCAATCCAATTAATTGATCATGAAGAGATATTAGGAGCTTTTAAAACATTTTAGGGTATATGTCTGCTAGTTGGGTTTTTTCTGTGTCCCATTTGCAATTTGATTAACCTCTTTGTTAATCACTTCTTTAACTTCCTTAACTTCCTTTGTAACCTCTTCAAAATCTGCAAAACTTGCCGCCGAAGCGCGCCTGAATTCATTCATTGTTCTGCCCAGCGCCTTCCCCATTTCAGGTAATTTGCTGGGTCCAAATATAACCAGTGCGATCACCAGAATTAATACTAGTTCTCCCATCCCCAGGTTGGGAAACATCTTACCACCCCCCGTAGAAATAATGATACCCTAATTCTATACCGGAGATAACAAAATCACAATATAATATTATTTATAATCTTATCATTCGGTACCTTAATAAATATTCCTGCCGGAACCCTCAAACCTGATGATCTTCGGGTGCCTCCATTGTAAAACGGCCCAGTCTGCCACTCCGGAATTCCTTTAAAAAAACCTGGGCCACCTTTGTGGCATCCACCTTGCCGCCAGCCAAAAGCAATCCTCTCGTTTTCCCTATCACCTGAAGCATTTCCGCCTCTTCCACTGGAAATTCCTCCGTTATTTTGTAGCGCTGCCGCAAGGCATGGGGATAGTTTTGCATGATCCATCCTAATAAATGGCAAGCCACATCATAAGGATCATAAATATCCCCCTTAATCGCACCTGTTGCTGCCAACCTAAAAGAAACTGTTGCGTCCGCAAACTTGGGCCAGAGCACGCCAGGTGTATCCATTAGATCCAGGCCTCCGGCCGCCCTAATCCACTGGCGTCCCCTGGTAATGCCCGGTTTATCTTCAGTTCTGGCAACATTGCGGCCGGCAAGTTTATTAATAAAATATGATTTCCCTACATTCGGTATCCCCACCACCATGCAGCGGGCCGGTCTGGGACGCCGGCCTGAAAGGGCCAGCGCGGACATTCTTTTGGCGATAAGTTTTTGTACCATGCCCGGCACCCGTCTAATTCCCTTACCATTCAAAGAATCAGCTGCCAGAGCGGGGAACCCAGTCTTTTTTAAAAAAAAACCTTCCCAGTCAGAGGTTAAAGCCGGGTCGGCCAAATCTGATTTATTTAGAATGATAAGCCGTGGTTTTCCTTTGGCCATACTGCTAATATCCGGGTTTCGGCTACTGGCTGGTATTCTTGCATCTAAAATCTCTATTACAATGTCCACCAGCCCCAGATCCCTTTTTATTTGTTGCCTGGTTTTAGCCATATGTCCCGGAAACCATTGAATACCCATAACCCACCTCCAAAACTGGTTAACATTAGCGTTGTTTATCTACCTGGCCACTCCAATACGATCCGGCGGCCAGTAAATTAACACCTCCTTCCCCACTATCAAATTCCTGGGAACGTAGCCCCAATCCCTACTGTCACTGCTGTTATTGCGGTTATCCCCAAGCATAAAATAGCTTTCCTCCGGTACCGTCACCGGTCCATAATCCTCAAACATTAATCCCTGTGGCAGGTAATCCTCAGGCACCTGCTGGCCGTTAATATATAGTTGGCTGTCCCTAATTGCTACTGTCTCCCCACCAACAGCAATCAATCTCTTAACAAAATACCTGCTGGTGTCTTTAGGGTATTTAAAAACCACAATATCCCCTCGCTTCGGTTCATCCAGCCTATAAGACAATTTGCTGGCAAAAATATAATCCTGCACCTGCAGTGTGGGCTCCATTGAACCAGAAGGAATACGGAAGTTTTGCATTATGAAGGTATGTATAATAAAAGCCAAAACTGCAGCAACCAAAAGTGATTGCAGGACTTCCTTAAAAAATGAAGGGTTTTTCTTGGCGGGGGCACCATTCTGATCCAAACCTATTACCTCCTGGAATTAACTGCTTGATCTACTACTGTTAATAGCCCAATACGGCTCAAGGATAGGCTACCCTTTTATTTCGGGCTAAAAGCAAGAGGGGACTGTATTAGCCAGTCCCTTCGAGTTTACCGTTTATCCTGAATACGAGCAGCTTTGCCCCGCAACCCGCGCAGGTAATACAGCTTGGCCCGGCGCACCCGGCCTCTTCTTATTACCTCAATACGATCAATTTTTGGGGTATGCAGGGGGAATGTTCTTTCCACGCCTATCCCATAAGAAACCCTTCTAACGGTAAAGGTTTCACCCAGGCCGCCACCACGTCGTCTTATAACCACACCCTCAAAAACCTGAATTCTTTCCCGGGTGCCTTCTATAACCTTCACGTGCACTCTTACTGTATCTCCGGGGTTAAACCTGACTATATTCCCCTTGATTTGCTCCTCTTCAAGCGAATGGATGAGGTTCACCTTAAGAATACCTCCTTCCCTTAGAATACATTTAATGTTATTATTGCAAATACAAAACAAACATATTTTACACCAGTGGTAATTATAGCACAAACAGTTTTAAGCATCAACAAATATCCACAAAGCTAAAACCTACATTGGCAACCTAACCGAGGTCAAGACCCTGCAGATCACCTTTCAGTTTTTTCAATATGGCCTTGTCTTCTTCAGTCATTTCCAATTGGGTCAGCATTTCCGGTCGTCGTTCTAACGTCCTAATTAGGGATTGTCTCCTGCGCCATTTCCTAATCTCTTCATGGTGGCCGCTTAAAAGGATATCGGGTACAGCCTGACCCCGAAATTCCCTGGGCCTGGTGTACTGTGGGTATTCTAATAAACTATTATTAAAGGATTCTTCCTGTACAGACGCATGATCCCCCAGCACCCCCGGAATGAGCCGCGTAACTGCGTCAATCACTACCATTGCCGGCAGCTCGCCACCGGTAAGGATATAGTCACCAATTGATATTTCATCGGTTACTAGCTCTTCCCGCACTCTTTCATCAACACCCTCATAATGGCCGCAAATAAAGATCAGATTTTCCTCACCAGCCAAATTAAGGGCTGTCGCCTGGTTGAAGGGCCTGCCCTGGGGACACATCAGGACTATCCGAGTGGTGGCGCCCGGATGCTCTCTAAGAACATTTTCTACTGCTTTAAAAATAGCCTCCGGCGACATGACCATACCCGCACCGCCTCCATAAGGAGTATCATCTACTGTGCGGTGTTTGTTGGTTGAAAAATCTCGGATATCGATCAGGTTAACAGCAATTAAGCCTTTGTCCTGGGCTCTCTTCAGGATGCTGGTGGAGAACGGCCCGGCAAACATCTCCGGGAAAAGGGTGAGGATATCAATTCTCATCATCAACTAGCCCGTCCGGTAGTTCAACAAACATTGTCCGGCCGGGCAAATCAATCTCCTTTACCACCTGTTTGAGGGCTGGGATGAGCAGTTGTCGAGAACCTTTTTCTACAATATACACATCATTTGCTCCAGTTTGCAGAATATCTGTAATTTCCCCCAAAGACCCTCTAGTTTTATCCTTTACGGTAAGCCCAATGATATCAAAAATATAGTAGGTGTCTTCAGGTAGAGGAAGCAGATTGGCCCGGGTAATTTCCAGTAGTGCCCCTTTAATTTCTACCGCCCCATTCATATCCACTATTTCTTTAAATTTAACAATAAGGTACCTTTTGTGGGGAACAGCACTTTCCACTGTCATCAGCTTCCTAGATTCTTTCAGGGACACATGCATTTGGCTATTGACTGCAAATCTTTCCGGATGCTCTGTTAGCGGTAGGACCCGGACAGCACCAGTTCTCCCCTGGGTGTTTAAAACCTTGCCCACAGTTATATATTCTTCAGTCATGATCTAGATTATTTCCACTATCACTTTTTTCTTTTGACGCGCCGCAGCCACCTTGACCACTGCCCTGATCGCCTTTGCAATACGTCCCTGTTTGCCTATAACTTTACCCATATCTCCTCGGGCTACCTGCAGTTCTATTAGAACCGATCTGTCTTTTTCGATCATATTAACCACTACTTCTTCAGGTTGGTCAACGAGAGCCTTGGCCAAAGTTTCCACCAATTCTTTCATTAATAATAGCCTCCCTATTCACTGACCTCTCCTGCTGTCTTTTTCAATATCCCAGCCTTATTAAATAAGGCCTTGGCAGTTTCTGAAAGTCTGGCACCCTTGCTAATCCAATCAAGTGCCCTTTCTTCATTAATATTGATCACCACCGGATTTTTCAGGGGATCATAAAACCCAATTTCCTCAATAAATCTACCATCCCTTGGGGAACGTGAATCAGCAACAACTACACGATAGAAAGGTGCTTTTTTTGCGCCCATTCTTTTCAAGCGGATTTTTACAGCCATATGTCTTCACCTCCTTTTATTGTTCTAATTCATGAAAGGGTTTTTAAGCATTTTGCCACCCTTTTTTAAGGTTTTTTCCATATCCAAAAATTGCTTCATCATTTTTTTAGTCTGTTCAAACTGTTTAAGCAGACGGTTAACATCCTGCACAGTGGTTCCACTGCCCCTGGCAATCCTTCTTTTTCTGCTGCCGTTAAGCACCCGTTCCGGTTCATTTCGCTCCGCCCGGGTCATAGAGTTGACAATCGCCTCCACAAAAACGAGCTCTTTTTCTTCCAACTTGATGTCTTTTAACTTTTTTATGCCTCCCAGACCAGGAATCATCCCTAAAACCTGTTCCAGGGGGCCAAGTTTTTTTACCTGGTTTAATTGTTCCATAAAATCATCAAGGGTAAAATCCATACTCTTGATTTTTTTCTGCATTTGGGCCATTTTCTCAGCATTGAAGTTTTCCTGAGCTTTCTCGATTAGGGTCAGCATATCACCCATACCAAGAATTCGTTCCGCCATCCGTTCCGGATGAAATGGCTCCAAGGTGTCCAGCTTTTCACCAACACCAATAAATTTTATCGGTTTACCTGTAACAGAGCGCACAGAAAGGGCCGCCCCTCCTCTGGTGTCACCATCTAGTTTGGTCAGCACTACACCCGCCACACCTAAACGCTGATCAAAGGTTTCAGCTACATTTACTGCAGCCTGGCCGGTCATGGCATCTACCACCAGCAATATTTCATGGGGGACAATCGTTTCTTTCATGTTTTCCAGTTCGGCCATAAGTTCTTCATTTACTTCTTGGCGTCCGGCAGTATCAATAATGACAATATCCCTGCCCCCGGTAAGAGCACCTTTAACTGAAGCCCGGGCAATATTAACGGGATTTTTCTCCCCCGGCATGGTAAAGACAGGTATATTTAGCTGGTTACCAAGCACCTCCAGCTGTTTTACCGCTGCCGGACGGTAGACATCAGCAGCTACCAACAAAGGACGCCGGCCTTGCTTTCGCTGCAGATTAGCTAATTTGGCGGCAGTTGTTGTTTTACCTGCACCATTTAACCCCACCATCATGATAATAGTGGGCGGCTTGGAGGAAAGATTGATTTTACTATTTTGCCCACCCATGAGGATTGTAAGCTCCTCATGCACTATTTTGATCACATGCTGGGCCGGATTTAAACTGGCCAGTAGCTCCCGGCCGACAGCCCGTTCCCTTATCCTGGAGACAAAGTCCTTGACAACCCTAAAATTAACATCTGCCTCCAAAAGCGCCAGGCGCACCTCACGCAGGGCCTCATTAACATCAGCTTCGGTAAGGCGTCCCTTCCCTTTTAATTTTTTAAAGGTTTCCTGCAGCCTTTCAGCCAAATTGGCAAACATAGTTGTCCACCCCCTGTCTTTGTTTCTCCACAAAAATCAATACTGTCTAGATTTTTTCTCACTACATTTCCAGGACTTCCCCAATATTTTTCTGCGCCTCGCGCAGCCTGTTTCTATTTTCTGCTGTTTCGCATTCCTTGAGTATAGCAACAACGGCAGTAAGTTTATCTCTTTCCACTGTTGATTTTCTTGCCAATCCCAGCTTTTCTTCATATTTTTTTAATATCTGTTCCGCCCTTTTCAGGGTATCATATACCGCCTGGCGTGTTACCTTAAATTCAGTGGCTATTTCACCCAGGGACAGATTCTGACAGTAGTATAATTCCATATAATCTTTTTGACGCTCAGTTAGAAGTACACCGTAGAAGTCAAAAAGCATATTCATCCAGGCTACCTTCTCAAGCAACTACTTGCCCCCTTCCTCTCGCCGTGCCGGCAACCCGGCCGTTTGGGCAAAAATTAGGTTATGTCACCCGATGCAGCTGAACAAACCTTACCTTTGCAGTGTAACCCTATGCCCACTGCAAAGGTGGCAAGCTTTACAGGTAGATTCTAAACAATTGCTTCCCTGGTGTCAAGCAAAAAACACTTATTTTATTTTCATGAAGGTTATTTTGACCAGGGGAAAGAAAATCTTATAGCGGAGGTGCAGTAGTATTGAAAACTAAATCAGACAAAAATCGAAAAAGCACAAAACCAGCAAATTTTATCCCACTTGAAGAAGCAGTTAAACAAAGTAGACAACAAGTAGTAGAAAACCATAAGACCTACCTGAATTCGGGACTGGCCACTATGCTGGGACTTCTAGACTTTGACAAACAGTTTGTACGTGCTGAGGGAGTTTATGTTTGGGACAGCAATGGTGTTAAGTATATGGATTTTCTAGGTGCTTATGGTGCCCTGAATACAGGACACAACCATCCCCAAATCCTGGCTGCTATCGATCAGGTAAAAGGGATGCCCAACCTGCTCCAGGTTTCTCTTGGTACTGTAGTAGCAGCCCTGGCCAAAAATCTGGCCCTGGTGACACCGGGTGACCTGCAGCGCTCTTTTATTTGCAACAGTGGGGCGGAGGCGGTAGAAGGAGCCCTAAAACTAGCCCGTGCTGCTAGCGGCAGGCAAAAACTGATCTACTGTGAAGGCTCATTTCATGGTAAAACCTTGGGCGCTCTAGCAGTAACAGGGCGAGGCAAATACCAAAAGGTATTTCAGCCCCTGGTACCGGGCTGCACAGCAGTACCCTATGGGGATCTTGATTCCCTAACGGAAGAACTTAAAAAAGAGGATACAGCCGCCTTTATACTTGAACCTATACAGGGTGAAGGAGGAATAATAATTCCACCGCCGGGTTACCTTGCCGAGGCAAGAAAAATCTGCTCCCAATATGGGACCCTGCTAATTATTGATGAAATTCAAACCGGGTTGGGGCGTACAGGCAAATTGTTTGCTTGCCAACATGATGGCATCACACCGGATATTATGTGCCTGGCCAAATCCTTGGGCGGTGGTGTTATGCCGGTAGGCGCCTACATTACCACTGATGAAATATGGAAAAAGGCCTATGGGGGCATGGATAAGGCACTGCTACATACATCAACATTTGGGGGTAACACCTGGGCAGCAGCGGCGGCCATAGCCTCATTGGAGATAATACTAGAGGAAAACCTGCCCCAGAAGGCCGGGGAAACAGGCGCCTACCTGCTACAAGGATTGACTCGTTTAAAGGAAAGGTACCCACTGATCAAGGATGTGCGGGGCCGGGGGTTGATGGCCGGTATCGAATTTAACCAGCCGGGGTCTATGGCCTCCAAGATTTCCTTCGGCCTGGCCACCAGGCTTTCAGAAGAATATCTAGGTAGCCTGGTGGCGGGGGAACTAATGAACAAACATCACATAATTACTGCCTATACCCTAAACAATCCCAACGTGATTAGGCTGGAACCGCCGTTAGGTGTCACTAAGGAGCAAATTGACATTGTTCTAGGGGCATTGGAGGACATTTTCACTAAACACAGAGGCTTTCTTAGCGCTGCAAAGTCAGGGGCCAAGTCAATAATTAGATCTTTCATCAAAAAATAAAAACTATTGGGGCTAATAGGATGGTTAGATTAACAAGATAGAAACCAATGCCTGGCACCGCTGTCGAGAATTGCCCCCCGGCGGGGCATAGCTTTTTTATCCTGTTAATCCTTTAAACCCTATTAGCCTTTTGATCTACTGAACTATTTTTTGCCTACTAGTCTGTCAGCGCATTTTTGCGCCTGGGCCATAACTTCCTCTTCATCCATCGTTAGTACCTTCCGGCCCTCCATCACTATTTGCCCATTGATAATCACTGTATCCACATCGGCAGCATTGGCGGAATAGACCAGATGAGCCACCAAATCATGCCGGGGATAAAGGTGAGGGCGCTGCAGATCAACCAAAATTAGGTCTGCCAATCTACCTGGTTCCAGAAGCCCCAGATCACCGAGACCAATGGCTATTGCCCCATTATAGGTAGCCATTTTTAGTGTCTCAAAGGCAGGTAGGGCCATAGCATCCCTGGTAGCTACCTTCTGCAGGAAGCTAGCCGTGCGCATTTCCTCGATCATATCCAGGTTGTTGTTACTGGCAGCCCCATCTGTGCCCAAGGCCACGTCTACACCGGCTTTGATCAAGTCAGCCACAGGAGCAATGCCACTGGCCAATTTCATATTGCACTGTGGGCAGTGGACAACCCCCACCATATTGCTGGCCAGTAATTCTATCTCCTCTTGATCTAGATATATACAGTGGGCTGCCAACACAGGATTGTGGAAAAGGTTTAGGGAATCCAGATGACGTACAGGCGTTGTATTGTATTCCTTTTTGATTTTCTCTACCTCATCTGCTGCCTCAGCCACGTGAATATGTACAGCCACCCCATAATCAGCCGCCATTTCAATAACCAACCTTAGAATGTCGGGGGGACAGGTGTAGGCGGAATGAGGCCCAAACATTGTTGTGATCCTGCCATCTGCCTTGCCATGCCATTTTTCAATGAATTTGACGCTTTCATCTATCGCCACATCAATATTAGAATCGTCACCAATCAAACCCCGGGACAGACAGGCCCTCATGCCGCTTTCCTCAACAGCACGGGCTACCTCATTCATTTGAAAATACATATCGGCAAATGCTATTGTGCCGGATTTAATCATTTCCAAGCAGGATAACTTGGCTCCCCAGTAAAAGTCCTCCTGTTGTAGCTTTTTCTCTAGCGGCCATATTCTGTCGTTCAGCCATTTCATAAGCGGTAGATCATCAGCATAGCCCCGCATGAGGCTCATAGAAGCATGAGTGTGGGCATTGACAAAACCGGGCATGGCTACCATTCCGGCGGCGTTAATAGTTTTTTCTGCTTTAAAATCAGCCGGTGCAGAACCTCTCTTGCCTACAGACACAATTCGATCACCGGAGATGGCAATTTCCCCATCCTCAATGATGCTGTCATGCCCTACCATAGTAATTATAGCTGCTCCCTGGATTAAAATGCTGTTCATGATTTATCCCCCTGTATGTTTTATTATTATTGCCATTCGCCAAGATAAGCTTTTTGTTTTTCATCTAGGCTGTCTATGGTTATAGCCTGAGATTTTAGTTTAAGTTCTGCTACCAGTTGATCAATTTCCTCGGGTATTGGGTAGAGTTTTTTTGCCAGGGAGTTGCCCTTTTCCCTGATGTATCTTGCCGAGAGGGCCTGAATGCCAAAAGACATATCCATAATTTCCACTGGGTGTCCATCCCCGGCCGCCAGATTGACCAGCCGACCGGCTGCAATGAGGTAAATTCGCCTTCCGTCCGCAAGTAAAAACTGTTCAACATTTTGACGGGCCACACTGATCCTCTCCGCAAGGGAACCCAGGTGCTCCTTATTAATCTCCACGTCAAAATGGCCCGCATTGGCCAGTATCGCCCCATCCCTCATAAGCTTAAAATGGCGCTTTTCCAAGGTATCCCGGCATCCGGTTACAGTGATAAAAATATCCCCATTGGCAGCAGCCTCCTCGCTGCCCATCACCTGGAAACCCTCCATCAGTGCTTCCAACGCCCTAATGGGATCAACTTCACAAACTATGACATGGGCCCCTAGCCCCCTGGCTCGCATGGCCACACCTTTACCACACCAGCCGTAGCCCAGTACCACTACTGTTTTGCCGGCTACTACCAGGTTAGTAGTGCGCATGATCGCTGACCATACCGATTCCCCCGTGCCATAACGATTATCAAAAAGAAACTTACACCGGGCGTTATTCACCGCCATCATTGGGAAAAGCAGCTTTCCTTCCCGCTCTAGGTTAACCAGACGACGTACACCTGTGGTCGTTTCCTCACAGCCACCGATGACCTCCGGTGCCTGATTTGCCCGCTCGGTATGCAATAAATTTACCAGATCCCCGCCATCATCAATAATCACCTGGGGATGGGAGTCAAGAACAGACAAAAGGTGTCCCCGGTACTCGGCATCGGAGGCATTGTGCCAGGCAAAAACCTTAATACCTGCTGTGATCAGGCCTGCAGCCACATCATCCTGGGTGGACAAGGGATTGGAACCAGTGACAGCTACCTCTGCCCCAGCAGCCTTGATTACCTCAGCCAAATAGGCAGTTTTAGCCTCCAGGTGGATCGAAAGGGCTACCTTGATGCCTTTGAAGGGCAGTTCCTTGGAAAACTCCTTCCTAATGGCATTCAATACCGGCATGTGCTCCTGCACCCATTGGATTTTTAATCTACCACCCGGTGCCAGTCCAATATCTCTAACAGCATAATCAGGCATTTTTTCGGCCCCCATTATTTTTGGTTTTTGCCCTACATTTCCCTCAGGTTTTCACTATAAGGTGTCTGAACTATACCTCGGTCTGTGACAATGGCAGTAATTAAATTGTGCGGTGTCACATCAAAAGCCGGGTTCCAAACCTTAATCCCGGTCGGGGTCAAAAGATGCCCCCCGTGGTGGGTGACCTCCCTCTGATCACGCTCCTCGATGGGAATTTCACTGCCATTTTTTAGGCCTAGATCAACAGTGGAAAAGGGTGCAGCCACATAAAAAGGTATATTGTGCATTTTGGCCATTACAGCCAGCCCATATGTCCCTATTTTGTTGGCCACATCACCATTGGAGGCTATACGATCAGCCCCCACAATAACCAGGTCAACCTTTTTTTTAGCCATGAGAAAACCAGCCATATTGTCTGTGATTAGCGTTACCGGTATGTTTTCCTGCACTAGTTCGAGGGTTGTCAGCCTGGCACCCTGCAGAAGAGGTCTTGTTTCACCGGCATAAACACTAATGTTTTTTCCTGCTGCGTGGGCTGCCCTGACAACCCCCAAAGCAGTACCATAGCCGGCTGTTGCCAGGGCCCCCGCATTACAATGTGTCAGAATATTGCCGTTCTGCGGCACAAGTTCTTGCCCATACTGACCAATCTTGCGGTTGCCCAAAATATCTTCCTTAAAAATGGTGTGGGCTTCCTCCAGGAGTAGTCCCTTCAACACTGTTGGTGCACCGGCAGGGGAACTATGAACCTTCTGTAAAAGCAGGGTTAAGGCCCAGCTTAAATTAACCGCAGTGGGACGGGTAGCAGCCAATTCACGGGCTGCCATTTCCAGCTGTGCTAGAAATTCTTCTTTTGTATGAGACATAATCTGTCCGGCGGCCAGAACCAGCCCATAGGCAGCAGCAGCTCCAATAGCGGGAGCACCCCGTACAGCCATCCCCTTAATGGCGTAAGCAACCTGATGGTGGTCAAAACATTTAATATATACTACCTCTATAGGTAGCTTTGTTTGATCCAGTAACTCCAGGCATTCTTCGTCAGACAACCAACGTATAGTCTCCAACATGCTGTTTCCCACCCCCTCCATTATTTTCCCTGGGCTAACAAGGTCAGGACTATAGGGTGTTGAATAGACCGGCTGAACAGAGAAGTTATTAATTAGAGTTGCTGCTTAATTTATCAGGTTTGGTGACGCCTTGATTAAACATGTTCATCAAGTGCTTTCGGCACAAGTGCAGGTACTGTCCTCTTCAACCTGTTCAATAACCTGCATCAGTAGCCTTCTGATGTTTTCACCATTTTGGATCATGGTGTCTACAACCTCCTGGTGGGAAAGCCTGTCGGCAGAGATACCGGCAGCAAAATTTGTGACCATTGCTATGGTCGAATAGCATATTCCTGCCTCCCGGGCCAAAGGGGCCTCAGGCACACCAGTCATGCCAACCAGGTCACCACCCAACATGCGATACATCTTAACCTCTGCAGCCGTTTCAAAACGTGGCCCTTCTGTGCATACATAGACGCCCGCCTTGTGATGTATTAACCCCAGGTTTCCAGCAGCCTGTGATAGGGATTCCCTCAGTCGGGGGCAATACGGTTCTGTCATATCGGTATGGATCACTCCAGCGCTGCCCCCGGCAAAAAATGTTTGCTCCCTAAATTTTGTAAAATCCAGGAATTGATCCACAAATATTAAATGTCCGGGCTCCATGGCAGGATTTAACGATCCTACTGCTGCGGTAGCCAGTATATTTTGCACCCCCAGCCTCTTTAGTGCGTCTATATTGGCCCTGTAGTTTACCTTGTTGGGAGGGATAGAGTGTCCTTCCCCGTGACGGTTCATAAAAGCCACCAACCTGTCTTGATGTTTGCCAATTCTCAGCACAACATCCCCATATGGCGTTGAAACCTTCTCATCCCTAATCTCCTGCAAAATATCCGGATCATAAACACCTGTACCGCCAATAATAGCTGTTTTAACGTCCATCCTTCCTCCCCCGCTAACATTGCAAAATAAAACCCAATATTACTCAATGTCCTACCCTACCTACTGCGCTCCTCTTATTACTTAAAATTTGGTATCAGTTCATCAGCTTCTCTTTTTCAACCCTTTTGAATCCAAGCGAAACATCATAATGGCAGCGTGGGCAAGCAAACAGGTGCACACAGCATAACCCGCTATGACACCTGTAACCATCTTCATAAATGTCCCGTCCCAGGTAGGCACTATAATTATCGTAATAGTCCTGAAGCAGACCGGCATCGATCATAATTGCACCGCACTTGGGGCAAGGTTTTTCAACAGTAGCCAAGCCATTGCATAACATGCATAGGCTCATAGCAATTGTCACCCTTTATATTTTAATAAACATGGCCGGACTATTTGTCAAGCCTGCCATTTCTTCTTAGATTAATGTTTCCAGGGAGGAAAAATATAAACCTCCTGGGTTTTTCTTTTTTCTTTTGTTTGCTTTCTAAATAGGAATTGCTGCGGATATTGACGGCAGTAAAGGCATTTTGGGCCAAATTGTTTCTGGTAGGAGATAGCCGGTAGGCATACATCCAGGCACCTATGGGCACTTATAGGCATTACCCGGCACCACCTTATTCCGCAAAAAGGGCCTCAGCAAAGTCAACAGGGGAAAAGGGTCGCAGATCCTCCATTTCCTCACCAATACCGATTAGTTTTACGGGTATATCCTGGGTATGTTTAATTGCAATGACAATGCCCCCTTTGGCACTGCCATCCAGCTTGGTTAAAGCTATACCAGTCACACCTACCGCCTCCTGAAAAAGCACCGCCTGATTCACAGCATTCTGCCCCGTTGTTGCATCAAGAACAAGTAGCACCTCTTGCGGCGCCCCCGTCATTTCGCGGTTTAAGACCCGGTGGATTTTTTTCAGTTCTTCCATCAGGTTTGTCTTGGTATGTAGCCTTCCTGCAGTATCTATAATTAGAATATCAGCACCGCGAGCCTTTGCTGCTTGTAGGGCATCGAATGCTACTGCCGCCGGGTCTGCTCCCTCCCGGTGCTTGATTAAATCTACCCCCACCCGATCCGCCCATACTTCAAGTTGTTCAATGGCAGCAGCACGAAAGGTATCGGCTGCACCAATAACGACCTTCTTGCCATCAGCCTTGTACTGGTATGCCAGTTTGCCGATTGTAGTTGTTTTGCCGACACCGTTAACCCCCACAACCATTATTATCGTTGGTGCCACACTACTGGTATTTAAAACAGCTGTTTCATTACCGAGCATATCCCCGATATGTTCCTTAAGAATATCTTTTAAACCCTCAGCATCATCAAGGCGCCTTTCCTTGACAGTACGCCGGGTTTTTTCCACTAGTTCCATGGCGGTGTCAACACCAACATCCGCCTGAATAAGTATTTCTTCTAATTCCTCATATAGTTCTTCATCTATAATTCGGCCCCGGAACAGAACATCTATTTTTTCTATAAAGCCCTGTCGTGTTTTGGTCAGGCTTTCTTTTAAACGTCCAAAAAAACCCGGCTTGTCCGGTACAGTCTCCGCCGTACTTGCTACCTCCTGGGCTACAGTCTTTTTACCACCTAATATGCGGCTGAACAAACCCATTTTACCTGGCTCCTCCAATCTTATTTACCAGAGCGAATTTTGCTGCCTGCTGTTCCGCATCTTTTTTAGAACGTCCTCTTCCAGTACCAACCAGTTTCCCTTTATACAAAACACCAGCAGTAAAAACCTTCTCATGATCAGGTCCTTCCTCCCTCAGAATTTTATATTGGACCTGTTCACTACCACGCTGCTGGACAATTTCCTGTAGTTCCGTCTTGTAATCCCTATCCAGACGCCCTTCCAACACATCCTCTATTACCGGTTCCAGGAGCCTCAAGGCCAGGTTGCCGGCTACCTTTAACCCCTGATCCAAATATACGGCACCCAGAAGGGCCTCAAAAACATCTGCCAGGATAGAAGGGCGCTCCCGGCCACCGGTACGTTCTTCACCCTTCCCCATAAGCAGGCAAAGACCTACCCCCAGTGTTTTGGCCACTCGAGCCAAGGAAGGTTCGCATACCAGGGCCGCACGCATTTTAGTAAGATTACCTTCATCCAGATGGGGATAACTGCGAAACAGATGATCGCTCACGGCCAGATCCAGTACAGCATCACCAAGGAACTCCAGCCTTTGATTGTTTTCGAACCCGTTTTGTTTGCTTTCATACGTATACGAACTATGTGTCAGTGCCTGATGTAATAGATTATAATCATGCCAGTCCACGGCCAACCTCTGAATAAGGTCTCTCAGAAAAGCCTTCCTATTTAACACCTAATCATCACCTGGTTCACTATTTGAAAAAATGCTGGGAACAAATCATAGTACCTGGGCCAGATATTTTCTAAAAACTAGTGTGGCATTATGCCCGCCAAAACCAAAAGAGTTGGTCATGGCCACATCTACCGTGGCCTTTCTGGCAATATTAGGTACATAATCCAGATCACAGTCCGGATCCGGCTGCTCGTAATTAATAGTGGGTGGAATAATCCCATTTTCTATGGCTAGAACACAAGCCATCGCCTCTAACCCGCCTGATGCCCCCAGCAGGTGACCGGTCATAGATTTGGTAGAACTGATGGCAACCTCCTGCGCATGACTACCAAAAACTTTTTTTATGGCCAGGGTTTCCGCCTTGTCACCCAGAGGTGTCCCGGTGGCATGAGCATTGATATAATCTATTGCGGGCGGTTCAAGGCCGGCGTCAACCAGGGCCTCTTGCATGGAGTTGGTCGCCCCATATCCTTCCGGATCAGGAGCTGTAACATGATAGGCATCACAGGTGCTGCCATAACCAATAACTTCCGCATATATTCTAGATTTTCTCTCCAGGGCATGTTCAAGGGTTTCTAAAATTAGAATAGCTGCCCCCTCACCGATAACAAAACCATCCCGCTCCAGATCGAAAGGTCTGCTAGCTTTTTCCGGCTCTGAGTTTCGTGACGACATGGCTTTCATCTGAATAAAACCAGCCATGGCCAGGGGCGTTATAGCTGCCTCCGCTCCCCCGGTAATCATTATATCCGCACGCCCATGCTGGAGCATCCTAAATGCCTCACCAATAGCATTACTGCTGGAAGCACAAGCAGAAACACTGGTGGTATTGGGTCCTCTCAGGCGGTATTTGATTGCCACCTGGCCTGCCCCCATGTTGGCAATCATCATGGGCACAAACAACGGGCTCACCCGCCCGGGACCTCTTTTGGCTAAAACCCGGCCTTGCTCCTCTAATGTTTCAATGCCCCCAACCCCGGAACCGAGAACAACACCAATTCTGTCCCTATTTTCTTTAGTAAAATCTAAGTCGGCATCTTCCACAGCCATGCCGGTAGCGGCCACCGCAAACTGGGTAAACCGGTCCATGCGCCTGGCTTCTTTTCTATCAATATAAAGGGTGGGCTCGAAATCCCTCACTTCACCCGCTATTTTGGTATTAAAATTAGTTGGATCAAACCTTGTCACCGGCCCAATCCCGGAAACCCCAGCAGTCAAGGCACTCCAGAAAGCCTCTATACCTGTACCTACCGGGGATATTATACCCAAGCCGGAAACAACAACCCGTTTGAGCAAAAAATTACCCCCCTCTTCAAAAGAGTCCCAGGATTACCTCCGGGACTCATATGTAGCAATGATTCTATTTGTGTTCCTGAATATATTTAACTGCTTCACCAACGGTACGAATTTTTTCCGCATCCTCGTCGGAAATTTCCAGTTCGAATTCTTCCTCCAGGGCCATCACAAGCTCAACAATATCCAGGGAGTCGGCCCCAAGATCATCCACAAAAGAAGCCTCCATCTGGACATCTTCCTCGTCAACACCTAATTGATCAATTATAATTGCTTTAACCTGCTCTATTATCGCCATATCTATTTGTTCACCTCCCTTCATGTGATTTAGCCCATCACATTTTTAAATGCATGTCATCCCACCGTCCACAGCGATAGTCTGGCCGCTAATATAACCTGCCGCACCAGAGGTTAGAAAAGCTACCAATTCAGCAACCTCACCGGCCTTGCCGAATCTTTTCAAGGGAATCTGGGCCAGCATTTTTTCTTTCAGTTCTTCCGGTAGCCCCGAAGTCATTTCAGTAGTGATGAAGCCCGGGGCCACAGCATTAACAGTTATATTGCGGGGACCCAGTTCCTTGGCCATCGCCTTTGTTAACCCAATTAAACCGGCCTTTGCAGCGCAATAATTGGCCTGGCCTGTATTGCCGGCCAACGCTACAACCGAACTGATATTGATGATCCGTCCCCAACGGCCCCTAATCATGGCCCTGGCTGCTGCCTTTGTACAGTTAAAAGCCCCTTTCAAATTTACACCAATGACCTGATCCCAATCATCATCATTCATTCTTACTATGAAGTTGTCCCTGGTAATACCTGCATTATTCACCAGGATATCAACACTACCATATTCATCAAGGGTAGTATTGATCAGGGCCCCGGCCTCTGTCGGGTTAGCAACATTGGCCCTAAAAACCAGGGCCCGGCCACCGTTGTCCCTAACCTGCCCTACCGTTTCCTCCGCTGCTTCTGCATTAGAAGCATAATTTATGACCACTGTGGCCCCTCTTTTAGCCAACGTAAGAGCAATAGCCCGCCCGATACCCCGTGAGGCTCCGGTAATAATGGCTATTTTCCCATCCAGGATCATTTTAGCTAACCTCCCTGGTTAAAGCAAGGATTTTTTCCAAAGATGAACTATCCGCAAAATTTAATACAGTCACCTTACGGTTGATTTTTTTAACCAGCCCGCTAAGCACCTTTCCCGGACCAACTTCAATAAACGTATCCACCCCGAGAGAGATCATTTTGAGGACACTTTCCTCCCAACGAACAGGACTGGATACCTGCTTTACTAGAGATTCACTTACCTCCTGGCCTGTATGCACAAGGTCGGCGCTCACATTGGCCACCACTGGAATCTGCGGGTCCGCAACAACAACCTGCCCCAGATCATGTGCCAATTTCCTTCCAGCAGGCACCATCAGACTAGAATGGAAAGGGGCACTGACGGAAAGGGGAACAATGCGCCTGGCACCGGCCTCCTTTAGCAATGGCTCCACAGCTTTTAAGCCGGCTGTATCGCCGGCCACCACTACCTGGCCGGGACAGTTAAGGTTAACGGCCTCAATTACACCTGCTGCTGAAGCCTCCCAACAGGCCTTGATCACCTGTTTGCCGCTTAGACCCAGCACGGCAGCCATACCGCCTTCACCAACCGGTACCGCCTGCTGCATATACTGGCCCCTTTTGTGTACCAGCCGGACTGCATCCCCAAACATTAATGAACCTGCAGCCACCAGAGCTGTGTATTCACCTAGGCTATGCCCGGCCACTGCACTGGGAACCAGTTCAGTAACACTCTTTAAAACCTTTAAGCAGGCCAAGCTTGTCGTTAGTACAGCCGGTTGTGTGTTGGCAGTAAGATTTAACTCTTCCCGGGGACCCTCAAAGCATAGCCTGGACAGGGGAAAACCAAGTGCTTCATCCGCCTTTTTATAAATTACAGCCGCCTCGGGATATTCCCGACAGAGTTCTTTTCCCATACCGACATACTGGGAACCCTGTCCAGGAAAAACATAGGCAATATTCATTTATTTACACCACCTGTCCGTTCAAGCCCTTTACCACCCTGCGGGCACCATTGATAATATCCTGAATTATTTCCTCGGCCGGTTGCACCTTGTTGACCATTGCGCTGACCTGCCCAGCCATTACTGTACCATTTTCAATATCGCCTTCCACCATTGCCCGCCTGAGGCTACCCACTCCAAGATTTTCAATATCGGCCACAGGGGCATGATTTTTCTCCATTTCCTCATATTTCCGGGTCAGCTTATTGCGCAGGGCACGTACAGGATGGCCGGTGGAGACACCGGAAATCGCCGTATCACGATCCCGGGATCTAATGACAAAGTCTTTGACTCTCCTGGGTATGGTACATTCGGCCGCGCACATAAAGCGCGTACCCATCTGGACTCCCACAGCCCCCAGGGCCAGTGCAGCAACCAGGCCTCTACCATCATAAACACCACCAGCGGCAATAACCGGCAAATCTACCGCCTCCACCACTTGGGGCGTTAGAGCCATAGTCGTCAATTCGCCGATATGGCCTCCAGACTCCATACCCTCTGCAATGAAAGCATCCACACCCCAGCGGGTCAACCTTTTCGCCAGGGCCACTGAGGAAACCACGGGAATAACCCTTGTTCCCAACTCCTTGAGAGCGGGCACATATTTACCAGGGTTGCCGGCCCCGGTGGTCACCACCGCCACAGGCTCTTTTAACAAAATCTCCATAATTTCATTTGCATAGGGGGAAAGCAGCATTACATTAACGCCAAATGGCTTTTGAGTCAGCTTTCTGGTCCTATGCAACTGCTCCCTGAGCCATTCAGGAGGCGCAGCACCGGAACCAATAACGCCCAGACCACCAGCCTCAGAAACAGCTGCCACCAATTCGGCAGTAGCTACCCAGGCCATTCCACCTTGAATGATAGGGTATTCAATACCCAGCAGGTCACATAACATGGTGCGGATCATCTTCACCCCCCTTATAACAACTACCTTAAACCCAACAGGGCTTTCATTCTACCATTTTAATACTGCTGCCGCCCAGGTTAGGCCGGCACCAAATCCAACCATTAAAATATGATTTCCTTTTTTTATCCGACCGGACTGCACCGCCTCAGCCAGGACAATTGGTATGGAAGCTGTTGATGTATTACCGTAGCGGTCCACATTGCTCAAAACCTTTTCTGCAGGCAGCCCCAACCTTTTGGCAGCCGCCTCAATGATCCTCACATTAGCCTGATGGGGTATGAAATAATCAACATCAGACACCTTCACACCGGCCATATCCAACACTTCCGCTGCTGATCGGGCTGTTGCCCGGACAGCAAACCTAAAGATGTCTCGGCCACTCATGTGTATGTAATGCAGTTTATTGTCCACTGTTTCGTGGGTAGCAGGCATCCTGGAACCGCCGGCGGGCAGGTTAAGGTGTTTCCCCCCAGAGCCGTCAGCATACAGTTTATACGCCAAAATTCCGCTACCAGGCTCGGCTGGTCTAACAACTGCTGCACCGGCACCATCACCAAAAAGCACACATGTTTTGCGATCCTGCCAGTCAATGATTTTAGATAAATTTTCGGCGCCAATAGCTAGAACATTCTTGTAGGATCCGGTAGACACAAACTGGCTGGCCACTACTAAAGCATACATAAAACCGGAACAACCGGCAGCCAGGTCAAATGCCCCTGCTTTTTTGGCCCCAATCCGTTCCTGCACCAGGCAGGCTGTAGCGGGAAAAACCATGTCTGGTGTGTTGGTAGCAACTATTACCAGGTCGATTTCTTCCCCAGCAATTCCGGCATCAGCAATGGCCTTCCCGGCAGCTGCTACGGCAAAATCCGACGATGCCATTGTCGCCGGTGCGATCCGCCTTTCCCTGATACCAGAACGGGAGATGATCCATTCGGTGCTTGTGTCGACAGTTTTCTCCAGATCCTCGTTAGTAACAATATTATTCGGCAGGTAGGCCCCTACACCAGCAATACCGGCGCTGATCAATTCTTTAGGCAATGTGGCCACCAGCCCCCCCGGCATCCATTTTTTCCATGATTTCCCGGATTGATTCTACGAGGTAGTTATCCACCGAATCCTGGGCCAGTTTGATCGCATTTTTAATGGCATTGGATGCAGAGCTACCATGACAAATGATGGACACCCCATTTACACCCAAAAATGGGGCCCCGCCATATTCATTATAGTCAAGACGTTTTTTTAATTCTTTTAGTACCGGTGAAGCCATTGCCATACCGAATTTAGCCAGATAGCTTCTAGTTATTTCCCCTTTTACCATTTTTAATAACAACGTGGCCATACCTTCTCCTGCTTTGAGAACAACATTGCCTATAAAACCGTCACAAACGATTACATCAGCATGGCCGCTAAAAATGTCCCTTCCTTCTACATTGCCGATAAAGTTAATGCCGGCGGCCTGCAGTTGGGGAAAAACCGCCAGGGTGGTTTCATTACCCTTGTGGTCTTCTTCACCGTTACTCAAAAGCCCCACCCGCGGCCTGGGGATACCCATAATTTTTTCAGCATAATGGTACCCCATAATGCCAAAACGGAGCAGGTGGGCCGGTTTACAGTCCACATTGGCCCCTACATCCAGCATCAGGGCCCGCCCCTTTTCGCTAGGTAGGATACCTGCTATCGCCGGGCGATCCACGCCTTTGATCCGGCCCAGATACAACAGAGCAGCAGTCATTGCTGCACCAGTGTTCCCGGCGGATACCACAGCACCGGCCCGGCCATCCCTGACCAGTTGCGTGGCCTTAACAATAGATGAATTCTTTTTTCGCCTAACAGCAATAGCGGGATGTTCCTCCATCCCAATCACATCCGGGGCGTGGGTTATATCAATCAGACCAGCTGTGTCTGCAGGGCCTAATTCAGCCTGTATTTGCTCTTCGTCCCCGACCAGAATTAGGGAAATATTGTATTCAGTGGCGGCAAGGAGGGCACCCCGCACTATCTCCCGCGGCGCCATATCTCCTCCCATAGCGTCTAC
>JAAYRI010000088.1 GCA_012518875.1 Peptococcaceae bacterium
ACTCAGGCAACACTATGCAGGTATTGGGCAGCGCCAATGATTGGTACAATGTGCGGTTGCCTTCCGGCGCTTCGGGCTGGATTGCCAACTGGCTGGTCAGCGTTATTACTGCTCCGGCTAGTCCCGTACCGCCGCCAAGCCGGTCTGATGACCCTGGGGGACGTAATGCTGTTGTTACAGGCAGTGTAGTTAATGTCAGGGGTGGTCCTGGAATAATAAACAGTGTGGTGGGCCAGGTCTACCAGGGTAACACCCTACCTGTCCTGGGTCAATCCAGTGATTGGGTACGAGTGACACTGCCCAACGGGAGTACTGGTTGGGTGGCAGGCTGGTTGGTCAGTATGCAGACGGCTCCTGTAAATCCAACACCACCAACTCCAGTGCAACCGCCGGAAAAACCCACGCCTGTACCGGTGGATCCGACGCCAACGCCTTTGGAGCCACCGGGAAACCAGAGTGGTAACGGGAGCACCACAACACCAAATAAGGGTAATGTGGGAAAGGGGCTTTCCCTTACAGTGAACAGCACAGGTGCTAGGACAAACACAGTGATTAAAACCAGTACATCCTGCACCTTCAGCCAGTCAGTTTTGACAAACCCGGACCGCCTAGTTGTAGATTTGAAGGGAATCGAACCGGGGAATCTTGCTTTAGTAACCAATGTTAATTCGCAAACAGTGAACCAGATCCGCACAGGCCATTTCCAGAGGAACCCAGATGTTACCCGGGTGGTTTTTGACCTGAAAGACGGGGTCCTGTATGACGTTTCGATTTCCAGCGACTCTAAAACTGTGACTGTCCAGACCTACATACCAGACATTGTAGGCTCTTATAAAGGTAAAATCATTGCTGTTGATGCCGGGCATGGTAGCCCCGATCCGGGCGCTATCGGTAAACTGGGCACGAAGGAAAAAGATATCACAATAGATATAGCCAAGAGGGTTAAAAATCTTTTGGAAGCCAGGGGCGCGAAGGTAATCATGACCCGCACCGGTGAAGCTGAAATTGGGCTGTACAGGCGGACAGACATAGCCAATGCGGCTAGAGCAAACATTTTTGTCAGTATTCACATGAATGCTAACGACAACAGGGCTATCGGTGGTACCAGCACCTACGTACACAATGGAGCCAAGACTACCCGGGTGCAGGAAAGCGAAAGGCTGGCTGGGTATATTCAAAGTGAACTGGTAAAGACCCTGGGACTGCGTGACATCGGCGTTAAATACGACAACTTTGCTGTATTGCGCACTACGGATATGCCGGCGGTTTTATGTGAAGTGGCCTTCATATCCAATTTGTCGGAAGAAAAATACATGAACACTGATGGTTTTAAAAACAGCGCTGCTGAAGCAATTGTCAAAGGAATCGGCCGCTACTTCGTGGAAAAGAGAAATGCCTAAAAATAGGTGGGACAGGGGTGGGACAGGGGGACAGGTCCCTTGTCCCACCAAATATTGGTAAATGCTGCCGGCTGACAAAAGGGCAGGGAGACGGCAGGCTGTGTGAAAAGTCCAAAATTTAATGGAGCTAGGGCAAAAGGTGGGGGCTGTAGCCACTAATATTGACTGTATATAACCACCTAATCCCATTCAGGGGCCTGTATAGGTGTTCGAGTGGGAAAAATTATTTCCAAAAACAGTTTTTACACAGTCTGAGGGGTCCCTCGTTGCCGTCGGGGACATAAACCGGCGTCAAGTGTCAGCACCCGGCCCCAAATAGGGCTGTGTACTTGCTCCTCTGTCCTAGTATCTCAGGTCTAATCCGCCGGCTTACATCGTGGCTCAAACGGTGGCTATATTTACCTTCCAACCTTCTGCTTTTAGCCTTCCACTTTCCCACTGACCCAAAAGGCTGTGTCCCCGTTCCTCTCCTAGCCCCGAGTCTAGGGACATCCCCCGGTGGAAAACCACCAACCACTAATTACTAACGGCCAACCACCATTTATCCGCAGGCTGACAAAGCAGCCTTCCACATCCCTCATTAAATGTCCGGGCTGGTTCTCCCTCAGGTTCGGGCCAATCCGCCGCTACGCTGCTCAGACAGTGCCCTCGCTAATCCTCAAGGTTCACTCGCTCTTTGAATAAGGGCGTGAAGGGCGTGATGTTGCTCGCTTTTGTCAGCCCCGCAGATTTTATCCCCAAGTACGGGGGACATAGCCCAACGCCAAAGCCAATCCCCAAACAGTGGAGTTGTCCTCGTTCCTCTGTCCCGGCACTAGTTCGGTTGCCCCTATTAAATTGATATCTGCAGCTTACAATGTTGCTATGCTTGCCCCTTATTATTGTCCAGGTCCATTCACCCTCGGGCTTAGGCCAACCCGCCGCTAGCGCGGCTCAAACACTGCCCCCGCCTCTTCTCGGCCCCTTCCGTTTCCTGAAATAGGGGCCGGCTGTTCTAGCCCTTCGGGTTTGATCCACGGCCTACAACAGTTCAAACACCGGCCACACCTCCTATCTGATCCCCTTTTCCCAACCTTTAGCCTTTCCCTTTCCGCGCCTTCTGCCTTCCACTTTCCAATTTCCCACTTTCCAACTGAACCCATAGACTATTCCACTACCTTTGTAATGTGGATCCTCATAACTGACACCTGATACCAATATCTGGTGGGACAAGGGCCCTGTCCCCCCTGTCCCACCCTACAAAATGAAAATATAACAGTACCTCCAAGTCTTGATGGAGAGGTTGCAGGAAGCATTGAATCTCCTTTTCCCAACCGCCTAATGCTGTTTTTTACCTCTTTTATGAACACCCTTGGCCTACAGCGGTATGGTCGGGGCCTAGCCATGTGCCAAAGACGTGATTTGAATGCCATGTTTGCAAGGATGATTGTGGAAGCAGGCGCCTTGGCCAATGAAGGGTCCAAACTACTGATTGATCATGGTTGGTTGGAACAGCCCCCCTGGCCCCGGACCGGGAAGCCCTAGCCCTAATAGAAGAGCAAGGCAGCCCGGCTCCAAACAAACAGTTGCATTAAAACTAACAAATCCTGTCCATTTTTGCTAAACTAGATATGTATTGGTATTGGTTACCAGGAAAGGATGGGATGGAACAATGAAACTAACAGTAATAGGATGCTGGGCACCCTATCCCCGAGGGGGAGGTGCCTGTTCCAGCTACTTGCTCCAGGCCGCCGGCTTGAATATCCTCATGGATGCCGGCAGCGGTAGCCTGAGCAAACTAATGAATATCATCGACTTTCGCCTCCTAGACGGGGTAATTATCAGCCATTTGCATCATGACCACTATTCCGACTTATTTGTGCTGCGCTATGCTATAGAAGGCGACAGGCGAGGTGGCGGCAGAAAAGAGCCTTTGCCCCTGTTCGTTCCCGGTGTCCCCCAGGCCTCATATGAACAGCTAGCCGGCTACAGGAGGGCCTTTGCTACAACACCTATTGAAAGCCTGCCCCAGCAATTTCCGGGACAGGACTTTGCCATCCATACCCTCAACATTGGCGGTCTGGAGTTCCGCTTTGCACCCACCAAGCACCCCATGCCGGGTTATTCTATCGCTGTGGGGCAGCCCGGGGGCCTTGTTTTTTCCGGCGACACTGCCCCCACCAAAGCCTTGGAACATCTGGCCCAAAAGGCTGCTCTTTTTCTCTGTGAGGCCAGCGGGTTGGACGAAGACGCCGAGGCTGTGCGGGAGGCCCATCTTACTGCAGGGCAAGCCGGCACACTGGCCCGGGATGCTGGTGCCAGGAGGCTTTTGCTGACCCATTTTTGGCCGGAATATGATCCAAACTTGTTGGGTAAACAGGCGGAAAAGACTTTCGGCGGGCCTGTTGATCTGGCTAGGGAAGGGGAAACATATCTGATCCGGAAATGGGATTGCTGAACCTGGAGGGACAATTCCTTGGTGTTCTGCATACCTGTGTTTAAAAACATACCCGGCACGGGAATAGGATAATGTACCTTTTTGTGGCATAATATCATCAGGGGGAACAGCTTGGTGGATCCCCAAATACCCATAAGGTGGATCAGGGAGGAGACAACAGCGAAATGGAAAGAGTGGATGGAAGGGAACAGGATGATCTCAGGCCAATCCGCATTACCAGGAACTATACCCGGCACGCTGAGGGTTCTGTTTTGATAGAAATAGGGGATACGAAGGTAGTTTGTACCGCTTCAGTGGAGGATAGGCCTCCCATGTTTTTAAAAGGTATGGGCAAGGGCTGGGTCACTGCCGAATACGGCATGTTGCCCCGGGCCACGGGTGTGCGTACAATAAGGGAATCAGCCCGGGGCAAGGTTGCTGGCCGCACCCATGAAATTCAGCGTCTGATTGGCCGTTCCTTGCGGGCGGTGATGGATCTAACTGCCCTCGGTGAGCGCACCATCTGGCTGGATTGCGATGTGATCCAGGCTGATGGTGGTACCCGTACCGCATCTATAACGGGTGCCTTTGTCGCCCTGGCAGACGCCCTACATAAATTGAAAAAGCAGGGGGTAATCAACACCATGCCTGTTACTGATTTTATCGCTGCTACCAGTGTGGGCCGCCTGGGCGGTAAGGTGATACTGGACCTCTGTTATGAAGAAGACGCCGCAGCGGAGGTGGATATGAACGTTGTGATGACAGGTGCTGGGCATTTTGTAGAAATTCAGGGCACAGGGGAAGAGGCGTCCTTTACCAGGCAAGAAATGGACTCGATGGTTGATTTGGCGGCTATAGGCATTGAAAGCTTGATTTCAGCCCAAAAGGAGGCGTTGGGGGAGATAGCGTCAACCATTGGGGCCGGTGAAGGGGTTTTTTCAGGGCAGTAGAAAGGTAGTTTTGGGTCTGGGGCAGAAGTATTACAGGTGGGCTATTCTGGGATAGTGAAAGGAACGGTAGAGGCAGTTGAAAATAGTTCTAGCAAGCAGGAACGGGAACAAGGTGCGAGAGGTAGCAAAATTTCTGGCACCCCACGATATTGAGGTAATTTCCCTAAATGAATTTCCCTGCCTACAGGAAATTGTCGAAGATGGGGAAACATTTAAAGATAACGCTGTAATTAAGGCCACACAGGCCTGCTTGTTTACTGGTCAGACGGTATTGGCTGATGACTCCGGTTTGGAGGTGGATTGTCTGGACGGCCTGCCCGGCATCCTTTCAGCACGTTTTGCCGGGGAGGAAAAAAATGACGGGGCAAACAACAAAAAATTACTGGAAATGATGGCTACAGTGCCGCCGGATCAGCGTACTGCCCGCTTTAAATGCGCAATGGCTGTGGCCACTACAGATGGTCTTGTCCACAGCACTGAAGGGGTCTGCCGGGGCATAATTTTACCAGAACCCCGGGGCACAGGGGGATTTGGCTATGATCCACTGTTTTACTTGCCGGAATATGGCAAGACCTTTGCCGAGCTGGGACTAGAAACAAAAAACAAAATCAGCCACAGGGCCAAGGCATTGCAGGGCGTGTTGGAGATTATCGCCGAGATTAGAATATTGATGTCGGAAGAGGAATGGGACGAAATGGAAAAGGAGTGATTTCCCCTGCGGGTGATTGTTTTTAGCGATAGCCACGGCCTACTGGGTTCAGCCCGTAAGGCCCTCAAAGCAGCCGGTCCGGTGGACCTGTTGCTTCATGCCGGTGACTACTACCGGGATGCTCTGGCCCTGGCTCAAGAGTCGTCCCTACCGGTGGTCGCCGTAGCAGGCAATTGTGACGGGGTTTATGGGGGCCCTGCTGAAGAGCTGTTTCTGCTGGAAGACCACAAGGTTCTCCTGACCCACGGCCATCTAGAGGGTGATAGGTCAGGGGGCAGCTTGCAGCAAAAAGCCAAGGAACATGGGGCCACGGTTGTAGTCACCGGTCACACCCATGTTGCTCAGATGGTTACCCAGAAGGGCATCCTGTTTTTTAACCCTGGCAGTATCACCCGGCCCCGGGACGGAGGCAAGCCCAGCTACGGCTTGCTGGATATTGGAGATGAAGGAATAGTGCCATCCATTCACCGGCTAACATAAACTGAAATATGTTGAGTGTGTTGATTAAAATATTTTGACGGCGGGCTCTTTTTTGGTTATAATATAATATGTCTCTATAGGAGAGAAACTTTTTCAAGCGGGTGTAGCTCAATGGTAGAGCGTCGGCCTTCCAAGCCGATTACGAGGGTTCGATTCCCTTCACCCGCTCCATATTTGTCCCAGTAGCTCAGCTGGATAGAGCAACGGACTTCTAATCCGTAGGCCGGGGGTTCGAATCCCTCCTGGGACGCCAGTAAAAAGCCATTAATAGCAAGGGCTTCCGGGCGGGGAGCCTTTTGCTTTTAGGTATAGAACCATCTAGGTGGGCACAAAATAGACAGGGACATACTTCGGCGCGAAAGCCGGCCCCAAACAGGGCGTGTCCCCAATCCCCTGTCCTGGTTCCTTGCCTGTTCCTGGGGCTTACAGCGAGGCTCAAACAGTGGCCGCACCTCCTGTTCCCGCTTTCCACCTTCTAGTTTCAGCATTCCCACTTTCCAACTGACCACAAAGGAATACCCTAAAAACTGTGTCCCCGTTCATCTGTCCTGGTATCTAATTCATCCACAGGCTAGGCTAACAAAGGGCTCTACACTCCCATTGGAATTGAAAGGGCACATTCACCCTTAGGTTCGGCCAACCCGCCGCTTTTATGAAACAAACAGTTTCCTTTCCCCGCTTGTCATCGGGTGCATTCACCCTTTGAATACGGGCAAGATGTCTCCTGCCTTTACCAGCCCTTCAGATTACACCCGAAAAATAGCCCCAGTACCCGGTGAAACGGGTTTTTGCATTTTCCCAACCCTCAACCTTTCCATCTTTTGCTTTCCAACTAGCCCCAAAGGAATGCCTGGAGACCGTGCCCCTTTCCCAGCCCTTGTTAATCTACTGCCGTCAGAACCAACGCTATCAACTACCATTATCTGGTGGGACAAGGTACCTGTCCCCCCGTCCCAGTTGTTTAGGTTTTTCAAATCGGACAAAAAAGGTGGTGCCTTTGGGGCTGGTTTCGAAGTTTATTGCTGCCTTGTGTCGGGCGGCGATGCTGTAGCAAACGGACAAGCCCAGGCCAGTGCCGCTGTCTTTGGTGGTGAAGAAGGGGTTGCTGATTTTGTCGGCAATTTCGGGGGGGATACCGGTACCCTGATCCCTGACCGCCAGGATCACCTTGTGCGCTTCCATGCATGTTTCCATTGTTAGGGTTTGACCCGGTGCCATTGATTGCATACCGTTGCGCACCAGGTTGAGGACCAGCTGGCGTATTTCCTTTTCGTCCAGCAGCAGCGGGGGGATTTCCAATGTTTTTAGTTCGATATATTTATCTGCCACCAGGCCATCTGCCTGGATCAGGGGCAGGATGGAGTGGAGTATTTTATTTAGGTCTTTCATCTCTAAATTTACAGCCCTGTTTCGGGCCAGGGAGAGGAATTCACTGATGATGGAGTTGGCCCTGTCCAGTTCTTCAATCATCAGGGTAAGGTACCCCTTGTCCTGGGCATATCTCTCCTTTTCCCCAAGAAGCTGCAAGAATCCTCGGACAGTTGTCATCGGGTTTCTCACTTCGTGGCCGATGCCAGCGGCCATTTCACCCACCAGGTTTAACCGGTCCAGGCGGGCCATCTCGATTTCCAATTTCTTTTCTTCGGTGATATCCTTCATCAATGACAGCCGGCACAATTCACCGTTTAGTTCCATTGTTGCTGTGGACAACACGACGGTGATCATTTTGCCGCTTTTGGTCTGCAGCTGGTATTCAAAATTTATAACTGTTCCTTTTTCTTTTGATTCCCTGAATAGGGTTTTGGTTTGAGCACTGTCCCCGGCCCAAATATTTAGATCTGCTGGTGTCCGGCCTAAGGTTTCTTGCCGGGAGTATTCCATTGTATCAGTGAATTTTTGGTTGACGTCGATAAATACGTTATCTTTCATGCGGTTAATGGCCAGGAGCACGGGGCTGTGATAAAATATTTTAGCAAAACGCTCCTCAGACTGGCGCAAGGCCATAATAGCGTTTTCACGTTCGGTGACATCTATAGACATCTCCAAAATTAAGGAGGAGCCGTCTATATCAGTAAAGGGGAAACCATAAAGGTCCAGAATGGAGCCGGTGCGTGTTTTTATCCGCCACTGGTGGGGTGTACCGGTGTGTAGAACCTGGTGTGATCTGCAGTGTTCACATGGTCTATTGTAGCCATAAATATATTCATAACAACGGCAGCTTTTGGCCCCCCTACCATACATCTCACGGAAGGCCCGGTTGGCAAAAGGAATTTTGTAATCTGCATTCAAAAGGCAGATGCTGAAGGGCAAGGTTTCCAGCACATCAAACAGTCTTTGCCGTTCCTGGGAAAGCTCCCTAGTTCTTTCGGCTACCTTTGCTTCTAAATGATCATGGGCTTTCTTTAGCTTCATCTCTGCCTGCTTCTGGGCCATAATATCATGGAAAAGAATGCCCACCCGCCCTTGTCCCGGTTCTCCCACAGGGAAGGCATAAACATCGTAAAAACAACCAAATGCCTTAGCCGGTTTCTGGAACCGGGCCGGTTTGCCGGTAAGAGCAATACGTCCAAAAATGTCGGACCAGTGTTGTTCATGATCAGTAACCATATCCCTCATACACTGGCCTATAGCGTTTGCGAGGCCCGTCTGTTGCTGGAAGGCCTGGTTTACCTCTAGGAAACGGAAGTCGAGGGGTTGGTCCTGACCGTCAAACAGGACCTCAACAATGCAGAATCCTTCGTCGATGGAGTTGAAAAGATGGCGATACTTTCTCTCACTCTCCCGCAGGGCCTGCTCCATTTGCTTGCGCTCGGTGATGTTTTTAAGCAGTACAGCCACTTTTCTGCTATCTTTGCCCCCCATTTTATAAGCGGATATTTCGAACCAGCTGTTCTGGGCCCGGAATTCTTTCTCCACGTTGTCCGCTACCCCCGTTACCGCCACGCGACTATAAAAATCAAGCCAGTATTTTTTATCCATATCCGGATAAAGTTTGCCGGCCAATTGCCGGGCAGCATCAGTTGAACCGCCCTGATTCACATAAGCCGGGTTTGTTTCCAGGTAGCGCCAGTCAATAGGCCGACCCTGGGGATCAAAAATTACATCGATAATACAAAAACCTTCATCCAGTGAATTAAACAAGGTGCGGTATTTCTCTTCCGATTCCCGCAAGGCCTACTCCGCATACTTACGCCTGGTGATGTCTCTAAGGGAGGCCACGAATCCCATGAATGTCCCGTCCGGGCCTTTAACAACCCTGGTATGGGATTCACTATATATTTCCCGGCCATCTTTGTGGTGGTGAATGATCTCACCAGTAAAACAGCCATCTATAAGTGTTTTCTTGAGCAGACCATCCCATGTGGAACCTGGTACGATCATTTTAAGTAGCCCCTGAAACGGCTGCCCAATTGCTTCCTGATCCCTCCAACCGAACATCTTCTCTGCCACCTTGTTCCAATAGGTGATGATAAAATCTTCATCTGTGGCAATTACTGCATCGTGGATGCCTTCCAATACATTGGACTGGAAAGCTAGTTTTTCCTTTTCCTCTTTGTTCGCCGTGACATCTTTGGCTATACCGAACCATTCTATAATTTCACCGGTTTTATCAAGTATTGGCACCGCGCGGGAAAATGTCCAGCCCAGAGTACCATCCACGCGCTGCACCCGGTGTACTAGCTCAAAGATACTTTTGGTGCGGATAGCCTCATCGATTATTTGGGTCACCTGGGGTTGGTCATCCGGGTGGATGTACCTTTCAATCCAGGTGCTGTTGGGGCGGCAGGTGTCCGGGATAAAATCCCGGCCCTGCAGGTAGTACATTACCCGCCAATCCGGACTCATCCGGTAAACCACATCCAGGCTGGCTGTAACCAAGGCGTGGTAACGATCCTCACTTTGCCGTAGTGCCTCTTCTTCTTGCCTGCGCCTAGTGATATCCTCGCAGGTGGCCACTGTGCCAATAACAAAGCCCTTTTCGTCGAATAGAGGGTTGGCGTTCCAGATGGCGGTTTTGTGTACCCCATCGTCCCATATGTAGTCAATCTCAAAGCCTTTTACCTTTTTCCCTTGCTGGGCGGACCTGTTTAGAGGTATCTCATCAACGGTGAGTGCTTTGCCCTTATGATACAGTTTGGCCGGCCGGTTTTCCACGAATTTAAATGGGTCGCCCTCCCGGGGCTGCATCCGAAGGAATTCAGCTGCTGCGGCATTGTGAATTACCTCCCGACATGAGGTGTCAGCAGCAATGGCTATTCCAGTGGGGATGATGTCCAGTAGCTTTTTAGCCTTACCCCGATCCGCACCAAGCATCCCCCAGAAGATATTTCTCAGATGCGTGTGTGTCACAATATCAGCCCCTTTGCTAAATATTGACAATGTTTTTGACGCTGGGGGTAATAATTCCTTCCAGAGATAATGTCGGTTTGTGGGAAATCTTGTATATGAGGCCAGGCACTGGATGTATTGCAGCTTGGCGGACATTATCGGTGACATCTGCATGGGCTTTAACCCCGGACAGGTTTACGGCTTTTTTGCCGGTGAGCCGGTAATGTCCGGTTCCGGGGCCAAGTACCGCTATTTCTACACGGAAGGGATAAAAAAGGCCCTGCAAAAGGGTTTTAAGCCGGCCCGGTTGGGCTGTTTTTGGCCGGGGAACCACAGCCATACTGGGGGCTCTAGGTCGCGGGTTTTCCCGCTGCCTGGCTAGTGGCCTGGACTACGAAGACGTAATCAGGATGGCCAGGTCGGGCTTTTGGAAGGACAAAGAAATTGTAATCGGGTATCACGATCTATCACTGGAACGAGGAACCTGGCCCCCTGTCCCAGCGACTCCACGTCCCAGGCAGGACTTTTATCCCGGTGTGGTGAATCTAGGGATAGGGAAAGGAAAAAAGACGCTGAGGTTGTGGTAAAAATAGGGAAGCAAGGCTTGGTCAATTCATCTGGTGGAGACAGACCCAAGCCGCCGGTCAAATGGGCAGGTGGCAAGGGACAGCTCCTATCCCAATTTGAACCTCTGTTTCCAAAGCAAAGGTTCAATTTGTATATTGAACCCTTTGTCGGCGGCGGGGCTGTGTTTTTCTACCTATTACCAGCAACGGCGATTATTATAGATAATAACAGGGAACTAATTAACTTTTACACAACAGTTAAAGACCAACTACCGGCCTTGCTGGATGACTTGGAAAGGCATGTTAACGATAAAGAGTATTACTACCGCATCCGGGCCCTAGATCCGAATAAAATGGATCCGGTGCACCGGGCCTCTCGGTTTCTTTACCTCAACAAGACTGGCTACAATGGTCTTTGGCGGGTGAACAAAAAAGGCAAATACAATGTGCCCTTTGGGCGGTACAAAAACCCCAAAATTGTGGACCGGGAAAACCTGCCTCTGGTGAGCCGGGTTTTGCAGCATTGCCAAATCATCCCCGGCGACTTTGGCCAGGTTTTGGACTTTGCCCAAAGGGGGGCATTTATCTACCTGGATCCGCCTTATCACCCCCTTTCGGCTACGGCAAACTTCACCAGTTATACTGCCGATTCTTTTGGGGTGGATGATCAGGAGAGGCTGGCCCATGTATTCAGGGAGTTAGATCGAAAAGGCTGCCGGGTGATGTTGAGCAACTCGGACACACCCTTCACTCGCCAGCTTTACAAAGGGTATGATCATCAGGTTGTCTATGCCCGCCGGGCCATTAACTGCAGGGCCGGCAGACGGGGGCCGGTACCGGAGCTGGTAGTTAGAAACTACCTATAGATAGAAGCAACGGCGCCAGAGGCAGGGAAGGTAGGGCGCTATCCTGGGAAAGTGGACAGCACCATAGGGGGCCGCAGGTTCCGCAATTCCGGCGCAAAAGGCAATGTAAGTAGGGAACTGTC
>JAAYRI010000089.1 GCA_012518875.1 Peptococcaceae bacterium
CTGGGTGTATTTATGGTAAACGAAAATTTCAACGCCAGGAAGTGTCAGGATGGGTTCATCCCGGCCCATTCGGAATATAGGCTCCGTCTTTCCGAGCAGGAATCGGAGAAGATGCTCTTCTGGAACTACTATATTAATAAAAAATATCCACATCGGATGACCTGGAACACGGGGCGTCATCGCTATCTTGATAATAAATGGGTGGCCCAAATTTTGCAAGATATTGTTTCCCTTAAGAGGCTGCCCCAGGAACGAGAGCATGTGCAACGCTTTTTTAAATACTTTTGCCGGATGAATGAAATAGACATGGAAAAACTACCAGGGCCTAAGGGTGCCTTGTTGTCTGCTTAAAAGTTTTAATGTCAAGGGGTGGGCATGACAAAACCCGTTACCTTTAAAAAAAGCCTGAATTACCTTGAAAACAATGGTGTTCAGGCTTTTCTCCTTTTGTAGAAATGTGTAATAATCAGCAGATAATTTAGAATTCAACCCTGCAGTACTGTTATTTAAAAAAAGGAATCTGTTATAATAATATAGAAGCAGGAATAAAAAGGACAAAAATAGAGGGATTGGGATGAATCTAGGACTGGGGAAAGCCCTAATGCTAGTGGAAAAACACCATGTCTATTCAACACCAAGCTATCCTCAACTACACGAAATAGTACTGCAAGAAGGGCTATTAGTAAAATTTTTTTCTTTCAACGGTGGAATTAAGGGGGTTTATTGTTGTTCCCTTGACGGCATAGAACTTCTAACCTTACAAAATGGGTTGGGTGAAACTGAACTCAAGCACATATTGGCCTATGGATTAGCTTTTCATTGCCTGGGTTCAGCCCCTGCCCACATTAAGGTTATGCGTGACCCCCCCCAAAATCGTTTTGATGATGATGTGGAAAACTTTGCCTCCGTTTTGCTGGTACCACCTCGGGTCCGGCTTGATTATGGCCGGATCACCCCGGGTGAAATTAGCTTGCGGGCACGAATCTCCAGGTCCCTGGCAAAAAGGCGTATCAACATTGCCAGGAGGTTCCTGGTTTAACTGTAGGATTTAATTATAGATGACACCTTGTCCGGGCTGACCCGGGGGTGGATTTCGTTATCCACCATTACGGAGGGGCCGAAATCGCAGGCGCCAAGGCAGCGCACCACCTCCAGGTAAAACTGGCCGTCTGCCGTTGTTTCTCCCGGGGATACCCCCAATTCGCCGCAAAAGGCCTTAAGCACCTGCTGGGCGCCCCGGAGATAGCATGTGGTACCCATGCAGATGCTAATTCTGTGCACCCCAGGGGTTGCGTGTCTTAGAATGTTGCAGGAGTAAAGCAGATCCTCAATTTCTGTCTCTTCCCTGTCAAAAGCTACCGCTGCCTTATTAATGATCCTACTGGGTGGGTTGCCGTACACCTTCATGTATTCCCTAAAGAAATTCAATACTCCCCCCGGCTGATTCTTGTGCTTTGTCAGCAGTTCATCAATCTTGGTATCCACTTCTTTACGGCCACAGTTGCTGTCAATACACATCAATTTTGTTCCCCCGCAAATAAATGTTTTTTTTAATTATATTGTATCATAAACGCAATCATAGATCATTAATGGCCATTTTGGCCTGTTTTTCGCATATCGACCAGTAGTCTAAACATGCTATAATCAGGATAGTGTAGAAATCAGGGTATCAGGCTACCAATTGTATAGGAGGTGGTTTGCAAGTGGGCTTGGGCGCCCGGATAAAGAGGATTCGGATTAACAACGGTATGACTGTCCGGCAGCTCGCCGAAAAGGTAGGCTTGTCAGCCAGCTTCCTTTATCAGCTGGAACAGGATAAAACCTCCCCTTCCTTTTCTACCCTAAAAGGTATAGCAGCGGCCCTCAATACCAACATTACTTTACTCGTTGAGGATAGCCTGCCTGAGGAATGGCTCATCGTCAGAAACAATAACTACAAGCGGGTTGTCACCGGCAACCCGGGTATGAAGCTGAACCTGCTCACCTTTTTGGGACATCGGGAAAAAAGAATGCAACCCATGGTTTTTGAGCTGGACCCTGGTGCTTCCAGCGCAGACATAGGGGATTACCAGGGCAAGGAGCATTTTTTATATATCCTGGAGGGGGAAGTCGGGGTTACCTTGGGTGATGTGAAATATGTGTTGAATGAGGGCGATGCTGCCTACTTCATTTTTGAATCACCTGGGGAGCTTTGTAATACCGGCCAGGAAAAGGCTGTAGGACTCTGGGTATATAGTCCCCCCGGTATGCAATAAACCGGCCGGGCTATTTATTTTCATCGTGGGGGTGCGCGAGATGGGTTTAATATACACAAATGAGGCTCGGTGTAGAGACTGCTATAAATGCGTACGGGAATGCCAGGTCAAGGCGATTAGAATTAGAGACGTAACGGGGTCCGAAGCCCAGAGGGCAGAGGTAATGGAGGAGCGCTGTATCCAGGGTGGCAGGTGTGTCCTTGTCTGCCCCCAGCAGGCTAAAAGAGTGCGTAACAACGTAGGCAAGGCCAAAGAGCTGATTTCTACCGGGCAGACGGTTGTTGCTAGTCTGGCCCCTTCGTTTGCGGCGGGGTTGCCTCTCAGGCCGGAAAGGGTAGTAGCAGCTCTGCGAAAATTAGGCTTCACCAGCGTCCAAGAGACGTCCTTTGGCGCTGAATTGGTGGCGGCGGAGCATAAACGGTTGCCCTATGGCCGCACCTTTCTTTCCAGCGCCTGCCCCGCAGTGGTCAGCCTGGTGGAAAAACATTTCCCGGATTTAATTTCCTATTTATCCCCTGTGGTTTCGCCGATGATCGCCCATGCCAGGTTCATAAAGTCAGTGGACCCTGAGGCTGCAGTGGTTTTTATCGGCCCCTGTATAGCTAAAAAGAGCGAGGCTGAGGAAAAACAGTACGGGGGTGTGGTTGATGTAGCCCTGGACTTTACGGAGCTCTGGGAGTGGATGCAGGAGGAAATAGCAGATTTTAAATCATTGCCGGCGGAGTTGAAGACGGAGTTTGATGGCCCTCAGGCGGATATCGGTAAATTGTTTCCCCTGGAGGGCGGTATGCTGCGTACAGCCGGTATGAGCATGGACAGGCTCGATGACACTGTGATGGTGCTTTCTGGCCTGGAAAGTTGCCTGGAGCTGCTAAGGCACCTTCAGTTGGGCATGCCCTGTAAGGTGGGCCTGATTGAACTGTTGGCCTGCACTGACGGGTGTATTAATGGGCCCATGGTTGTTAATGAAGAGGATGTTTTTATTAAAAAACAAAGAATTGTTGATTATTTTAGCAGAAGCCACCGCAGGAAAGGCAAGGCGTTGCCCGAGATTAAGGGTGTCGAACTTTATCGGACCTACACCAACAGGTTGTTCCCCCTTCCTCTGCCCAGTGAGGCGGAATTGAACGAAATACTGGCCCGTACCGGCAAGACCAAAGTGGAGGACCAGCTTAATTGCGGTGCTTGCGGATATCCCACCTGCAAGGATAAGGCTATCGCTGTGTATCAGGGTTTTGCGGAGCTAAAAATGTGCATCCCCTTCATGAGGGAGCGGGCTGAGTCAGTTTCCAACAGAGTTTTTGCCTCCATGCCCAATGGTATTATTATCGTCAACCAGGAGCTAAAAATCCTGGAGATCAATGATGTGGCCAGAAGGATGCTGGGTGTAATGGGGAAAAACCCCAAGGGCCAGGCCCTTTCCCTATACATGGACCCCGTTAACTTTCATCAGGTAGCAGTCAGTGGCTCTGTGCTAAACCTGACTATGAATTATAAACAGAAAGATCTAATCACCAGAGAGATCATTTTCCCTCTGGGACCCGAAGAGATCGCTGGTATTTTTATAGATATAACCGAGGATAGTAAACGGGAAGAGCAGCAAGACCTTCTAAACAACGAAACCATCAAGAGGGCCGAAGAGGTAATTTCCAAGCAGATGCAGGTGGCCCAGGAAATAGCCGGCCTGCTTGGGGAGACTACGGCGGACACCAAGGTGCAGCTGACAAAATTGATTAAACTCGTAAAAAACAAATGATTCTTAATTAACTGGCAAGCAAGGGATGACTGATGAGAATAGCTGTAGATGTGGGCATATCCCAACTTAATAAACATGGGGAGGAACTTTGTGGTGACAGTATTGAGCTGGCCATAAACGAAGGCTCCACCACCATAATGTTGTCGGATGGGCTGGGCAGTGGTGTCAAGGCTAATATTCTTTCCAGGTTGACAACCAAAACAGCAGTGAGAATGATCACCAAGGGGGCTGTTCTAGAGGAAGTCATAGAAACCCTGGCCCAAACACTGCCCAAGGTCAGGGGCCATGCCTACAGTACCTTTGGCATATTGGAGATATTTACAAGAGAGGGAGCTGCCCGCCTGGCAGAATATGACACACCGGAAGCCTTTGTGGGCAACGGAGAGAAACTAAAGCATATAAACAAGGTGAAAAGGGATATAGCCGGCAAGGTTATTTACCGTTCCACCTTTGCATTGGAAGCAGGCGACTGGATCGTACTTGTTTCCGACGGTGTGCTGCATGCTGGGGCAGATGGTGTCTGGGACATGGATTGGGACTGGAAAGGTTTTTCAAAATATTTTTGCCGGCAGGTACCCGCGATTGCTGATGCATCCGCCTGTGCCCGGACAATAGCCGAGCATTGCAACAAACTATATGGGTCACGACCGGCAGATGACGCCAGTGTTGCCGTAATCAAGGTCAGGAAGCCTCGCCTATTGAACATATTGATTGGGCCGCCCAACTCCATGGATAATGATTTTAAGGCGGTAAAGAGTTTGATGGGTAGGGATGGTGTCAAGGTTGTCTGTGGTGGTTCTACTGCCAACATGGTAGGCCGCATTTTGGCACGTCAGGTGCAGGTTGACCTGAAATCCACCAGTGATCGGATACCACCGGCAGGGATTATTGATGGTGTTGACCTGGTCACGGAGGGGATACTGACATTGGCCTATAGCCTGGAGCTATTGCGTACCGGCGTGACCATGGAACAACTGCGGGCCAACAAGGATGGATCCAGCAGGCTGGCTGTCCTACTGTTGGAGGCGGATGATCTTAACTTCATTGTGGGGACTTCGGTTAACAAACCCCAGCAGATAAAAGGAAGGCCTACCAGGATTTTGTTAAAAAAACAGGTAGTAAATGACTTGATTAACTATCTCAAAGAAAAAGGGAAAAAGGTTAGCATGGAATGCTTCTAAGCTAGATAGTTTTTTTTTGGCTGCCCTGCGGGAAACTCATAGGAGTGCCCTGCGGGGCATTTAATTTTGCAAATTATGGCTTGCATTTTTAAAGTTTTACTTATTCTATTATAATATTGGTTGACATATGTGAACCTATGTCA
>JAAYRI010000090.1 GCA_012518875.1 Peptococcaceae bacterium
AACGAACAGGATTCCTTTTTAACTGGACATAACATTAAAGGGGTTGGCGCCTAATGGAATCCTGGTATTTTTTAATTGATAAACTACTACCTTTTGCCTGGACACATCATATTTTTATGAAAAACGCTATTTTAGCGGTGCTGCTGGTAGGTCCTATGTTCGGCATTATGGGGACAATGGTTGTTAACAACAAGATGGCTTTCTTTTCCGATACCATTGGACATTCTGCCCTTACCGGTATAGCCATCGGGATACTCCTTGGCTTCCAGGACCCCTTATGGATAATGGTGCTTTTCTCAATTTTCCTGGCGATAGCCATCTCACTGCTAAAACATTACACAACAGCATCCACAGACACTGTCATCGGTGCCGTGTCGGCAACAATGGTGGCACTGGGCATTGCTATACTTTCGCGGGGTGGCGGGTTTGCCAAATTTTCCCGTTTTCTTATTGGTGATTTGTTGAGTATTACACCCAAGGAAATCTATCTACTTCTGTTCGCCCTGGCCATCATAATTATTCTCTGGACAGTGATGTTCAATAAATTTCTCTTACTTAGTGTTAATACCACTTTAGCCCGCAGTCGAGGTATACCTGTGCGCCTGGTGGAAACACTATTCTGTATTGTGGTTGCAGTTGTTGTGACCATATCAATACAGTGGGTGGGCATCTTGGTGATCAACTCTTTTTTGATTCTCCCTGCTGCCGCGGCCCGCAACGTGAGCATCAATATGAGAAATTACCACACGATTTCTGTAGCAATAACAGTATTTTCCGGCATAATTGGACTTTTGCTGTCATATTACTGGTCAACAGCTACTGGAGCAACAATTGCTTTGGTTGCTGCCCTATTCTACCTGGTTACCCTACCATTGAAACCTAGATTTACTTAGGTTGTCTATAAATAACCATGGTCACGAAAGGGAATGTAAAACTACACCCGGGAACATCCCTGCTGCCTCGTAAGGCGGCTTTTTTATTTGTGGCATAAAAGGCGACCAAAGCATAAACAATACATGATAGTGAGGATCTAGAACGGGAGATGTTGCAATGACACAAGAGGCCTATGGGGGTCAGAAAACACAGGAAGGTAAAATTCCTGCCGCATTTATGCAGGAAGGACCCATAGAGGAAAAAGCAGATAAAGAAAAAACAAAAAATAAATTTTTGGAACTAGACCGCTATATTGATATTTATACGAAGGAACCCGGGCAGTTGATTATAATTCTAAAAAAGGCCCAAGATATTTTTGGTTATCTATCGGAGCAGGTGCAAGCCTATATAGCAGAAAAAACCAGCACACCTGTTAGTGAGGTTAATGGTGTGGTTACATTTTATTCGTTTTTTTTAACCGAACCTCAGGGAAAATACACCCTTGATCTGTGTACGGGTACAGCCTGCTACATCAAGGGTGCTCAGAAACTAATGGAAATACTAAAAGATAGTTTGCAGATAGATGCAGGCGAAACTACCCAGGATAACCTTTTTACGATTAATACTACACGCTGCATCGGTGCCTGCGGGTTGGCACCAATAGTAATTGTAAACGGCAATGTGCACGGTAACACCAGCCCTGATGAGATCAAAAAAATAATACGGAAGTGCCGGAAAGGTGAAGAAATTGCGGATAAAAACCATTGATGGTCTCAACATAGTAAAGGAAAAGCATTTACCCCTGGTTAAACAACGGCTGGGTCACAGTAATGGTATAGGCATTTCTCAGGTGATGGTTTGCTCAGGTACATCCTGTATTTCTGGCGAAAGCCAGGATGTCCGCAGGGAATTGGAGCGAGAGCTGGAACGTCGTAATTTGCAAAACAGTGTGCAGGTGGTTAAAACAGGTTGTTTTGGTTTCTGCCAGCATGGTCCCATTGTGATGATCCATCCAGGTGAGAATTTTTATTGTCGGGTGAAGCCACAAAATGTAAAAAAACTTGTAGAAACCCATCTGGTGAACAGTCAGGTTGTAGAGGAGTTACAGTATCAAAACAAAGGTGAAAAAACAAATAATATTAAAGATATACATTTTTTTAAAGCCCAAAAACGTATCGTATTACAAAACTGCGGCGTTATAGACCCGGAGGAAATTGGTGAATATATTGCCCGGGGTGGTTATTACGCCCTGGCGGATATTATCTTAAATAAAAAACCCGAGGAGATAATTGATCGAATAAAAAAATCCGGGTTGCGGGGTAGGGGAGGGGCCGGGTTCCCAACAGGCCGAAAGTGGGAAATGACGGCTATGCAAGAAACCAACCCTAAATATATTTTGTGCAATGCGGACGAAGGGGATCCGGGAGCTTTTATGGATCGCAGCATCCTGGAGGGTGACCCCCATAGTATCCTGGAGGCCATGACTGTGGCCGGATATTGCATTGGTGCGGCCCAGGGTTACATTTATATTAGAGCTGAATACCCTGTTGCAGTGGAAAGACTGGAAATCGCTATTGATCAGGCCAGAGAATATGGCTTGTTGGGTAAAAATCTTTTCGGTACCGATTTTGACTTTGATATCGATCTACGTTTTGGTGCCGGGGCCTTTGTATGTGGGGAAGAGACTGCGCTGCTTCATTCTGTTATGGGTCAGCGTGGGGAACCACGCCCCAGGCCACCTTACCCGGCCCAAGAAGGCCTCTGGGGTAAACCAACATTAATTAGCAATGTGGAAACCTACGCCAATGTGCCGGTCATTCTGAGAAAAGGCTGGGAGTGGTACAGTGGGCAGGGGAGTGCCACCAGTAAGGGTTCCAAGGTGTTCTCACTGGCCGGTAAAATTAACAACACCGGTCTTATTGAAGTGCCCATGGGCACCACCCTGCGTACAATTATATTTGACATCGGAGGTGGGATAGCTAACGGGAAAAATTTTAAAGCAGTGCAAACAGGTGGACCTTCAGGGGGCTGTATACCCGCCAAATACCTTGATCTGCCGATAGATTATGAATCCTTGCAAGAAATTGGTTCCATGATGGGCTCCGGCGGGATGATCGTGATGGATGAGGACAACTGCATGGTTGATATAGCCAGATTCTACGTTGAATTTACTCAGGACGAGTCCTGCGGGCGATGTACGCCCTGTCGGGTGGGGACCAAGAGGCTTTTTGAAATATTGAAGAGAATCACGGAAGGAAAAGGAGAAATGGAGGATCTGGAGCTGCTGGAGGAACTAGCCTATGACATTAGAGATGCCTCACTGTGCGGCCTAGGTCAAACGGCGCCCAACCCGGTTATTTCCACACTTCGTTATTTTAGAGGGGAGTATGTGGCCCATATCAGGGATAAAATCTGCCCTGCCGGGGTGTGCAAGGCGCTTCTCGACTATACCATAGATGAGGCCAAGTGTGCTGCTTGTGGGCTTTGTGTAAAAGCTTGTGCTGCAGGTGCAATTAGCGGTGCAAAGGGAGAACCATACCGGATTGATCCGGATAAATGCATTAGATGTGCAGCATGTGTGGCTAAATGTCCAAAAGATGCTATTAGCAAAGGCATCAGGAAGGAGGCTGCTAATATTGCAGAAAAAGGAATACAATCCGGGGCCGGTAGTAGAGAAGAAGGGGCAGCTTTATGATCATGATCATTATGATCATCCGGAAAAAGATGTGGAAAAAATAAAACTAACCATAGATGGTAGAGAGGTAGAGGCCGAAAAAGGTATGAACATCCTGGAGGCTGCCCACCAGGCCGGCATAGAAATCCCCAGTCTATGTTATTTACGGCATATTAATGAAGTAGGTTCCTGTCGGGTGTGCCTGGTGGAGGTTGAAATAAAGGGGGCTAAAACACTGCAGGCTTCTTGTGTTTACCCGGTTTCCGAGGGATTGGTTGTTCATACCTCATCCCCACGAGTGAGACGGGTGCGTAAAACTATGGTGGAGCTGCTTCTATCTGATCACCACCGTGAATGCACCACCTGTATTCGTAACCTGAACTGCGAGCTGCAAAATCTGGCTGATAACCTGGGTATAAGAAATATTAAATACACAGGTGAGATGAGGCCTTTACCGATTCAGAATGAAAACCCATTTATTATCCGTGATTATAATAAGTGCATCAAATGCCGGCGTTGTGAGGCCATCTGCAGTAAGGTACAAGAGGTAAATGTCTATTCGGCCTTGAACAGGGGCTTTGACACTGTTATTGCCCCTGCATTTATGCAGGACCTTTCTGCGGTAGCATGCATTACCTGCGGGCAGTGCGTGATTGCCTGTCCCACAGCTTCCTTGACTGAGAAGGAGTGTGTGGAGTCTGTTTGGGAAGCCTTGGAGGACCCAGACAAATATGTTGTGGTACAAACAGCGCCTTCCATCCAGGTTACCTTGGGAGAGGTATTCGGTCTTGAGGTGGGTACGGTGGTGACTGGTAAACTGGTGGCTGCTCTGCGCCAGTTAGGTTTTGACAAGGTTTTTGCCACGGATTTTTCAGCAGATCTAACTATTATGGAAGAGGCTCATGAGTTGCTGGAAAGGCTGGATGGTCACGGTAAGTTACCACTGCTTTCCTCCTGCAGCCCAGGTTGGGTTAAATATGCGGAACATTTTTATCCGGAATTCCTTGAAAATCTATCAACCTGTAAGTCACCTCATGAAATGTTCGGGGCGCTTACGAAAACCTATTTCGCGGCAAAAGAAGGTTTGGATCCCAAAAGAATTGTGGTTGTGGCAATTATGCCCTGTACAGCGAAAAAATTTGAGGCCAGCCGGCCGGAAATGGGTACAGACAATTTTAAGGACGTAGATTGGGTCCTAACAACGAGGGAACTGGCCCGTATGATTAGACAGGCCGGAATTAACTTTCATGATTTGCCGGATAATGAGTACGATACCCCAATGGGAATTGCCAGCGGGGCAGGCGCTATTTTCGGTTCAACAGGTGGAGTTATTGAAGCCGCAGTTAGAACAGCACATTATTTAACGACGGGGCAAGAAATGGATCTTCTCGATTATGAAGAACTGCGTGGATTTAGCGGGATAAAAGAGGTTTTTGTGGAATTAAAGGGGCGAAAAATCAAGGTAGCGGTTGCCCATGGCACCGGCAATGCCAAAAAAATAATGGAACGGCTTAAGGCGGGAGAAAAATTCGATTACGTGGAAATTATGGCCTGTCCCGGTGGCTGTGTCGGGGGAGGTGGCCAGCCTATTTTTGGTACCAGAGAACATAGGGAGATATCGCTTGATTACCGACATAACCGGGCTGATGCCCTGGATCGCATCGATTTTTCCAAAGAATTGAGACGGGCTCATGAAAACCCGGCCGTCCAAAAAATATATGAAGAATTTTTACACCATCCTCTTAGTGATGTGTCAAAAAAACTGCTACATACCTATTATACACCCCGGGGTAGGGAACCTGGATTGCATCTGGGTGGAATAAAAGGTGGACATGCAGGTCATGTGAAAGAGAATATGCCGGCACAAGATAAGGGGAGCATGATACAGGATAAAGTAGCGCCAAAATAATAAAAAACCATAAAATCAATGAAAATGGGGGCAAATGATGAAGGGAAAAACAAACTGGAAAGTCGGTGAATTGGCCAAGCAGACTGGTCTTTCAGTACGTACACTACATTATTATGATCAGGTGGGGCTTTTGGTCCCTTCAAGGAATAAGGACAATGGGCATCGCCTCTATACAGAAACAGATATAGTAAGATTGCAGCAAATAATAGCTTTAAAATACCTTGGCTATTCATTGGATAATATCAAGGAGCTTTTACAGGATATGGACTATTCCTCTGGTGCAGTGATCAACCTACACATACACCAGCTGCGTAAACATATAGAATTCCAACGGAATCTCTGCCTGATGTTAGAAAAAACTGCAGAATGTTTACGATTGCAGAAAGAAGTAACAGCGGAGCAATTTATTGAAATAATAAATGCTATAAAAAACGCAGAAAAAAATCCCCTGGCTAGAGAACAAGGGAATAAAGGTAAGAAAAACAGGAAGGTAATGGAGCAAATAAGCATTCCACAAACTGAACAGGGAGCGCACTACCTGCAAGGTTTGGCAATGGAATAAGGGGCTCGAATCATTATTGCAGCATCCGCTTGAGTACCTTTCCGTTAGCACCCCGGGGCAATTCTTTTTTTATCACAAATATTTCCGGAATTTTGTATATGGATAGTTTTCCTTTTAAAAACTGCAGGAGCTCATGTTTTTTCGGCGTTAGACCTTCCACAGGAATTATGAATGCTTTGATTGCTTCACCCTTGACCGGATGTGGAATACCAATTACAGCAGCCTCCTCTACTGAGGGGTGGGCTTTAAGTGCATCTTCGATCTCACCGGGATATATGTTATAGCCGGCTGTGATAATCAGCTCTTTTTTCCGCCCCACAATATATATGTAACCCTCATGATCCCGATACGCCAGGTCACCAGTATAAAGCCAGCCCTTTTTAAGGACTGATCTGGTGTCTTCTTTTCTATTATAATAACCTTTCATAATATTAGGTCCTTTTACAAGCAGCTCACCCACGTTACCCGGGGGGAGCTCCTGATCTTCTTCGTCAACTATTCTAACTTCCACACCGGTCAGCGGCAAGCCAACAGACCTAATTTTACGGGTTCCTTCCAGTGGGTTAAGGCTTACCACAGGAGAGGCCTCTGAGAGCCCGTAGCCTTCGATTATGGGAAATTTGAAGGTCTGCTCAAAGGATAGCATGTGTTCTTCAGAGATGGAGTCACCACCGGAAATAGCATATTTTAGGGTGGGGAAGGAAGCTTGACGTCGTAATTTGAGTAATACAGCGAACATGCTTGGGACACCGCAAAATACTGTAATTCCCTTCTGGGAAAGGGCATGCAATACTTCTTTGGGTCGGAAGGATTCGAGGATAGTGATGGAACAGCCCACATATAGTGGTAGTAAAACGCTTGTTGCCCAGCCAAAACTGTGAAACATGGGTAGTACGGCCAGGAAGTTATCAGCAGGGTTAAAACCCGACACTGCATCCATCGATCTAACATTACCAATTAAATTGTTATGCGTCAGCATAACAGCTTTGGGATTGCCGGTGGTGCCGGAGGTATATAATAATGTGCATACCGATTCTGGATCCCTTTTTTCAAAATGTGTCGAAGGAGTATTTAATATCTCGTTACTGCATTGCTCATTTAGTATAATCACCTGGACAGACTGTCCGGATGGCAACTGGGAAAGTGCCTGGCCGATGGACTCGTTTGTGATTAGATAACTTACACCGGAATCCTTTAGCATAAAGGCTAATTCCTGTGGCGTTTGTAGTAGATTTAAGGGTACTACAGTTCCACCGGCACGGATTATGCCAAAATATGAGTATACAAATTCTGGGCAGTTGGGCAGTGCGACGGCCACCCGATCCCCCGCCAAAAGGCCCATTCGGCCCAAATAGCCGGCATATTTATCTATGTTTTTTTCCATCTCACCATAAGTAACAGTAGTATTATTAAATAGTAGTGCTGTACGGGTTATGTCTTGGTTATTAATCCTATGTATATAGTGTATGTTCACAGCCGCATACCCCCTGATGATTTATAAGTAAACATTATTTTCGACGGGCAAGCCAGCTATTCCTTTGTGAGGGGCTCCCTTCCAGCAAAAAGTTTTTTGCTGCCAAATTTAGTGTGTTTGCCTATAGAGGATGGGAAAGTTATAATAATAGAGGCTAAAAGGTAATGTATGGGAGGTAGTATTTTGGGCAGAATTAAATCAGCGTATGAAAAGGCTATGGAACGCTACCAACAGAGGAAGGCTGTGTCTGAGGAGGATATTAGAAAAATGGAATATCTTCTAACCGGAAAAACGCTGGCAGCTAAATATCTAAATAATAAGGACCTGGACTTATTAGCAGCAATTGATCAGTATCAGAACAAAACAAGGGAATATATAGTGGAAGGGGCCATGGAGACCTTTATAAGTAATATCCGGTTGCCGGCGGACAAAACAACCTTTAAAACCAACCAACAGGCTATGAACGGGATTGGGCTTCTCAAAACTGACAAAGAGACATACGGTGAAATGGTAGGTCAGCTTGAACAACTTTTACATTATTATGAAAGCGCTACTAAACAGGCTTTTGCACAATTTAAAGAAAGATTTTCAGTTCAGATGGCAGAATCCATGAAATCTTTAGAAGAAAAGGTGGGGGTAAAGCTTAAAATAGATCCAGAAAAACAGCCAGGCTTTTGGGAGGAATGGTCTAAGGTAATAGGCAGCATCAATACCCAGTACGACCAGGTGCTCAAAAAACAGAAGGAAAAACTACAAGATATCAAATAATTTTTTCCCCCACAGTTTTTACCTGCCTGGTTTGCCTGCGGGCACTGGTTTAAAAATGAAAGATGCCGGGTTCTTTTCGGGTGGGGAGCCCTTGGCCTTGCCAAATATGAAAAAGAGTATGCCACTTGTTAGTGCTAGACCCGCAGAGACCCAAAACATGAGCCCAGTACCTTTTTCCATAAGAAAGCCATAAAGGGGGGGGCCGGCTGCTGCCCCGAAAAACCTTACACTGCCATAAAGTGAAGTAATCAACCCACGCTCTTTAATTGAAGCAGCGCTGGTTATTAGCATATTTAGGCAGGGCAGTATCAGTCCTGCACCTAGCCCGGTTAACGAAATACCCGTAAAAAAGGGAACAACATTTTTTGTTAGCGGCAAAAAGGCCAATGATGCGGTCATGATACCAAGTCCGGTTATTACCAATGCTTTCATCAGCGCTTCTTTCTTTTTGATAACAAACCCGGTTATAAAAGAGGTTGAACTCATAAACAACACTGGGATAGCCAGAACCAGCCCTTTAGGGATACCATCCAAACCAAATTGTTGTTCCAAAAAGTCGGAAAGATAAAATAACACACCAAATAGTACCAACAGGGCTATGGCCCCCGCCAAATAGGATGAAAGTAATAACCCTTTTTGCTGCTTAAATATCTTCGTAAATGATTCTAGATATTTCTGTAGCTTTTGTTTGTTAGTCCCCACGGGCTCTTTGACCAAAAGCCACATTCCAATAACCACTGGTATTACTATCAACGGGAAAAAAATAAAGGCTGCATACCAGGCCAGTACCCCGATTGCCGCGCCAAGTACCGGGCTAATTACCTTGCCCAACCCGTTTGAGGCTTCAATTGAACCTAGTGAACGGCTGCGTTCCTTATCCTTAAACAAATCGCCGCAAAGGGCCATAGCTATAGGTGCTGTACCGGCAGCCCCAATTCCCTGGATCACCCTGCCGGCTAGAACCAGTGAAAAGGCGTTTTGTTTAAGAAAAATAGCTGCCAGGGCAGCAATAACTCCACCGGCACCGTAGACTATTAAGGCCGGGATAATAACCTTTTTTCTCCCGTAACGATCGGAAAGAAAACCTGTTATTGGTATGATCAAACCTGCTGGTAGTGAGAATAGTGTGATAATCAAACTTACTTGTACTGCAGATAAATTAAGTGCTTCCCTAATATCGGGCAGAACTGGGATTAACATTGAATTGCCCAGAACCATAATCAATGGCACCCCGGACAATGCTGCCACTACTAGCCAGTAGTTTTTTGGAGACTTACCGGCGTCTGCCTTTACAGTCATTAGCCATCCCTCCAGAACATTAAACTTCCCATTGTTATAAAAAATAACCCTGTAAAATTATTACCAGAGGGACAATAGTATTACAGGTTAAGGGTGACAATAATGAACAAAATATAGTTGCCCAAAAAACCGGTCTATGATAATTTAATACTAATCCGCACTAGCAAGGTTCTTGAACGGGAAGGAGCTTTTTTTTGGACTACTCATTGGTAAGCAACCATATTGTATTTGACATTGATGAAATGCTGGAAATCATTGAGGAATACATTGAAGAATACATATTACTGGAACATTATTTTGAGGATCAGCTAATTGAATCCAGTATTGTATACCTGGAAGATATTGAGGTTGAATATGATCCGGGCGATACAATCAAATACCTTGAACAAAAATGTTTACAGCAGGAAACAAATGATGAGGAGTTTTCCTTTTTTTTGAGGAATAATTTTGCTACTAGTTTTTTTATTAATGGTTCGATTGAAATAGAAATACATAATAATCGTATTGTATGCCTGCTCGGAACCCGGGGGGAGTTAATTCTTAGAACGGGGCTGGACAGCTTTGTTTTATCACCACTTTTTAAACTTTCGATAAAACCGGAGGAGACGAAGGCGTTATTAAATGCCATAATTGCAGCCTACAAAAAAAACCATGAAACCCTGTTGCCGGAAAACATTGAGTCCTATTCTATGTTTTCTGGTGTTTGCCTGATGGCACTGGCCAAAATAAATGAACTACCCACCTGTGGTTATGAGCTTAACCTTTCACATGATGAAATGTTGCTTTTTGGGCTGGCCTTAAACCTGGCCAGTGAAAATGCGGATAAGGAGACCCTATCAATAACCAATGGGATCATAAAACAAATCAAAAGGTATTTCCCGGAAATTGAGCATATTTCACCTGAAAGCTTTGAGTCAACGCCAAAAATGGGCAAAATCCTGGATTTTAAAAAACCCGACTAAAAAAAAAGTCAAAGGGGGGGGACAATATGCTCCTTCTGAACATTCCTTTTAGAATTAAAAATGTAGAAGTTAAAAACAGATTACTGCGCTCTGCAACGCTTGAAAGTAAGGCTGATATTGAAGGATTTGTTACTGATGATCTGCTTGAACTTTACTACCATCTTGCCAGAGGAGGGGCAGGTTTTCTAGTAACCGGGGCTGCTGCTGTTGAGCAAGGAGGAAAATGCTTTGGGCAGCAGTTGTGTGTCTATGATGACAAGTATCTGCCTGGTTTAAAAAAACTAGCAGATGTGGTGCATAGGTACGGTAATGGTTGCAAATGTGCAGTACAGATTTTTCACCAGGGCATGGCTGGTTATTTCTTCTCCGGTAACACCGCCGGTAAGATATTTAGCCTCAAGGATATTAAGCAGGAAGAAATAACAGTAACAATAAAATCCTTTGGCCTTGCTGCCCGCAGGGTAAAAGAGGCTGGCTTTGATGCAGTTGCCGTGCACGGGGCTCATGGCTACCTTTTAAACCAGTTTCTTTGCCCTACTACAAACAACCGTACAGACAAGTGGGGAGGCAGTCTGGAAAATAGAATGCGCTTCACCCAGGAGGTGTATTCTGCCATGCGTGAACAGGTAGGTGAGGATTTCCCCATATTATGGAAAATAAACACTTCCGACTATATTGAAGGCGGTAACGGTATTGAACAATATGCCCGGGTTGTAAGAACACTGGCACAAATGGGTGTGAACCTGGTTGAGTTGACCGGTGGTATGGAAAGACAGACAAGGTTGCGCGCCAGGCTTGGTCGAGAGGCAGGGGAACATGAGGCATATTTTTACTGGGCTATCGATTCCATGAAGGAGGCTGTTGCGGGGACAGAAACTGCACTGGCTATTACGGGCGGTATCCGCTCCCTAAAGGCAATGGAAAATTTATTGAAAAGTGGAATTGATTTAATCGGTATCTGTCGTCCTTTAATCTGTGAGCCGGATTTACCTAGCCGGTTGCTGCACAGTCCAGACAAAAGACGGTCCAAATGCACCTCATGCAATAAATGCTATTTCCATATTGCTCGGCAAGCCCTGAAGTGTGTCCAGTTCGATTCGTTCCGTAGTGTGCTTAATAATGTTTCCGAATAACGATTTGCAAGGATTTCGTTAATCCAAATAGGAGGATGCGATGAAAACGCTTGTGCTGGCGGAAAAGCCTGGTGTTGGTAGAGAATTAGCCAGGATTTTGCAATGCAGCCGAAAAACTAAGGGTTACATAGAGGGGTCGCAATTTATTGTCACCTGGTCACTTGGTCACCTGGTCACACTAGCAGAACCAGAAGACTATGATCAGAAATATAGGGAGTGGCGCCTGGAGGATTTGCCCATGTTGCCGTTTCGTATGAAATTAAAAGTGATCAGACAAACCTCCCATCAATTCCGAATAGTCAAAGATTTAATGAACAGGAAGGATGTTAGGGAGCTTATTATTGCCACTGACGCCGGCCGAGAAGGTGAATTAGTAGCTCGCTGGATCATGGCCCTGGCAAACTGGAAAAAACCATTCAAACGTCTTTGGATATCTTCACAAACGGACGAAGCCATCAGGGAAGGATTTGCAAACCTTAAGGCCGGTATCGCCTACAACAATTTGTATGATGCCGCCGTATGCAGGGCAGAAGCTGATTGGTTAATTGGGCTCAATGTTACCAGGGCTTTGACCTGCCGGTTTAATGCGCAGCTAAATGCGGGCCGAGTGCAGACACCTACCCTGGCCATGATGGTCAATCGAGAGTCCGAAATAAAACAATTTGTGCCCGTTGACTACTGGACAATTCAGGTGGATTTTGGCGATTATTATGCTAACTGGACAAACAAATCCGGTAGTAGACGAATTTTCAATCGGCTTCAGGCGGAAAAAATAGCTGCAAAAATCAAAGGACACCAGGCAGTGGTGAAAGATATTCAGCATACCAGCAAGAGTGAGGGGGCACCTCTGGCTTATGACCTCACTGAATTGCAAAGAGACGCCAATAAACGGCTGGGATATTCCGCACAGAAAACCCTTTCTGTCTTACAAAACCTGTATGAACAGCATAAACTGGTTACCTACCCCCGGACAGATTCCCGCTATATCACTACTGATATTGTGCCTACCCTCACCGCCAGATTGAAAAACATTTCAGTGGTGCCATATACGGCACTTGTAAAACCCCTTTTACAAAAACCATTAAAACCAAATAAACGTTTTGTTGATGACAATAAGGTCACTGATCACCATGCCATCATTCCTACCGAACAGCATTTGGTCTTATCATCATTGAAAGAAGAGGAAAGAAAACTGTATGATTTGATTGTGAGGCGGTTCATTGCTGTTTTATACCCTCCTTATCGCTACAACAGTACAACAATAGTTACTGTCGTTAATAATGAATATTTTCACTCCCGGGGCCGTGTGGTAAAAGACAAAGGGTGGCGTGCTGTGACCTCCATTACCAGGGAAAATGATCAGATGGAGGAGGAAAAACTACCGGATCAGAACCTGACCCAGCAAAAAAAGGGTGACATCAAAAATATTAAAAGCTATAAGATTAGCAAATTCAAAACTAGGCCACCTTCACGCTACACGGAGGCCACCCTGTTGACCGCCATGGAATGCCCAGGTAAGTTCATTGAAGACGAAGAATTGCGCGAGACTATGAAGGGTAGCGGGCTGGGGACACCTGCTACCAGGGCTGAAATAATTGAGAAATTGCTTAAAACTAGTTATATAGAGCGCCATGGTCGGGAGCTGGTCCCGACATCGAAAGGCATCCAACTGATAAGTCTGGTTGACCCAGCCCTAAAAACCCCGGAATTAACAGCCCAGTGGGAACAAAAGCTGTCTGATATTGCTAGGGGAAAAGGGAACAAAAAAAAATTTATGCATGATATCCGCAGGAACGCGGCAGAACTGGTTAAAGGTGTTAGTACCAGTACGGCCACATATAAAGCAGATAATATAAGCAAAACAAAATGTCCGATATGCGGTAAATATATGTTGCTGATTAACGGCAGAAGAGGAAAAATGCTTTCTTGTCCAGATAGGGCCTGTGGTTTTAGGCAACCGGAGAAACAGGATTATTCCGGCCACCGGGGTTCCAAAAGGAACAGCCAAATGAATCAACGGCTAATTGCCCGTTACAGTCAACAGGGTTCCATTGGCAGTAATGTAGGGGAACTGTTGTTGGAGGCATTGGAAAAAGGTAAAAATAATAATTGAAAAACGAGATATTCATTATTCCCAAAAAAACCCCAATTTTAGATGGGTGTTTTTTTTAATAGAGAATAACGTCTAGAAAAAAGGGATAAAGAATCCAATGTCGAAAACAAATACAATGTGCCATATTGTGGTTTTTCTGCAAATGTTTTTGATGGTTCAAAATAACAAAAGGAGGGGTGTATTGAGATATAAATATATAGCGTCCGGAGTGCTCATTATAATGATATTGCTCATTCTTCAAGTGTCAGACGCTAGAGCCGAGGGACGTATACTGAAGACAGGATTGTCGGGGGAGGATGTATCTGCTCTGCAAACAACACTTTGTTCCCTTGGCTACCTGATGCCAGGTAAAGCGGATGGTATCTTTGGTTCATTAACGATGTCAGCAGTTGTTGAATTGCAGAGAAAACATGGCCTTTCTTGCGATGGCATAGTAGGCCCGGCAACATTAGCCGCAATGAATGAAGAGTTAGCAATAAAAAAACCACAAACAAAAGGCACACAGCCAGAAGCCTTAAAAAAAGGCATGAGAGGCGATAGAGTATTAAATCTACAGAAAAAGCTCACGACTCTTGGGTATTACCAGGGTAGCTTAGACGGGATTTTTGGTTCAGGCACACTTTTAGCTGTGATTGAATTTCAAACCACAAATGGGCTAAATGCTGACGGTGTTGCCGGCAACCAAACATTAGGAATGTTGAATGGTTCTCCGATAGGTGCCAGTCGTGGTGCAACAGGTGATCGCAGATCACAGGCGATTGCTTCCTTCGCAAAGCAATTTTTAGGTACCCCATATGCCTGGGGCGGCAATACCCCCGGTGGTTTCGATTGTTCAGGGTTCACCAGCTATGTGTATAAAAACTTCGGCATTCAGGTTCCACGTACGGCTGATGAACAATTTTATTGCGGAACCAGGGTAAGCCAGCTAATACCAGGTGATATGGTCTTTTTCACCACTTATGAACCAGGTCCTTCCCATGCGGGCATATACATAGGCGATAATAATTTTATCCATAGCAGCTCGGCCGCAGGGGGGGTTATAATAACATCTTTGTCAAAGAACTATTATAGTGAAAGATATTTGGGTGCCTGCCGTTTGATAAACTAGTTCAGGATCTTAAGCAATGAAAAAAGTCCCGGTGTGTATAATACCGGGGCTTTTTTACACTCATATAAAATAATTATTTTATATCTAGCATTATTTTAGGTAATTCTAAGTCTGAACATTGTAAACAGGAGAGGGTATTTTGGTCAAGAATTATCGCCAATGGTTTTTGGCAAGAGTCAAACGTGCCATCTATGATTTTAATATGCTGCAGGATGGTGATCGGGTTACTGTGGCCTTTTCAGGCGGTAAAGACAGTACAGCAGCACTATATTCACTAGCCCTTCTAAAAAGGATACTGCCGGTAAGATTCGAATTAGTTGCAGCTGTGTTTGTTAAAATCGGCTGGCCGGTGGATCTGCAGGTACTAGAAAATTTCTGCGGTTCCATAAAGGTACCTTTTCACGTGGTGGAAACAGAAATTTCTGAAATTGTTTTCGAAAAAAGGGGTGGCAACAATCCTTGCGCTATTTGTTCACATCTGCGCCGGGGCGCTTTGCACGGCAAGGTTCTAGAATTGGGTGCCAACAAGGTTACCCTTGGTCACCACCTCGATGATGTTATTGAGACGTTTTTTATGAGCCTGATTTACACCAGCCAATTGCGTGTTTTTGCACCTGCTACCTTCCTGGATCGGACTGGTCTAACTATGATCAGGCCACTGGTTTACCTCCCTTCGGAAGAGATTATCTCCTTTGTGGAAAAAGAGGGTCTTCCTTTTGTGTCCAACCCCTGCCCTGTTAACGGCTTCACCAAACGGGAAGTGGCTAAAAAATTGATAGCCGGCCTGGTAAAGCAATTTCCTGACTTTAAATCCCGCTTTTTAACCTCACTGCAAACATTCGATCAACGAAATCTGTGGCCTGAAATCATTTCTAAAAAGAAGGCAGCGAAAAATGACGCTGCCTGTAAGGATAAATGTATTACATAAAATGCTTGTTTATTCCAAGCCTAATAGTTGCCTGGCGTTTTCCCTCAGTATTTTCTTAATCGCTTCTTCAGGAATATCCAAATTTCTAATAGATTCAGCGTTCTTTTTTACATCTACACTGGGCCAGTCGGTACCAAACATAAATTTATGCGCAAATCGTCCCATATCAGGGAAATAATCAAGGAGTTTTTTGGGCGGTAAACCAGAAACATCTATATAAATATTTTTGTGCAGACGCGCCATGGTCATGGCTTCATTGTACCAACAACCCCGCCCACCATGGGCCATGATGATTTTCATATCTGGAAAATCTACGGCTACATCATCAAAAAAGATTGGATTCGCATATTTTAATCGCGTTCCATAGTAAATTGAGGTTCCGGTGTGGAAAAGAACGGGTATGCCCAGCCTTTCAGCAACAGCATATATAGGGTACATGAAGTGATCATTGGGGTAGTAATAGTTATAGGAGGGGACAAGCTTTAACCCCTTAAAACCACGATTTAATATAAAATCTTCAAGCATTTTGCCCATCTTGGGATCCATATAGGGATTTACCGTACAAAAGGGTATTAATCTTGGACTGACCCGGCAAAATTTTTCTACCGCTTCATTGGTACAAATGCCTGTTGATAAAGGTGATATTTCTGCTAATACTACAGAATAGTCGACTCCATTGTAATCCATTAACTCCAAAAATGCATGGGGATCGATATGTTTTCTGCAGAAAGCCACATATTCCTCTTTAGAAGGAAAAGCACTGCTAAAAAAATTAAAGGCATCTTCACCGAAGGTCTCATATTCTGAAAGGTGAACATGAACATCTATTACACCATTTTTCAATTAATATCACTCCACTCAGTATACATTTTTCGCATCATCTTTATATTAACATCCATGGTAGCGATTATATAATATGTGTAGCTGATTGCATTGATAGTTATTAACTATCAATAAAACCCTTTATTAGCACAACGTTTTGAAATATAATTATGTAATAGGCCTGATGGGAGGTAACAAAAATGATAGATATCCACAGCCACATCCTACCGGGTTTGGATGATGGGGCAGCTACTATAGAAGAAGCCATCGCCATGGCTAGTTGTGCCGTTAGGGATGGGATTAAACAAATGGTGGTAACACCACATGTAAAAACAAGAACATATCCCAGTAAACAAACAATTTTAAATACAATGGCCAGCTTGCAGGGTGTATTGCAGGAAAAGGGGATTGACCTTGTACTTTTAGGTGGTGGAGAATACAGAATAGATCCGGAGTTGTCTCGACAGTTAGCCAGAGGTGAGTTGCTAACTGTAAACGATAGAGGACGCTATCTATTAATTGAATTTTCTGATGTAGCTGTTCCCGATTATACGGTAGAACTATTCGACGAAATAATAGAGCAGGGCGTAATACCGGTTATTGCCCACCCGGAAAGAAATTCAGTTTTCATCGAAGATCATAGCAGACTCTATGAGTTGCTGGCCAATGGTGCTCTCGCACAGTTAACATCTGGTGGTATAACCGGTTACTTTGGTGAGGAAATTAAAGAGGCTTCCAGGTCATTTTTGGAAAAAGGTTATGTGCAATTTGTTGCCTCTGATGCACACAATCGCAGTGGTCAACTTGCACAATTTAGGCCGGCAGTGAGGGAAGTAAAACGTCTGCTCGGTGAACAGTTGGGACATCG
>JAAYRI010000091.1 GCA_012518875.1 Peptococcaceae bacterium
TGAGGAATGTCCCCGTAGAAAGGAGAAGCTAGATGAAAATAGGAGAAATTTATAAACTGGCTATTGAAAAAGGGATGGGGAAGGATCCCCGCACCAAAGCCAGTGTGGAAAAACTATTGGAAAAAGAAAACAAAAAATATGCCGAAATGAAAGAAGATGAAAAAAAAGAATACGACCAGGACAGATTGTTCAACCCCTATGGGGATACCAGGATACTATACGGTGATCCCGAACGACAAGTGTCCAGAGTACTGACGGGCATAGACATGGAAACCGCAGAAGTATTGTTGGCCGATCGCATCTCCGAAAAGGGCCAAAAAATAGACTTGATTATTGCCCATCACCCCGAAGGAAAGGCCCTGGCAGCACTCTATCGGGTAATGAATTTGCAGGAAGATGTCCTGGCCAAATTTGGCGTACCCATCAATGTGGCCGAGGGGATATTGGCTTCCCGGATTAACGAGGTAAAGCTTAATTTGATGCCCCTGAACCACAACAGGGCCGTGGACGCCGCCCGGCTGCTGGACATACCGTTAATGTGCGTGCATACACCGGCCGACAACCTGGTCAACGATTTTATCCAGAACCTGATGGATGAGAAAAAGCCGGAAACATTGCAAGATGTAGTAAAGTTGTTAAAAGAACTTCCCGAGTATGCAGAAGCAGTACATTATAATGCCGGCCCTTCTATCGTCATCGGTAGCAAAGAACGGCGAGCCGGCCGGGTGATGGTCGATATGACCGGTGGGACCGGCGGTTCCGAAGATGCTTACGCTAAACTGGCAACAGCCGGTGTAGGCACAATGGTCGTGATGCATATCGGGGAGAAACACCGCAAGGAAGCAGAAAAAAATCATGTGAACGTAGTAATCGCCGGACATATGGCCAGTGACTCACTGGGTTTAAATCTGTTTCTTGATGAACTGGCCCGCCGTGGTATAGAGATTATGCCCTGTGCCGGGCTTCTCAGGTACGAGCGGAAGGAGTAACTATTAATGTCCACCAAACCAGAATTGCTGGGCCCGGCCGGTAGTTGGGAATCCCTGGTGGCGGCTGTGGAAAATGGGGCAGATGCCGTCTACCTGGGCGGTAAAAATTTTAACGCCCGCCAGTCGGCAGGTAACTTTGACAACCAGGAAATCATCAGGGCTATAGACTATGCCCATGTTAGGGGATGTAAGGTATACATCACTGTTAATATCCTCCTTACCGATAGAGAATTGCAACAGGCCCTGGAGTTCCTGCATTTTCTACAATGCAACGATGCCGACGGTGTGATTATCCAGGACCTGGGCCTTTTGAAACTGGCCCGGCAGGTTATTCCCGAACTGCGGCTGCATGCCAGTACCCAGATGACAGTACATAACCTGCCCGCGGCACTGGCGCTAAAAGAAGCCGGCATAAAACGCATCGTACTGGCCAGGGAGCTCTCCCTGGAAGCTGCCAGCGCCATTGCAGACCAATCGGGAGTTGAAATTGAGGTGTTTATCCACGGTGCTCTGTGTGTTTGTTATTCGGGTCAGTGCCTGATGTCCAGCCTGATAGGCGGCCGTAGCGGTAATAGGGGCCGTTGTGCTCAGCCCTGCCGCCTGCCCTATGAAATGGTTGACAGGGGCAGCCGGCCTGTGACTGATTCCGGGGTGGCCGGTAAATACCTATTAAGCCCACGGGATCTGAATATGAGCGAACATTTGCCTGATTTAATTCGCTCCGGTATAACTTCTTTTAAAATTGAAGGCAGAATGAAAAGGCCGGAATATGTGGCCACTGTGATCAGGATTTACCGTGGTTTGCTGGATCGGGCTGCCTCTGGCGGTGAGTTTTATGTTACCCCGGATGAAACCAGGGAGCTGATCCAGGTATTTAACCGGGATTTTACCACCGGCTATTTTTATGGGCGGCCGGGACCGGACCTGATGAGCTATAAACGGCCTAACAACCGGGGGCTGTTTCTGGGTCGGGTCAAAGGGTTTAATAAAAAGCTAAAATTGACGGAAATTTCTCTAGAGGAACCACTGCGGGTTGGGGATGGGATTGAAACCTGGGTCACAGCAGGGGGCCGGAAAGCCGGGGAGGTAAAACGTCTATTTGTAGGCGGTCGGTCCGTGGATGACGCACCGGCGGGGGCTATCGTACAATTGGATGCTCCCGGTCGTGTTTTCCCCGGAGACCGGGTTTTTAAAACCCATGATGCTGCCTTGATGGAAAAAGCCCGGGCCAGTTTTGCCTCGCCGCGGAAGCAAAAAAAGATTCCCCTGATCTTCAGGGTCTATGCCCGGCTTGGGGAACCCCTCCAAATAGAGGTGGAGGATGGGGATGGCAATAGGGGAAAAGCAAGGTCAGTTAATCCTGCCCAACAGGCCTTAAACCGTCCTTTGACAGATGAATACCTTTTAAAGCAGCTATCCAGGTTAGGGAATACGCCATTTACCATTTCCAAGCTGAAGGTGGATCTGATCGGCGACCTGATGATCCCCGTCAGTGACATTAATGAAACCAGAAGGGAAGCCCTTTCCCGTCTGGAGGAAAAAAGGATGGTTGTTTTTGGGCATAAACCGGTGGAGCAGGAAGTCTTCCAGCGCCGTCTGGCTGCTGCCACATCCGGAATTATGGCGGCGGAAGGTGTGGGGCAAGAGCCGTTGTTGTCAGTGACGGTGACGGATTTGGCTTCCCTCAAGGCTGCAGTGGCAGCAGGGGCCGGACTGATCTATTTTGGGGGCGAACAGTTTCATTCCAAAGGCGTGAATTCAATTGAACAGATTTTGGAAGCAGGCAAAATCTGTGCTGCCGCCGGTGTGCTTTTTGTTTTATCTTCCTCCCGCATTTTACAAGATAATGAACTGGATAGATTTTGCCGGCACCTGGAAAAGGTGTCAAAGGGGCACCTTGATGGGGTCCAGGCAGGAAACCTGGGCCTGATTAGGAGGCTGCGGGATGTTACTGATAAGCCTATATATGCTGATTTTTCATTAAACGTCTTTAACAAAGCCACAACGGCCTTCTTAAAGGAACATGGGGTAAGCCAGATCACCCTGTCTCCTGAACTGACCCTGGAGCAGATTAGAGGTATTGTGCCGGCCCTACCATTACCGGCTGAGGCAATTGTGCATGGTGCACTACCATTGATGGTTTCGGAATATTGTGCTACCGGTTGCCTGGTAGGCGGGGAAAAGCCGGGAAGCTGTCCGGGCCCCTGCCGCCGGTCCCAAAGTGGGCTAAAAGACAGAAAAGGCATGATATTTCCGGTTGAACAAGATCAATACTGCCGCATGCACATATTTAACTCCCAGGACCTTTGTCTTATTGAAGAGGCCACAGTAATCGCCGGAACGGGGGTAGCGGCGTTGCGTATTGAGGCCAGGAACCAGGGGCATGGTTATGTCCGGGACACTGTGGGGGCCTACCGTACCGTCCTGGACGGATCAGGCGGGAATATACCTGCGCTCAAGGAAGGCCTGGCCAAACACAGTCCTCAGGGACTTACAAAGGGACATTACTACCGAGGTGTGGTGTAGACTGGAGTTATTTATTAGGGAGCGCAGACAGTAAAGTGGGGAGTGATATAATTATAGCGGGGCGATGGACCTTATGAATGAAAAAAACCTAAAGAGACTTGAATACTTTAAGATCCTGGAGCAGCTGGCCTCATTCGCTGCATCTCCACTGGGTCGGGAACGGATTCTGGCCTTGAGGCCAATTTTTGATTCCCCCGTAATTTGTAGGTGGCAAGATGAAGTTAGTGAAGGGAGAAAACTTTTGCGTTTGGATCCGACCGCAGAAATGGGCGGCTGGAAAGATATCAGGAGTCAGCTGCAACGGGTTGGTCGGGGGGCAGTTTTGGAACCGAAAGAACTAATTGCGACGGCCGACACACTTACAGCGGGCAGGATTATAAAGGGTTTCTTTTCTGAAAGGCAGGAAGAATACCCCTTGCTTGATATCCATGCTTTTTCTATTACCCCCCTGCCGGATCTGGAGAAACAGATAAAAAAAGCAATTTTACCAGATGGTGAAGTAAGTGACCAGGCCTCACCATTATTGATGCAAATACGCAGGAAACTGGCAAAGGCCCAACTAGACATCAGAGATTACCTGGAAAATATAATCCGCTCTCCTAATTACCAAAAATATCTACAGGATCCCATTGTAACTATCAGGGAAGGCCGCTATGTGGTACCGGTTAAAATTGAGTATCGGGCCCAGGTACCGGGGATTATCCATGATCAGTCTGCCAGTGGGGCCACCTTGTTTGTGGAACCGATGGCAGTAGTAGAGAAAAACAATGAGCTGCGGCGGCTGATTGTAGAGGAAAGACGGGAAATTGAACGGATCCTGGCTGCCCTAACGGCAAGTGTAGAGGAGTTTCTTGAAGAGATTGAAACCAGCCTGGATACACTGGGCCGGCTGGATTTTATCATGGCCAAGGCCCGCTATAGCCAGAGTCTGGATGCCTGGGCACCAACTCTGGCCAATAAACCAATTCTAGACATCAGGCAAGGCCGGCACCCTTTGTTGAAGGGGGATGTTGTGCCTGTAGATATCCGTTTGGGGGAGGATTTCGATACCTTAATCATTACCGGGCCCAACACCGGCGGTAAGACTGTGACCTTGAAAACAGCCGGTTTGCTCACCCTGATGGCCCAGTCCGGCCTGCATATACCTGCTGGTGAGAATACCCGCGTGGGAGTTTTTCACCAGTTCTTTACGGATATAGGTGATGAACAAAGCATTGAACAGTCATTAAGCACCTTTTCATCCCATATGAGCAACATTGTAGAAATTATCGCCCAGGCCGGTGAAAACTGTCTGGTGCTTTTGGATGAACTGGGTGCCGGCACCGACCCGGTTGAGGGTGCCGCCCTGGCCCAGTCAATTTTGGAAAAATTACATGGAGCAGGTGCCCGAACCATTGCTACTACCCACTATAGTGAACTAAAGAATTTTGCTTATTCCCGCACACGGATGGAAAACGCCAGTGTGGAATTTGATCGGGCCAGTCTGAGGCCTACCTACCGGCTATTAATCGGTAAACCCGGTCGCAGCAACGCCTTTGAAATCGCCCAGAGACTGGGGCTGCCCCCAGAGCTGATTGAAGGGGCCAAGAGTTTTTTATCTGCAGAGCAGATACAATTTGCCGAGCTGGTGCGTAACCTAGAAAAATCTCAACAGGAGGCGGAAGCCGAACGGGCTGCTGCTGCCAGGCTAGTTGAAGAAGCAAAGGCGATTAAGGACAAACATGAGCAATTGGTAGCTGAACTAGCCCAAAAACGTGAGGCCATCCTCTCCAAGGCTGGAGAAGAGGCCAGAATGCTGGTTAAAACAGCTAAAAATGAGGCGGAAACGGCAGTTAGAGAGCTAAGGGAGAAACTATCCGCGGAGTCTGCCCGGGCCAGGGAGAAAGCCATTCAGGAAACCAGAGGCAGGCTAAGCAATTTGCAACGAAAAGCCCGCCGTGCCGTGCCGGAAAAATTTTATGGTGGCCAGGTACCGGCGATGCTGTGTGCCGGACAGGAGGTATTCCTGCCCAGGTTTAACCAGCGGGGCCATGTTATCGAACCACCCGGCAAGGGGGAAAAAGAGGTACAGATACAGGTGGGAATTATTAAAATAAACGTACCCGTAAAAGACCTGCGCACTGTAGGGGAGGAGCCTAAGGCCGGTAGGGGGCAAAGTGAAGTGGCGGCTATGCTTCTAGATAAGACACGGGACATATCTGCTGAGCTGGACATAAGGGGTCAATTTGCGGCGGAGGCTATCTTGACAGTAGAAAAATACCTTGATGATGCCTACCTGGCCAGCCTGCCCCGAGTGAGCCTGATCCACGGTAAAGGCACCGGCTCTTTGCGGGCCGCTGTACACAGGCTGTTAAAGGGACACCAGCGGGTAAAATCTTTCCGGCTGGGTGAGCAAGGTGAAGGTGGGTACGGTGTAACTATAGTAGAGCTGGCTAATTAGCATGCAGATGTGCCCGCAAAAGTCAGGTAAAAAAGAAACCGGGATGGGTATCCCGATTTCTTTTTTGCTGATTTAGGAAATCCTGTAAGTCCAGTTGTTGCCGTCATTGTTGTCCCAATTGCCTGCCGCATCGTGGAAGCAGAAGGTAAGCAGGTTGTCCTCCATGTTGAGGGTTTTTTTCCAGCCTTCCGGGGTATGCTGCATGCGATAATCTTCGACATTAGTCCAGTGCATGGGGTCGCCAAAGCCAGCATGAAGAAATACCTGGGCGGCGCCGGAGTTGTTCAACAAGCCGTTGTAATTGATAGAAATGTCGCTCCCGTCTGGTGTAAGGGATTTTACATGGGTTCCTCGCTGATGATCAGACCAACCGTGTTGATACAAATTCTACACCTCCTGATTTGTTTTTTGACAAGCATTATTATTGTTAGCAAAAAAATAATTACTATGAGCTTTAATAAAAAAGACGGTGTGGCTACCTAATATGGTAGTCACACCGCCATGAAATGTTTTCCCTTACCGGTTGGGTCCCGGAATAAAACTATGGTTACCCGCCGGTTTCTCCGTATCCTCATCAATATCAATACCAGGTTGATCCGGACTATCCCTATCACTAGCCTCTGGTTTCCGAGGAGGAGGGGTGCCCTGATCGGGCCCATGTATGGTGCAATACTCAGTCGGCACACGAGTTTCTTGGTCTTCGACGGCGTCGGAAACGTTATAAGGTAACTTGACCATCGGTGTCATCACCCGATTGGGACAGTATTTTGTTGCCAGAAGGCCGCTGTCGGCACAAACCTCAATGTAGTTATGAACATCATCTATTTTTGTGGGAACTGTGCCCTCAATAAACAAGTCGGTTACCAGGCTGTCACCGGGTGTGTTTGGGCTTGGCAAAAGGCCGGATTTGCCGTCAACTGTTGCTCTTACTATCCCCGAGGGCGGGTTGAAATTCCCGGCCGGAATGTTTCGCAGCGCATTGCTCATAATCTCCCGCCATACCCTGGTAGGGTATGTGCCCCCATAAGCCTGGGGCATTGGTGTAGGCTGATCATAACCAATCCATACCGCTGTAACGAGTTCGGGTGTGTAGCCCACAAACCAGAGGTCCTTGCCCTCATCTGTAGTACCAGTCTTCCCTGCCGCCGGCCTGCCAATTTGGGCCGCTGTCCCTGTCCCGTTACTGATTACAGACTTGAGCATGTCTGTGATCAGGTAGGCTGTGGTTGGTTTTATCACCTGCTTTTGTTTAGGGACAGCCTGTCCCAGGATAACGCCATCAGCCTTTTCAACCCTAAGAATTGCTGTGGGTTCGATATAAACTCCAGAATTGGCAAAAGTGGCATAGGCACTGGCCATTTGCAGTGGCGTGACCCCATTGTCAAGTCCCCCCAGGGCCAAACTTGGCCCATGGGTAGATGGGTTCAACTCAATGCCCAGGATAGACGCAAATTTTAGAGCCTTGTCAATACCCACCTGATCCATCATTACCTTTACTGCAGCAACGTTAACAGAACTGGCGACAGCTGTCCGGTAAGTGATAAGACCACGAAACCTGCCATCAGAGTTTCGTGGTGTGTAGGAACCATAGCTAACCGGTGCATCATCTACTACTGAGGCCGGTCCCAGTCCTAAATATTCTATGGCCGGCCCATAAACCGCAATTGGTTTAAAAGCTGAACCCGGCTGACGTGCGGTGTGGACAGATCTGTTCCACTGCCTTCTTTGGGCATGTTCACGCCCACCAACTAATGCCTTAATATAACCTGTGCCGGGCTCGAGCACCACCACAGCACCTTCGGGTTGTAACATACCGTTTTCATCAGTATTAGAAGCAGGAAAATTGCCTGTTCGGGCCATTGCTGCTTCGGCAGCCAACTGGATTTCAGGGTCCAGGGTTGTATAAACCCTTAGCCCACCCGTGAAAACCTCATCTTCACCATATTTTTCAATAAGCTGATCGGTAACATAGTCAAGAAAATATGGGTAGGGGTATTGCAGGAAGGCTATATCACTGTTCTTGGTCTGTACGTCTTCCGCTTTAGCCTCCTCGGCTTCGTCAATGCTGATGCAGTTATTTCTTACCATACTATCCAGAACATCATTGCGTCTATATTTTGCCAATTCAGCGTCATTGTATGGCGAGTATGCACTGGGTGCTTGGGGCAAGCCGGCGAGCATGGCTACCTGAGCCAGATTTAATTCATCAATTGTCTTACCAAAATATATTTGTGAGGCCGCCTGGATGCCATAAGCACCTTCACCCAGGTATATATTGTTTAAATACATTTCCAGGATTTCATCCTTGGTATAACGCCTTTCCACCTGCAAGGCCAGGATAACCTCCTGGATTTTTCTTTTAATGGTTTTTTCCGGTGACAGCATCGATATTCTTACCAGTTGCTGGGTAATGGTGCTGCCCCCTTCACCTTTTGACCTTGATAAAATGTTGTTTACAGTGGCCCTGGCAATTCCGCGCATGCTGATCCCGTGGTGCTGGTGAAAATGGGGATCCTCAATAGACAGAAAGGCATTTTTAACCTGCTCGGGGACGTTCTCGATGTCAACAGGCACACTGTTTCTAATCCCTATTTGGGTCACCAGGTTGTCGTTTTTATCATAAATCATAGTTGATGCGCCTGACTTGAGCAAGGCGGGGCTGAGTGCAGGCATGTCTTTAATACTAGTGAAGAGGAGACCGAAGGAAACTGCCCCCCCGACAACCACAACCAGGACCAGAAGAAGGATCAGCAAACGGAAAAAATTTAGCCTTCTTTTTGGCCTTCTTTTCTGTGACACATAATATCCCTCCCACAAAGTTAAAAGAATTATAACATATCACCAATAAAATCCTCAAATGATTTCTATTGCTTCTATCTATAGGATAATTATGATGTTGGATGAAAAGAATAGAAGAATAATTACAATTTTTATGTGAGGAAGGGTGGATAATTTGCGTGTGCATGGTAATGTTGCCGATTTTATCCTGGCCCAATTAGCCGAGTGGGGTGTGGAAAGGATTTATGGTGTTTTGGGTGATGCCATATTTCCCCTAATGGATGCCTTTAACCGCCAGAGCAAAATAGAATTTATCTCTACCACAAATGAAGCAGCCGCCGCATTTATGGCCTCATATGAGGCCAGGTTGACCGGTAGACTTACTGTTTGCACGGCCACATCGGGGCCGGGTACGGTTAATCTGCTAAACGGGCTGGCGGATGCTTACCTGGATGGTAGCCCCGTTCTTGCTATAACTGGCCAGGTGGAGACAAAAAAAATCGGTACCAGAGCAAAACAATATATTGATCAGCAGTTATTGTATAGAAATTTTTCTAGGTATACAACCCTGCTCATTAATCCGGCCGCCACTGCAGAAATATTTGCTTTTGCCGCCAGGCAGGCTTATATCGATTTTTCTGTCGCCCATGTAACGGTACCTAAAGATGTTATGGCTGCACCATTGTCTGCGGGTACGATAGCAACAGACATGGTGGAGATCAGAAAACCACAGGTGTTCTCCGGTAGTAATGAAAAAATCCTGGGAATAATCAGAAATGCGCAAAAACCTCTGGTAGTTGTGGGGCAGGTGGGGGAGGATACAGTTTTCCAAACCCTGTCCCTTGTCCATCATATTGGATCCGGCCTGGTTGTGGCTCAGCAGGCTAAAGGTGTCGTCAGAGGCTCCTTTGATCGCAACCTGGGGGGAATCGGGGAGGCTGGACTGCCACCTATTGTGATGGAAGCGGATTGCATCATTCTGATTGGGAATGCCTCTTATGAGAAAAAATATTTCCCTAAAAACGCTAAATTGATTCATCTGGCAGAGCGCCCCAGTGATATTAATGTGAACGCCCAGGGAGCCGCCAGTGGGGATTTGGGTTTGCTTATTGAGGCGATTATGCACGATCTGGGGGACTATGCCGTTAACCAGGATTGGGTGGAACAGGTAAAGGGGGAGGCATTGCGCATCAAGCAATCTATAGGGCAGGCCGGGGAGGATAATAGCAGGCCGGTGCTACCCCTGAGGATAATGGCAGGCCTAAATGCCGTCGTGCCGCCAAATGCAATTATAGTACTCGATACTGGCGAATTTACCCACTGGTTTGATCTGGGTTTTAGGGCGGAAAACCAGGATGTCTTACTTTCAAGTATGTGGAGGAGCATTGGTTATGGCCTCCCGGCTGCGATTGGTGCTCAGCTGGCAAACAGAGAAAGAAAGGTGGTGGCCATAATTGGCGACGGGGGGGCGATCTCCTCGCTTAATGAACTGCTGACCTGCGCTCGCTATAATTTGGCCATCACCATCATAATAGTTAAGAATCAGATTTACAGCATTGAAAAAAACAAGATGGCTGCCGAAGGGCTGCAACCATTTGGTTATGAGCTTACCACACCGGACTTTGTTCAATTTGCCAAATCCTGTGGCGTGGAGGCATGTCGCATTGAAGATCCAACAGAGATTGAAGAAAGAATCGGCCAGGCCATAGGATTGGATCAGCCTGTGTTGCTGGAGGTCGATTGTGCCTCAGTAAATCTGCCATCTTTGTAAATCAACATGCCCGAAAAATCACAAAAATGCAACCCTGCGGTAAATGATAGGGTTGCATTTTGTGGTGAACTATGAGGATCAAAATGTTATCTAATTTCCAGTGGCTCAAGACTGGAGCTATCTTTAAAACCGGAACCTTTTTCTACGGAAAAACAACAGGTAAATAATATCAAGTAGTCCCAGTGTGTTTACTACGAGCAATGCTATATACCAGACCAACTGGCTGTTGCGTGCCGTGTACCAGAGTGCGATACCCTTCCAAACAAGGCTCCAGGCTATTAATGTGCCCAGCAACCACGGGCTTTCCTGCAAATATTGTACTATTGCTGTTGGGTCCATAAGTCGATCCTCCCTGCTGCGGTCTTCTGGCTTTAATAATACCTTAACAAGAACATAAATGCTATAAGTCAATGTAAATGTCAGTTATGATTTCCCTGGTTTTAATTAGCTTTCTAAATAAAGGCTATATATGGCCCATGGTAAATAACACAATAGAAATATCAGTTTTCGCCGGGGCAGAAACCAAGTTGCCACCATAAAAACCTTTTTATTCGGGAGAAAAAAGGTACATCCGGATAGTATTTTCTACCATTGTCACTTTTGGCAAAAATAATATCGTAGCGGGGCAAGCTCCTCATCTGGTGGATATCAAGGTAGGCGCTCGCTTCTGTTTTCGGCTCCAAAACTACTTCCCATGTTTCTAGTGTGATTATCCCTACCCGGTTTCTCCTGGGGTAACGGGCACCAAGTTCACATATTTTCACGGCTGTTTTCTCTGTATTAGTTACAGTTACACGTACCCTGGTTTTACAGGCAACCTCCTGATCCATACAGGAAGGTGCCCTGGTCCAGGTTACCTTTACAGCCAAAAATATCCCCCCTTGCGATTTATGGTTGTCTTATTGACCCTGTAACCCAGGCAGCCGGCTGCTGCATTTTATCTGGGCAATAAGGGTAGCTAGAAATGTATTTCTATATGGACAACCTGATTGTCCGGATCAATAAATACTATTTCCGCCCTGTTATCATCCAAGGCTGTTATGTACTGATCACCCATGGGGACTGGTATCATATTATTTAAAATGAGCAGATCATTTTTTTGTTTTATAGCTACCCGGGAAGGGACCCGCTCGGTGGTTTTTGTAACACCCTCAATATAAATACAAACACCTATTTCATTTTTTCCGGCTAGCATCTCAACGAGCCGGTCTTTTTTGGCTCCCATACTGCCCCCCCTTTTTTATATGGGTTTAAAATGCCCATTTCACTTTTCACTGTGATCCGGCGTGACTCATCATATTAAAGCCTTTCCACAAACATTAGACATAACCTGCCATCTCTTCTGTCAAAACATGGTCTATTTTATGGCTATAATCTTATAAAATTCTTTGGCTTAAAAAAAGACTTAAATAAACAGTACAAAAGTGATATATTTGTTTTGTAGAGCAGGAAAATATAGCTCATACAGAAAAGAGGGGGCGTCTTTGTTTATTAAAAACAAAAAAGAACTAAGATCCTGTGTGCAGAACAACATTCCATGTGTAAAGTTAATAGGCTCTATTGATGACTTGCCCGGTGACTTTTCTTGTGGATTGGGGTTGGAATGCGGGAAAATAAGATGTCCGGATTATGAACCCGACAAGGAATTTTGGATTGAGGAAATCCAAAGCAGCTTCAAATAGCAAAAAAAAATAACACATCCATGTTTTTTAGGAAAGTGACCGCCAGTTTCTGGGGGTCTATTTTTTTTAGACAAATAAAGTCAGGCAAAAATAAAAGGCCTTAAAAGCCTTGTTGTTGGTGCGGGCGAGAGGACTTGAACCTCCACGGGAGTTACCCCACTGGATCCTAAATCCAGCGCGTCTGCCATTCCGCCACGCCCGCCTTTTTAAAAATGGGTTGGAACTTGGGTAAGCCCCAACCCTACCTTGGTGAGCCATGCTGGACTCGAACCAGCGACACCCTGATTAAAAGTCAGGTGCTCTACCGTCTGAGCTAATGGCCCAA
>JAAYRI010000092.1 GCA_012518875.1 Peptococcaceae bacterium
CAATGCCCAATTCGTCTGCAGTGTATCCCAGATTATCGGGAGTTGATTGAAGGACAAAGTGATATGGATGATCCATTAAACGAAGATTCAGATTCCCCGGTACCCGGACTTACCCACCGCTATCCCGATCGGGTCTTGCTGCTGGTGACCAATGAATGTTCCATGTACTGCCGCCATTGTACCCGCAAACGCAAGGTAGGTGACAACAACACATCTATTATGGACAGGGATATCAACCAGGGTATTGATTATATTAAAAAGCACCCCGAAATCCGCGATGTCCTACTATCGGGAGGAGATCCCTTGATCCTTCCCAACGCCTGTTTGGAACGGATCCTGCGCAAGGTAAGAGAAATACCTCATGTTCAGGTAATTCGCATTGGAACACGTGTCCCGGTTGTAATGCCCCAGCGTATAACACCGGAACTGGCAAGAATGATTAAAAGGTATCATCCGGTATGGATTAACACCCACTTTAATCACCCACGGGAATTTACCCCGGATTCCATCAGAGCGTTGGCTAGACTGGCTGATGCCGGAATTCCCCTGGGCAACCAAACAGTTTTATTAAGGGGCATCAACGACTGTCCAATGATTATAAAAAAATTGGTGCATCTTCTGGTAAAAAGTCGTGTACGTCCCTATTATCTTTACCAATGTGATTTATCCCGCGGCATTGAACATTTCCGTACTCCCGTGGCTAAAGGGATAGAAATTATGGAATCCCTAATCGGCCACACGTCCGGCTTCTGCGTCCCCACTTATGTTGTGGATGCACCGGGTGGTGGAGGTAAAATCCCGGTGTTGCCTAATTACCAGTTATCCATGACTAATACAAAAACAGTATTACGAAATTACGAAGGTGTCATCTGCGTTTATGACGAGCCTAAAAACGCTGATTTTGTTTGTCCGCCGGCTTGCGCGATATGTAAGGACCACAATATAAGGCATGAATCTGTCGGCCTGGAAGAGCTTTTTGATCCCCAAAAACAAGTAATCAGTCTGGTACCGGAAGGGAACCTCCGTAAGGCTCGCTATACTGTGCGTGAAAGTAAGGCTCATGGCTATTAAAAGAGACCTTATTATGCCGGGTCAGGATTGCTGGGAAACTATTGCCGGAAAGGATTTTAATTGTCGCATTCTTTTATCACCGTTCAACCGCCGGCTTACTGTGGATACCTTTAATTTGTCTCGGGTTCGGGGTGCAGAAGAAATGATACAGGTTCTTACGGAAAAAGCCCGGACACAAGGTCTTGATAAAATATGGCTCAAGTCTATTCCTAAATGGGAAAAAAACTTTTTGGCAGCTGGTATGAAACTGGAAGCATCAATCCCCGGATTTTATAAAGGAAAGGAAAGGGCTGTGGTTTTGGCCAGGTTTTTAAGCAGCAGAAGAGAAACCCCTTCCAATAGTAAGGGCATCACACTTGTAAAAATAATTACTAATAATCGCACATCAGAAGCCACAAAAAGGGATCTGCCGGCTGAGGTAAGCCTAAAATGGGCACAGAAGGAACATTGCCCGCACCTGGCTGGATTATTCAGTAAGGTTTTTCCCACCTACCCTTTTCCTGTTTTTGACCCTAATTACATCAGGCAAACGATGAACAATGGTACCTGCTATATAACGGCATGGCATAATAATAAATTGGTGGCCGCATCTGCAATGGAGCTCAATCAGTTGGAAAAAAATGCGGAGATGACGGACTTTGCCACGCTTCCCATGTGGAGAGGACAGGGTTTGGCAAATTGTCTACTTGCCCAGATGGAATCCCGCTTGAAATATAAAGGCTATCGGTGTCTTTATACTATCGCCCGCAGTAGTTCCATAGGAATGAATAAGGTGTTTGCCGGGGCGGGATATGGCTTTAACGGGGTATTAATCAACAACTGCAACATCAGTGGGGATTTTGAGGATATGCATGTGTGGTCAAAAATACTGTGATATGCATGGTTATAATTGAAGCCCCGGCTTAACATTGCCGGGGCTTCAATTTGTGCTATTTCCTGAGGATCAGCGGGCAAAACCCTGTTTTGTGGTTATTTACCAGCCTGTCCATCATTATAGCCGGCACCATTATGGTCAAGAAAGCCGGCCCCGGCTTAACATTGCCGGGGCTTCAATTTGTCCTATTTCCTGAGGCTCAGCGGGCAAAACCCTGTTTTGTGGTCATTTACCAGCCTGTCCATCATTATAGCCGGCACCATTATGGTCAAGAAAGCCGGCCCCGGGCCACATTATATTCATAGCTCTCCAGCCTGCTATTGTTACTGTTTCTAAGGTCAATAGCTACAATTCCAACATCAAAACCCTTATCCGTAAATATATCTGCAATGTCCTCACAAATATCCATGACATCCTCTCTTATGTAGCGATAATCCGAATCTCGCCAGTAACTGGATGCATTGTAATCCGCCCTCAGTATTATTGAGATTTCCTCATCGTTTTTATCATAAGTGATATCAGACACAGTAAAGTCGATACGGTTGACATCATAGCCGTTACCTTTAATGTCATATATAACATCGTCCACGTTTATGTTACTGCCCCGGTAGCTATCATCATAAAACGTTATTTTCAGTTCCCCGCTACCGTCCTTACTAAACTTAACTAAAACATCATTGCTGTCAATATCCGTTATTTTACCGGTGACATTGGCACCCCGGGATAATTCATACTGGATATCTTCAACCAGGTCTTCAAGCCAATACTGGATGTCTCTATCAGCCAGTCTTTTCCACCTACTGGCAAAGTCATATAGATCCACCTTGATCTGGACACCGACGTTGTCTTTTTTGCCATCCAGCACAATATCATCGATATCTACAGTCCGCAATTTGCTGTAGTAGAACAGCAGGTCATCCTCAAGATCGCGGAAGTCCATTTCCTTTTCCCTATCCTGGTAGTCCTTCAATTGGGCTTTCAACCGGGCATTTTCCGCCTTTAGGGCCTCCAGTTCCGATGAGGAGCCGGACCCGGTTATCTGCACCGCATTGAGCCAGTCTACCCATTCCACGTTATACCCCAAAGCTTCTGCCGCCATCCGAATGGGCACATATGTCCTACCTTCTTCAGTGACAATAAATGGTTCCCCCATATCCGGCTCCTGGGTGACCATATCACCATTGGTCATCAGTATGATCCCCCGGTATGTAGCCTCAATCATCTTGGCACCGGTGGTACTATTTGCTACTGCAGCAAATGATAGCGTCAGGGCTGCTGTCAATAAAACAATAATAACCCTTTTTTTCATTCTCACCATCTCCTTCACAGCATTTTTTAGCTAATCAACCAGTATACAAAATCCTAGTTCTGGGCGCAAAACACCTCCCTGGTTATTAATAAAAAACAAATAATATCGGACAATTTACCAAATGTGGATCCAGACCCTATGTTTTTAGTATATATATTAAATTTTACCAGGACAAGCCTGCTTTCTTTTCAGAGTGTCTAATTTGAACAAAAACCAAAAATAAATCAACAATTTTCCAAAATCCTTTCATACTATATGACGCCCCGCTATTCAATCAGGTTCAAAGAGAATAAAAACATAAAGATTCTTGCCGGTACCGGCAAGAATCTTTTATTACCATAATTATATTTAACCTTCAATTTGCGCTGCCACCAGGCTTTTTGCGCCGTATTTTTCCCTGAGACGTGGTTTTTCAATTTTGCCTGTAGGATTGCGGGGCACCTGATCAAAAATCACCTTCCGCGGGCGCTTGTAACGGGGCAGTGCAGCGCAAAACGTATTTATTTCTTCTTCGCTGCAATTGTAACCCGGCTTTAGCTCTATAATTGCCGCTGCTATTTCACCCACACGTTCATCCAACAACCCAATGACTGCCGCATCCTTTACAGCATCATGCTCACGCAAAAAGTCTTCTATCTGCACCGGGTATATATTCTCTCCGCCACTGATAATCACATCTTTCTTCCGGTCTACCAAATAAATAAAACCGTTTTCATCCATGCGGGCCATATCCCCGGTAAACAACCATTGATCTTTAATCACTGCTGCTGTTGCCTCCGGATCATTGTAGTAGCATTTCATGACGCCCGGTCCCTTAACAGCCAGCTCACCCACCTGGCCCTGGTCTACCAGTTGCCCATTACCATTGACAATTTTGGTTTCCCAATTATAACCCGGAATGCCGATAGCACCAACCTTGTGAATATTCTCTATCCCCAGATGGACACACCCGGGACCAATGGATTCACTGAGGCCGTAGTTCGTATCATAAAGATGGTTGGGGAAATATTTTTTCCAGCGATGAATCAAACTGGGCGGTACCGGCTGGGCACCGATATGCATCAGCCGCCACTGGGAAAGCTGATAATCCTCCAGCCGCACATCTCCTCTTTCGATGGCATCGAGGATATCCTGGGCCCAGGGAACCAGCAACCAGACAATAGTGATCTTTTCTTCCGAGACTGTTTTAAGGATCCACTCCGGCCTCACCCCGCGCAGCAACACTGCTTTACTCGCCGATAGCAAGCTGCCGAACCAGTGCATTTTAGCACCAGTGTGGTAAAGCGGCGGAATACACAAGAAATTATCTTCTCGCCTCTGGCCATGATGTTCCTTTTCCGTATGGCAAGCCGACATCAAACTGCCGTGTGTATGCAAAATTGCCTTGGGAAAGCCGGTAGTCCCCGAGGAAAAATATACTGCCGCGTCATCCTCGTCAGATAGTCTTATCTGGGGTGCTTCAGAGCTACAATTGGCTGTAATCCGATCGTAACTTTCGGCAAAGGAGGGTCGGTTTTCACCAGCAAACAACAGTATCCTAATATTGGGGATCTGATCATAAATGGCTTCAATTCTACCAATAAATTCAGGCCCGAAAATCAAGGCGGTGGTATCAGATAAATCCAGGCAATATTTTATTTCCTCGGCCGTATAGCGATAATTTAACGGCACTGCCAGCGCACCGGTTTTTAGGATGCCAAAATAAATTGGCAGCCACTCCAGGCAGTTCATTAAAAGGATGGCTACCTTGTCCCCCTTTTTGACCCCCCTTTTGAGCAGCAGGTTGGCCAGCCGGTTCGCTTTTTCATCAAAAACCTGCCAGGTCATGTCCCTGCGATATTCACCAGCAGGGTTGTTTTCAATTAGTTCATACTCCATCCAAGTGACATTATGCCTCTCCTGAAGATCCATGTTGATTTCTGTCAGACACAGTTCAGAACCATACAACTTGGCATTGCGCGATAAAATTTCCGTAATCGGCATTTTTTCTCCTCCCGTTCTACCATCATAAAAATTCTTAATAAAACATTG
>JAAYRI010000014.1 GCA_012518875.1 Peptococcaceae bacterium
AGCAGCTCACCTTTTTTGCCGGTGGCCAGGCTGTTAGCAAACCTACCCTGTCCGGCTTCTACGAAAATCCGGTGGAAGGAGTCCCAAATAACCCTTAATTCATAATCACCGCACTGATCCAAAGGCATATCCGGCGACAAACCGGCGCGATAGATTATTTCCCGGCAGGAGATGGTGCTCAGGCCTGCAAAACGCCTTTGCAGCACCTGGGGTAGGGGGGTGTTCAGGTTGGTTTCCAGACAGGCTCGGCGAAACTGTTCCTCGTCTAAAGCCAGTGGGTCCAGCTTGTCCTGGGCGGGTGGGAACAAATAAGGACGGCCCGGTAGAATTTCCCTGAACCGGCTGACAGCGTGGGTGTAGCGTTTGATCCCGTCAACGACTGTTTTGGTGGACGGATCATAGAGGATGATATTGCTGTGCCGGCCCATAATCTCGCAAATTAGGTGTTTTTCCGCCGGGAAACCCAATTCATCCCGTGAATCCACCTTAATTACCAGCACCCTTTCCAGGCCCGGTTGGTGGAATGCGGCAATTCGCCCGCCTTCCAGGTGTTTACGTAGCACCATGCAAAAAAGTGGCGGGTGGGCTGGATTTGCTGCCGGGGAGGAGGTCAGATGCACCCGGGCATTTTGTGGATCCGCCGATAGCAGCAGTCGGAAACGGGCCCCCGGCTTGTAAATTAGAATCTGCAGCTCTACTTTGCCGGGCTGATAAACCCTTTCAATGCGCCCGCCGGCAAGTTTGTTTTCCAGTTCATTACATACCGAGGACAGTACGAGACCGTCAAAAGGCATTATTTTTCCTCCAACTGTCATTTTGTTCGTTATCCACCAACTCCTATTATATTATAGATGGTCCTGCTAGTAAAAGGTGGCACGCAAGACCTGGGACAGGGGGACAGGTACCTTGTCCCACCAAATATTGGTAGAAGCATGTCCAGGGACAACCCCCTTGGCAAACCAACAGCTCCAGCCATCATTTTATCAGTAGACAGGAATAACGTTGGTGCAGACAAGAGATGTCCGTCGGGCCACTAACTACTAACCATCAACCACTAGCGACTATTAGCTAACCACCAACGACAAACCACTATTAAGCCAACCCCTGAATAAAAATAGGTAAAATATATTCACTCCCCTATCCTTCACTCCTTTACCCTTGTACCCTGTAGGGCCACATACTTAACCAGTATCCCCAGGGCTGACTAACCAGCTTTCCATGCCCCGGACGCTGTCCAAACATGTTCTCTCTTGAGGCCGGGACAAGGCACCTGTCAGACTGTGTGAAAACTATTTTTGGAAATAATTTTTCCCACTCGAACACCTGCACAGGCCCCTGAATGGGGTTAAGCGGGTATATAGAGTCAATACCCCTACCCACAACCCCCACTTTTGCCTTAAAGCCATTAAATTTTGGACTTTTCACACTGCCTGCTGTCCCCATGTCCCTCAGCTGGGACAAGGTACCTGTCCCCGTGTCCCACCCAAAGGAATACCAAAATGTGGTTATATCTCAGGCCGCTGGCGAATATGTTTGGAATAATTAGGAAACATTTTTTACACGAGGTGAATGGTTATGTCCAGCCGCTGGTATACTCTCAGCGTACAAGAGGTGATCGCAAAACTGCAAACAGATTCGCACAAGGGC
>JAAYRI010000093.1 GCA_012518875.1 Peptococcaceae bacterium
CCTGCCGTTTTCCATATATTTTTTTATCTGCTCCGGTTTCACTATGTTGGCCACCCAATCTTTAATCGATGTGTTATTCATATAGCCGTTTGCCTCTTTTCCTTTTATTATTTAAATGAAGGCCCCTCATAACGTCAGACTCAAGGTCAATTGCACTCAATGCTCCTATTCACAAGACTGAAGAATCCCGGGAAAAGGTGTTAGCGCCCGGGGAAGAATGCCATGAACATGGGCAATCAAAACACCATAATTAACGATCGGCACACCGGCGCTTGTAGCCTGCATAAGCCGGTGGAGCATTTCTTTGCGGTTGATCATGCAGGCACCACAGTGGACGATCAGATTATATTGCGTTAGGTCCCCCGGCATCTCAATACCGCTGGACCATTCCAAGCACAGTTCACCACCCGCCTTCTTGCGCAGCCAGTGTGGTATTTTTACAGTGCCGATATCATCCTCTACCCGGTGATGGGTACAGGCCTCAGAAATAAGCACCTTGTCCCCTGGCTTTAAATTATCAACTGCCAGGGCACCTGCTACCAGGGTTTCCAAATTTCCCTTGTAACGGGCGAATAATATAGAAAAGGAGGTCATCATTACATCCCTGGGTATGCAGGCATCAACCTCTTTAAATACCTGTGAGTCAGTAATTACAATTTTCGGCTTTTGCATCAGCCCGGCTAGAGCCTGTTTCAGTTCAACGTCTTTTACAACCAGGGCCATGGCATCGTGATCCAGGATATCCCTGATAGTCTGCACTTGAGGTAGGATAATTCTCCCCTTGGGGGCAGCCTGGTCGATTGGCGTTACCAACAAAACAATATCACCCGGGTTAACTAGATCACCGACAAGGCTAGGAGCAGTCCAATCTTTTGGGGCTGAGCGGATAATTTCTTTTTTTAAATCATTTATCCCTTGCCGGGTAGCTGCACTGACCGACAGCACCCTTATGCCCATTTTGTTTTCCATTTCCACCTGGTTGGCGCCTGGGATCAGGTCTAGGTCTATTTTGTTCAACACCCCAATAACAGGCACACCTTGCTCATTAGCCTTGTTAATAAGATTTATCTCATATTCGCCCGTACCCTGACTGGGATCAATGACAAGAATAGCCAGATCGGATTTATTTAGCACCCCAATAGTTTTTTTGATCCTTAGTGCACCAAGCCTCCCTGCATCATCAATCCCGGCGGTGTCTATTATTACCACGGGACCTACGGGCGGTATTTCCATAGATTTATAGACCGGATCTGTGGTTGTACCGGGCACATTAGATACAATTGCTACCTCCTGGTTGGTAAGGGCGTTGATCAGGCTTGATTTTCCCGCATTCCGCCTGCCAAATAGGGCAATATGCAGCCTGCTTCCCCGCGGTGTTTCATGTAAACTACCCATGCTCGTTTTACACCCCCACGCAAAATTTTGTGGCAATGCCCCTGCTATTATTTTGTAACCAGGGCTGATCTGACCTTAACGCCTTTTACACCACCAATTTTTCCCGTCATAGCCCCAATCTCATCAGTTGACCCTTCAACAATTAAAGAAATGACTGAGATGCCCCGTTCCCGGTAAGGAATACCCATCCTACCGATGATTATTTGACTGTGTTCACTCAGGGTACTGTTAATTTTTTGCACCTTATCCTTATCTTCGATCACGATCCCTATTACTCCAACCCTCTGTTCCGACAACTTGACTCTCCTCCCTAAAAAATTTAAAGCCCTTTTCACGCCATCATAGCGAAAAAAGGGCTGTAAAAACAAACTATCACTTTTCCTCCTTGAGAACAGGGCGGTTCCCCTTTTCGCAGAGTGCATAAAGTTGACCCTTCACGACACCAGGGTGCCTGTGTCAGGTATTTGTCATCTGTTCCTAAAAGAAATTATAGCAGAATTATATAGGAATACAATTACTATTTTAGGGTTTTTAAAGAGTTAAGGTCCCTTTAGATTCTTTTTAAAGATTTAAAGAGACCTTAAACTAACTGACTAAAGATTATTTATTTACACCTCTTGGTGTATATTTGGTGTGCAATAGCTCGTGTGATTTGTGACCCAGAGGTTTGCCCAGGAACTCGTCATAAAGAGCTATTATGGCCGGATTTTCATGAGACTTGCGCAGGGTCATCCGCTCGTCTTCAGCATAGGTAGCCTCAATCCGCTTCATGCGGACCTCGGTATTAGTGGGAATTGGTGAACCACCGCCACCAATGCAACCGCCGGGGCAGGCCATGACTTCAATGAAATGATAGTCGGCTTCACCGGAACGGACCTTATCCAACACCTTGCGAGCATTGCCAAGCCCATTGGTAATGGCTACCTTAACAGATAGGTCTCCCACCTGGATAGTAGCTTCCTTGACACCTGTTATGCCCCTGCAAACCTCAAAATCGATATTTTCCAGTGTTTCCCCCGTAACAACTTCGTAAACGGTCCGCAATGCTGCTTCCATAACACCACCGGATGCACCGAAAATCTCACCGGCACCGGTGGAAATCCCCAGAGGCTCATCATATTTTTCATCTGGAAGATTGGTTACATCCAGACCAGCTTGTCTAAACATGCGGCCCAGTTCACGGGTTGTCAATGAGGCATCCACATCCTGGTATCCACTGCTGTTCATTTCAGGCCGCTGGCATTCATACTTTTTGGCTGTGCAAGGCATGATGGAAACACAATAAATATCTGCTGGGTCAATGCCTTCTTTTTGTGCGTAGTATGTTTTTACCAGAGGTCCAAACATCTGCTGGGGTGACTTGCAGGTTGATAGGTGATCCAGCAAGTCCGGGTAGAAATGCTCACAGAATTTGATCCAACCGGGACTACAGGAAGTGATCATCGGCAAGGTGCCGCCGGTGGTGATACGCTGGAGCAGTTCATTTCCTTCCTCCATAATGGTCAGATCGGCAGCAAAGTCGGTGTCGAAGACCTTATTGAAGCCCAAGCGGCGCAACCCGGCAACCATCTGGCCGGTAACAATACTACCGGGTTCCGCACCTAATGCTTCACCTAACTGCACTCTGGTGGCTGGTGCTGTTTGCACCACAACATGCTTTTTGGGATCAGCAATGGCCGCCCAAACCTTAGCAGTATCATCCCTTTCAATGATGGCTCCTGTCGGACATACCAGGGAACACTGCCCACATTGAACACATTCCATATTTGCTAGTTTTTCATTAAAAGCAGGGGCAATAAGGGTTTCAAAACCCCTATTTTCAGCACATAGAGCAGTTACCGTCTGCACATTGCTGCACACTGAAATACAACGACGGCAGAGAATGCACTTGCGCGGGTCTCTGGTAATAGCAGGGCTGGAATCATCAATAGGATATTCCGATTTAGCCCCATCGAAACG
>JAAYRI010000094.1 GCA_012518875.1 Peptococcaceae bacterium
ATGTATGTGCTCACACACCTGGCCCTTAAGGGTAAACTGTCATGGCAACGTTAATATTTTCTTGTTTATAATCATTCTTTTTAACAAATAATAATACTGGCTACCGTCCCACAAAAAGGGGGTTGGCTAATGGGCAGAAGTCGTAGAGGAGTTATGTCCGAAAGACTGAAGTTCGAATTAGCTGATGAACTTGGCATAGGCGATGTGGTGCGCCGGGACGGAGGTTACTTCGGCAATGTTCCGTCAAGGGACTGTGGTAACCTGGTCCGGTTAGCCATTGAAAGAGCCGAAAGAACCATTGCCGACGGACGGTAGACCAAGACAGGATGTCCCTACATAGGGGCATCCTGTTACATTTTTGCCGGAAGCCTGATTATCCACTGTGAATCTTTGGTTGTATAACCATATAAAAGAGCTAATATGTTATATTATAGGTAATATTTGCAGGGGATGGTAACCAAATGGCCATTGATGAAAAGGAAATAGCCCTCAGACTGTTTTTGGCATTTTTAATAGGCGCCATTATTGGCACCGAAAGAAAAGTTAGGCACAAACCTGCCGGGCTCAGAACTCATGCTTTGGTCGGGCTAGGCGCCGCCCTTTTTACAATTATCAGTGTTTATGGTTTTACAGAATTCAGTACCCAACCATATTACCGGGCGGATCCGGCTAGAATAGCGGCGCAAATTGTGACAGGGGTTGGTTTTATCGGTGGTGGTCTAATCTTCAGAGACAAAAATCACCTGAGCGGGCTGACCACAGCAGCCAGCATTTGGCTTACCGCTGGTTTGGGAACGGGGATAGGAGCCGGTATGTATTTTACTGTGCTGGCAGCCGGAATTTTAGGGTTTGTCGCTCTGTGGTTAAACTCTATTTTCAAGAAAATAGGTCTGGAAAAGTTTGCTGAGGATCATTTCCACCCGGACGAAGAGCAGGAAACTCATCACTAGTGGACCTGGAAGGGGTGGACTATAAAAAGGGCCAGAAGCGCCTATGCACTTGCTTGACACCATCTACCACCTTCCTAACGGCCCTTCTTGCAGGTGCCGGGTCCTGAGAAGCGGGGCAAACCTTTTTTATATCCCAGTCAACCAGTGTATTAACCACAGCCAGCACACTTTCTGCTACAGCTCTAGCATTATAGCCCCCTTCCAGTACAAAAATGGTAGACCCATCGCAGTGCCTGCCGGCTATTTCCACAACTGCTGCCGCCAGCCTGCCATAGCCGGAGCCGGACATCTTCATCTGTCCGATAGGGTCCCTGACATGGGCATCCATACCTGCCGCAACCAACACTAGTTCAGGTTTATAGGCATCAGCCACAGGCAAAAGGATCCGTTGAAAAACATATTCATAGTCATCATCATTACTCTTCCTGGGCAGGGGAACATTAATATTATAGCCTTCTCCCCTACCCTCCCCCACAAGCCTGGCTGAACCAGTATCTGGGAAACTGCCATACCGGTGCACTGAAAAATAAAGGACCGAGTCTTCAGCATAAAAAACATCCTCAATACCATTGCCATGATGTTCATCCCAATCAACGATTAGAATCCGATCCAAACCATATTTTTTAGCTGCATAGCGGGCACAGATGGCCACATTGTTAAAAAAACAGAAACCCATGGACTTCCCCGGCAGGGCGTGGTGCCCCGGAGGGCGCACCAGGGCAAAGGCGGTTTCAATTTTTTTATCCATCACAGCATCAAGAGCTGTGAGCACTCCGCCGGCTGACAGTAGTGCCGTATCAAAGGTAGCGCCGGAACCCGCACTATCATATGCAAGAACACCCCCACCATGGTCAGAAAAATCCCTGATCCGGTCAATATATTCTTGCTGATGAACCAACCCTATTTCTTCAACAGTTGCCGGGCGAGGCTTAATATCGACAACCCTTTCCAACATACCGGCATCTGCCAGCACACTGTAGCTATAAGACACCCTGTCTGCCTTTTCCGGAAACCTCCCCGTGTCATGGTTTAAATAGGCTGGATCATATACAAGTCCTGTTTTCACTCCAGTCTTACCCCCTTCCTATTACGGCATTTAAAGCCTACATTAACATAATTATGCAGTAAATATACACCTTTGTAAAACAAATTATGTGTTTTATTCCAGCCTACCTCTCTTTTCAACAATTTCTTAAACACAAAAAGGGGTTTTTCCAGGAGCATCCCAGCACAGCTTCAGCATGAACAGGCTTTCTTAACATGAATTTAACATTAATAAAAGCTAGTTATGGTAAGATATCAGGGGAATATGTACAAAATGAAAGCATACACCTGTGGCAATGACATTTAGTATAAAACCAATTCTTTTTGAGGTGAAATCATGTTAAAGAGAAGAAGGGACCCCTTTTTCGAATATTTCGTTGCCGTGGTCGAAAACATAATGACAGCCTCCAAGATTTTTCGAGAAGAACTGAACAATCTTGAAGATGCCGAGAAATTTGCCATCCAAATAAAATCCATTGAATCCAAGGGAGATCAGTACACCCACGAAATAATCAAAGCCCTCAACAACACCTTTATCACCCCCATAGACCGTGAAGATATCTTTGGTCTTACAATTAAACTGGATGATGTTCTCGATCTACTGGAGGCTTGTGCCTGGAGTTTTGATCTTTTTAGTGTTACGGAAGTTGATGACTTTATGAAGCTGTTTGCCAGAAACATAGAAATGTGCACCCAGGAAATAGTTTATGCTATAAATTGTCTGGCGGATAAAAAATTAAAGGAAATACCAAGGCACACCCACAAAATTAATGAGCTGGAAAATGTAGCTGACG
>JAAYRI010000095.1 GCA_012518875.1 Peptococcaceae bacterium
AGTTGTCGCGCCTTACATCGGGGGGAGTTTTGGTGGGAAATCTGACCTGGCCCTAAATTGTATGGCAGCTTTGCTCTGTTTGAAAACGGGATATCCGGTATCAATGATTCAAGATCGGGAAGAAAGTGTGCAGGTTTCTACAAAGCGACATCCCTGCATTATCAGGTACACACATGCTGCCGATGCCGAGGGTAATTTGACCGCGATAAAGCTAGATCTGGTTGCCGATGCCGGTGCGTATATTGATTACACACCGCCAACAATGCAAAGAATGATTGTCCATGGTGCCGGACCATACCGTGTACCAAATGTCTGGTTGGAAGCCCGGGGTGTGCTTACAAATAATCCGATTTCTGGAGCCATGCGGGGATTTGGAGTGCCACAGGTTGTTTTTGCCTGTGAAAGACAAATGGATCGCCTGGGTAAAAAACTGGGGCTGGATCCTGTTAATATAAGATTGAAAAATGTATTAAGAAAAGGAGATCTATTGGTTACCGGTGAGACTTTACAGCATGAAACTGGTCTCCAAGAAGGTCTATTAAAAGCCCGTGAAATGATAAAAATTCAGGATTCAAATTTTGAACCCCAGGATGATGCGCCGCAAAAAAAAGCAGCCTGGGGTGTTGCCTGTTATCACTATGGAAACGGCAGAACAGGGATGCCTAATCCTGGTGTTGCTACTGTTAGTCTTCAAGAAAATGGAGGCCTGCAGATGGCTGTAGGATCCCCTGATATTGGCCAGGGTTCTGATACTATTCTTAAACAGATTGCTGCAGAGGCCCTGGGGGTAGAGATACAACATGTTACCTTTATATCTGCGGATACCCGATGTACGCTTGATTCAGGAACCACATCAGGAACCCGTCTGACAGCACTGGTAGGGAAGGCTGTTCAGACGGCAGCAGAAAACCTGCATAAGAAATTGTTGGAGACAGCAGCCGGATTGTTAAGTGTTCCTGTCGCCAACCTAAAGATTGATTCTGATGAACAAGGGGCTTGGGTGACTGGCCCCGGAGTTACCCTGGGGTTTAATGAGATCTACCAGCGTGCTTTCTCTAAAAAAATTGAAATGGAGGTTACTGCCTGGTACTACCCTTCCACGACCACTTTAAGTGATGAAAATGTACAAGGCAAACCTTATGGAGCATATACTTATGGCGTCCAGCTGGCCAAACTGGGCGTTAATGAATATACAGGGGGAGTTGATCTAGAAAAACTTATCAGCCTGGTAAATGTTGGCCAGGTAGTAAATCCAGTTTTGTTGGAGGGTCAGGTTGAAGGCGGTACTATGATGGGAATCGGATACGCTCTGCTAGAGGAAATAAAACTGAAAGGGGGACGTATATTAAACCCGAATTTTAGCAGTTACCTAATCCCAACGAGTTGCGATGCAGTAAGGATCGAATGTCATCCGCTATCCTTAAGTGATCAGGAGGGTCCGTATGGCGCAGTAGGGATCGGGGAGCCTTCCCTCATTCCGGTTCCTGCGGCAATTGCCAACGCTGTTTCTCACGTTACAGGGGTAGAGTATTATAACCTGCCTTTATCTCTGGAAGAGGTGCTGACGGGGTTAAAAGAAAAATAAGTGAAGAATTACTGTAATTTTACCGGCTTGGCGTAAATTGATTTTTTGGGGGGCACAGATGTGAATGCAATGTTAACGTAGAAGGAATTTTGGCATGAAAGGCCCGCCTACCAAAAGGCCGGGGTAATAATAGGTGTCTGCTTATCCTTATTTCATATTTATACTTCACTATTCGGTTGTTACGATGCCCTCGTTCAGCGTTCTATCCATCTTGGGCTCGGTTTCATCCTAGTCTTTTTAGTGTATTCTTTTGATAAAAAAGACGGGCTGGAGGCTATCTTGATATAGCAATGATTTTTCTGGTAGTTGCCTCGATTGCATATCTGCTTGTTCGTTATGATTATGTTACTACACGGTATGCGCTAATTAACCCCTTAACTTTGTATAAGTCGGTTTTGGGCGTGGCGATTATCGTGTTGGTATTGGAGGCTACGCGAAGAGTAGTTAGTGCCGGGCTTTTTTATATTACGCTGGCTTTCCTGCTGTATCCTTTTGTAGCGCTTTATCTCCTGGGGGCTCTTATTTAATAAGTAATATAGCCTCAGTCATCTCTGGACGGGCAGTTGGTGGTCCGGCGAAGGTTGCTGTGGTGGCCAGCTCGCTTATGGGCACAATTTCTGGCAGTGGAACCGCAAACGTGGCTACTACCGGCATTGTGACAATACCTATGATGAAAAAAGCGG
>JAAYRI010000096.1 GCA_012518875.1 Peptococcaceae bacterium
GCGTTGACGACGTGATCAACATATCCGGGCACCGTTTGGGTACTGCAGAGGTGGAAGGTTCATTAGTAGCACATTCCAAGGTAGCTGAGGCGGCAGTGGTAGGTTACCCCCATGATATCAAGGGTGAAGGCATATACGCCTATGTGACGTTAATAAATGGAGCTAAAGCGACAGAAGATTTGAGAAAAGAACTGATCAGTATAGTGCGCCGGGAGATTGGCCCCATTGCTTCACCAGATGTCATACGTTTTGTTTCTTCCCTTCCGAAAACCAGGAGCGGTAAAATACTGAGACGGATCCTGAGAAAAATTGCGGCTGGAGAGGTTGAGGAACTTGGCGACATCTCCACACTGGCGGACCCCAGTGTCGTAAACGCATTGATCACCGACAACCCCTGTTAAATAAAACAGGGGAGCACCAACAAAAAAACCCCCTGCCTGTCCAGGGGGTTTTTGCATTTAAACTGATACTACTTCTTTAACCTCCGGTACCTCCTGTTTAAGTAAACGCTCAATACCCTGCTTGAGGGTTATTGTGGCGCCCGGGCAGCCGCTGCAGGCCCCCTGGAGACGCACCTTCACCAAACCGTCTTCGGTTACATCAATAAGTTCAACATCACCGCCGTCCCTTTGCAGAAATGGACGAACCTTATCCAGTGCCGTTGCTACTTTTTCTTTCACCAGTATTTGCCCCCCTTCAACAATAATTATTATGACTGTCCCCAACCCAAACTATGTGTCTCTCTATAGTTTAAACCTATTTTACATGTTATAAATCTCTATTACAACAATTTATTTTGTATTATATGATAAATATTAAAATTAAACTGTTTTACTGGCAGGAACAGCCTTATATTTACAGTTAAATTTCAAAAACCCTCCTGAATCACACAAAAAAAAGACCCTCATATTGACTTGGATGTATTCCTTCTGATAAAATAGAGTCTGTCATATTGGTAATGCCGAAGTGGCGGAACTGGCAGACGCAGCGGACTCAAAATCCGCCGTGGTTCACCCCACGTGTGGGTTCGACTCCCACCTTCGGCACCAGCTAAAAATAGCAACCCCGCAAACCCGCGCCAACACTGGGCTACAGGTCAGCGGGGTTTTGTTTTTAAGGGGTAAATAACCCAACCGTAACCCAACCCAAAACCCAAAATAAAAATAACCCCGGCTAAAAACCAGGGCTTATTTTTTAACGGCAGGCTAGTGTTTTGTGCATGAGTCAATTATAGAAAGCTATGACAGGATTTTTAGTCATACTGCTTTTTCATTTCTACTAGCCAGTTCGGCAAAACTTTATTTACCACCTTCATCATATGTGGCAGCTGAGAACCTGCTTCTTTATTTTCAGCCTTTTCATAGTCAATGTTTAATTGTATTTCGTCTATATAGGGGATAGTGTCTTCCTTGACTATAGAATATTGGTCCAAAAAGATGATTGCCTGGCATGGTTTAAAAAAACGGCAAATGCAAAGCAGCATGAAACAACAAAAAAAATACCGGCTGAAGTATTTGCTCTGGAACAGCAATACTTGACACCGGTACCCGAATGGAACAGTAAATATCATGTTAACTCAAATGTACCATATCCTGTTAGAAAAGACAATATTGTTTTCTATAAATCAAATAGATACCGCGTCCC
>JAAYRI010000097.1 GCA_012518875.1 Peptococcaceae bacterium
ATGCTATGGGGCCCCCCCGGGGTAGGAAAATCCAGCATTGTGCAGCAAATAGCAGCGGAAAAAGACTGGGGTTTTCTCGACCTGAGGCTCTTGCTCTTGAACCCCATTGACCTGCGCGGTATCCCCTATCCCAACAGGATGACCCGACAGGCAGACTGGCTCACCCCCTCCTTCCTACCCCATGTAAGGCGTGACGGCACCGAGGGGATCATCCTTTATGACGAGATTACTTCCGCACCAAGGGCTGTCCAGGCTGCCGCCTACCAGTTGATTCTAGATCGGCGTGTAGGGGAATACACCCTGCCGGAAGGGTGGCGCCAGGTGGCGGCGGGTAACAGGGCTCAGGATAAAGGCGTGGTTAACCAGATGCCTGCGGCATTGGCCAACAGGATGATTCATTTTGAAGTGACCAGCTCGGTAGAAGATTGGAAACTCTGGGCCATCCCCAAACGGATTGACCATCGGGTGATTAGCTTTTTGAACTTTCGGCCGGAACTGCTTTACCGGTTACCCAGCCAGGCTGCCGAAATTAAGGCTTTCCCCAGCCCCCGCAGCTGGGAGTTTGTCCATAAAATCCTGCCCTCCTACGGTCAGGCGGACAAGGCTTTCCCAGCTATCTGCGGTGCAGTAGGAGAAGGCCCCGCTACAGAATTTACTGCCTTCTGCCGGATGTTGGATCAAATACCCGACGCAGATGAAATCCTGGACGGCAAGACAAAAACTGTCCCGGATTCACCCGATATGATTTACGCCTGTATTGGCGCCCTGGTTAGCAGCCTATCCAATAATAAAACTGAGGTCCGCTTGGGCAATTTCTTTGCCTTCGTCTGCAAATTGATGATTGAATATCAGGTGTTGGCCATCAATGATGCTGTAAAAGCGGGTCTGAGGACGGATCTGGTGATGCTACCGGAATTTCGCCACTGGCTGGCCAAAAATGCAGATGTACTGGTAGGGGCAGATTAGTAAATAGGGAGGTGTGCACCAGTGCCGGATGCTCATTATTTAATTAGCAAAGCCAGGGCCCGGATGCTGATGAAATATCCCTTTTTTGGCTCCCTGGCCCTGTTTCTACAACCCAAAGAAAACCCCGCAACACCGACTATGCGCACAGAGGGTTTCGATCTTATTTATCATCATGATTTTATCCAGGGCCTGTTCAAACGCGGCGGTATTCCCATGCTCATGGGCGCTCTCACCCATGAGGTAATGCACGCTGCCCTGCAGCACATCTGGCGCCGGGGTACCCGGGACAAAGGCCTTTGGGATATGGCCTGTGATTATGTCGTTAACTTAATCGTCAAAGAACAAGGACTGCAGCTACCACCGGGTGTATTCGTCTCCGACCGCTTTAAAGATATGTCGGCAGATGCCGTATACAACATCCTGCTCCAGGAACTGCCCCCCGAATCCCGGGATGGGGCAGGCAATGTCGCCCCACAGAGCAGCCCGGACAAATACCGACAGGAAAAAAAGGAAAAGCCGGCAGGCAAGCTGCTGGATGACCATTCCCAGTGGGACAAAAATAGGAGCGGGCCGGAACAGCCCAGCGACGCAGACGCAGAAGCACTAACCTGGAAGATGCGCACGGCCCAGGCGGCCCAGGATGCCCAACAAAGAGGGTTCCTGCCCGCCGGTATGATCCAAATAATTGAGAATATCCTTTATCCCAAACTAGACTGGCAAGAGGCCCTGGCCTCCTTTGTCCAGCCCACCCGTTCGGACTACACCTTTATTCCCCCGGACAGGCGTTTCGACTATGTGTTCCTACCGGAGTTCGGCAGTGAAGGTCTGGAAGATGTGGTTGTAGCCATTGATACCTCAGGTTCAGTTTGGCGTTTTTACAAGCAGTTCATCACCGAAATGGTCAACATTGTCTACTCCTACCCGGAATTCAGGGGCTACATTGCTCATTGTGACACTGCCGTCCAACTCTTCCAGGAGCTCGACCCAGACAATATCCCCATGCAGTTCAAGGGTTGTGGCGGGACAAATTTCCAGCCCTTGTTCCAGGAAATCGAAAAACGCAACATTACCCCTTCCCTGATGGTTTTTCTTACTGACGGAGATGCAACTCTGCCTGAAGAACCGCCCCACTACCCCGTGCTCTGGGTCCTGACCAAAGAAAGCAGCCCCATTCCCCATTTTGGTCACGTAGCTTACATGTATTTGGTGTAGATGCCTTGTAATACCCTGCTGTCATCCGCCCTGAATTTAGATACCACCCGGGCATAAATTAGCCTTTCTTTTTTCAAAAAAAGGAATATAATATAGACGATCATTCTCTATAATCGCTTAATTCCCGTCAGGGAAGCGGAGGACCCAATATTTTGGGGTGAATCCCTGCAGGTTAGCATTGTCCTAACCGCAGGGTAGGGCCAACTCTTTCAGCCCGAACCCGACAGCTAACCCCGTCAGCGTTGAAAGGAAGGGTGTTTGATTATGTAAATTTTGAAGCTCGCGATTGCTTGGCAATTCCTGGGCTTTTTTATTTTGTCGGACAACTGAATAGAAACTGGTCAATTGCATTGTGGCGGAGGTTTCAATAATAATGGCTAATAAATTAAAGCGATTGCTAATCGGTAAGCCATTGCACAACAAGGAAATGACTGGGGAAAAACTGCCCAAATGGAAGGCCTTGTCTATTTTTTCGTCTGATGCACTTTCCTCTATTGGGTATGGCCCCGAACAAATCATCCTAATTCTCACTGTCCCCTGGGCCATTACCTATGGGTATGCCTGGTATGTGGCGGCAGCCATTGTCGTCCTGATGGGGATCATCACCCTCTCCTATGCCCAGGTGGCCAAAGCCAACCCGGGCGGTGGCGGCTCATATTCCGTAGCAAAAAACAATCTTGGGGAATCAGCCTCACTTACGGTGGCGGCATCCCTGCTTATAGATTACACCCTTACTGTAGCCGTCAGCATATCATCCGGTACAGACGCTATTGTAGCCGCTTTTCCGCTTCTCATCGACCACCGGATGACTTTAAACCTTTTTGTATTGTTCGGGATACTGATGCTTATTAATTTAAGGGGAGTAAGGGAATCCTCCAATGCCTTTGTGCTCCCCACCTATGCTTTCGTTTTCAGTATATTGGCGCTGGTAGCCACAGGCGTTTTTCACAGCCTCAACAACAGTTTAGTAATACTTCCCCAGGCCTCGCTAGAGAGGCAACCCCTGGATTGGACCATTCTGTATTTGGTACTGCGAGCTTTTGCCAGTGGCTGTAGTTCAATGACCGGTATCGAAGCTATTTCCAATGGTGTACCCGTGTTCAAACCGCCGGAAGTAAAAAATGCACAATTAACTACCTATATGATGGCCTCCATACTGGTGGCCATGTTTGCCGGAGTAATACTGTTGATCATGCAAAACCATCTGCTGCCTATAGCAAATACAACAATGCTCTCCCAGCTTGCCGAAGCCACCTTCGGCAGGCACCTGATGTATTATTATATCCAATTCTCGACGATGCTGATGTTATACCTGGCTGCCAACACCGCCTATAACGGGCTTCCCCCTCTCCTGGCCCTATTGGCCAGGGATCGGTACATGCCCCGCTATCTGGCAAACAAAGGAGATCGGCTAACTTTTAACAACGGGATCATTTTTTTGAGTATCATTGCCGCTTTTTTTATAGTTATTTATCACGGCAATACAGAGCATCTCATTTCCCTCTATGCCCTGGGAGTTTTCCTGTCCTTTACCATTTCTCAAACCGGCATGGTGGTACACTGGTATCGGGAAAAAAATTCAGGCTGGTTCATCCGGGCATTTTTAAACTGCTGTGGAGCAATTATCACCGGTGTTGTCGTGTTAATCATTTTGGTGGCCAAATTTTTATATGGAGCCTGGTTAATTTTTGTCGCCATACCACTCATTATTTATGTTTTCAAATGCATTAATAGCCATTACAAAGATATGCAGTCACAGCTGGCCCTGCTGTCCGCTGATCCGATCACATCTTCAGGCGGGGGCAACATTGTGATCGTACCAATCGCAGGAACCACACAGGTTGTAGCCAACACCCTGAGATATGCCAGGGAAATTTCCAGCCGGGTTATCGCTGTATTTGTGGCTACCGACAAGGAATCTGCCAAAACAATGGAGGAAAAATGGATTAAATGGAACCCGGGAGTGAGGCTTGTTGTTTTATATTCCCCCTATCGTTCTATCTTTGGCCCCTTATTTCGGTTTATTGCCCGGGTCGAAAGTAAAAAAGGACCCCTTGATTACATCACTGTCCTCGTTCCGGAATTTGAAACACATCGGTGGTGGCATCGCCTGCTTCATAACCAGACCGGATTTTTATTAAGGAATCTGTTGGTATTCAAAAAAAACGTTATTGTTGCTGTGGTTCCTTATCAACTACAAAAATAATCGTGCCTGATGTCTTTTGGGGATAGGAAACTTGACAACAAGTTTCCTTCCCCAAAAATTAAAACTAGGACCTTTGTTATTACCTACTTCCTGCCCCACTGCAGGCAATCTCCCCGCCCTTCTGGCTGCGTTTGGCCAGCTTCTGGGATACCCGGTCCATAATAATTGCTACCACAACTATTGCCCAGAC
>JAAYRI010000098.1 GCA_012518875.1 Peptococcaceae bacterium
ACAATCCCGGCCGCCCCCAAAAATTGCAAACGCATTTACTAAGACCTCCTACAGTGCGCGTTTATTTAAAACAATTTCGCCTGGTTGACACAAAATCCTTTTTTTTACCCCCTAGATTTCTGGGACATGGGGACAGGTACCTTGTCCCACCAGATAATGGTAGCGCTATGATCAGGGGACATTTCTCGGTGCCATGAAAGGCGGGGACTGTTTCCCCGTCCCAGTTTGGGGATATTCCCCAGTCAACCAACGACTAACGACTAACAACCATTTATCCGCAGGCTTACAACACGGCGCCGCGCATCCCAACTCATTGTCAGAGCCCTCTCACCCTAGGCTTCAGGCCAACCTGCCGCTTGAGCGGCTCAAACAATGCCGTCGCTATTCCTCGGGTTCACTCGCTCTTTGAAAACGGACGCGATGTCGCTTGCTTTTGTCGGCCCGGAAGATTTTATCCTGGGGACATAACCCAGCGCCAAATCCTGGCCCTAAACATAGTTATGTCCCCGTTCCCCCGTCCTAGTTCCTCTGGGCTGAACCACTAGCCCACTTCACAGTTCAAACAGTGGCATCTATTTTTCAATCTTCCTTTTTCTACTTTCTACTTTCTACTTTCTACCTTCCCACTGACAGCAAAGGAATACCCCAAAGAAGAGACTGGGACAAGGTACCTGTCCCCGCGTCCCACGTCTCTTAGAACAGGCAGCGCAGTTCTACATTATCAATTTTGACTCTGCTGGTGTTGCCGGCGCCGGGCTCAAAGGTAAACCTCACTTCGGCCGTCTGGGCCCCGGCGGGGACGCGGCCGGTGGATAGGCTGTATCGTTGATACCTGTTATCGGGGATATTATCCTGGGAAAACCGTGGTTCTGTTCTTCCAACAAAACCACCGGCGCGGTCAAAGTAGAATATTTCCGCAAAGAGAATAAATCTACCGCCACCAGTACGAGGCACATTTTCCCTGGCCCACCAGCTCAAATCATAAATTCTACCCGCCTCAATAGAAGTTCGTTGTGACAACATGGCGCTTGTTCTAAGCACTGTTCCCATTTCTGCAGCAAAATTACCGGTTTGAGAAATTGTTGTACGTGAAATGTTGCTGCCACTCCAACCCGTAGGTGCTGCTGATGGGTTGGGCCACCTTTCAAAACCGGGGTTGGTCAAAATATTAACATCAGGACAGGGCGTTGGCCCAGGTGTGGGCCGCGGCGTCGGCCTGGGCGTCGGCCGCGGCGTCGGTCTAGGTGTGGGTCTCGGCGTTGGCCTGGGCGTTGGCCTGGGCGTTGGCCTCGGCGTCGGCCGTGGTGTCGGTCTTGGTGTAGGTCTAGGTGTAGGTCTAGGTGTCGGCCTGGGTGTAGGTCTCGGCGTTGGTCGTGGCGTTGGTCGTGGCGTTGGTCGTGGCGTTGGTCGTGGCGTTGGTCGTGGCGTTGGTCTCGGAGTGGGCCGCGGTGTCGGTCTTGGTGTAGGTCTTGGTGTGGGTCTTGGTGTGGGCCGTGGTGTTGGACGTGGCGTCGGCCTCGGTGTTGGTATAGGACCAACTGCACCAATCCTAATGTTAGTCGGAATCCCTATTCTTGCAAGACCATCAGCCACATTAAATCCCTCAATGGTGTACAGCCCCAGGGGCACCTGGACGCCCCTGTTGTTTCTTTGGTTCCATACAACCCTGAATACCTGCCGTTCCTGTGGTCTGAGGGTAACTGTTCCAGCCACCCGGGGAAAGGAACGCCCCTGGGACCAGTTCCAGGCCAGCGTCTCTCCAGGGCTTCTCCTGGCTGTAAATTCAAAACGCTGGGTTGTAGGATAACGCAGGGTGATGTTGGTATTACCAGTGTTTGTTTTGATCAAGGTGATGACCACGTCTTCTCCCCTATTGTAAGTCCTTCTATTAGTAGACAAGGTATACAAAAGGCTGCCGCTGCGGCGGGTTACCATGTTGTCTGTGTCGTCTGGAACCACTATGGCCTCCTCCACATCATCAACATCCTCTTCCATCACCCCAGGGATAGTCAGTACCTGGCCGACAAATATAACATCAGGATTAGCGATATCGTTGGCCTGGGTTAAGGCCTCTACAGTAGTACCAAAGCGCTGAGCAATCAAAAACAAGGTATCTCCTGTTTGTACCGTATAGGTTGCCATCATTTAACCTCCTCTTCCTGGAAAATTACAAACGTTTCTTTCATTTTATGAAATTTCTCTTTAAACTGTTCCTGAGGAGGAATAAACAAAGCCGGCCTCTCCTAAGAGAAGCCGGCCTGAACAACCTTACCCTGTGACATGGTGCTCTGGACATCAATTATGCGCTGGTTGCGAGAACCTCTGAAGGGCAGTTCAAAATCCCTTTCCCCCCTGATGAAGGGACCATCCACAATATAATCGGAAACCAGGATTAGTCCCTCCACATCCCGGTCCCGGAACGCAAGGGTTTGCAGCTCCTCCCAGGTGTAACCCGTATAGGTGATAATGTCCAGCCTCAATGTTTTTATCTGCCGGCCTAGTTGGGCCAGGGGTCCGGCCTGCAAAAAGGGTTCCCCGCCGGAAAAGGTTACTCCCTTGATTAATTTTTCCTTTTTTATCCGGGCCAGCAGCTCAGCGGTTCTAACCAGGTCACCGCCCCGGGGATCCCAGGTGTCGGGGTTGTGGCAACCCGGGCAGCAATGGCAGCAGCCTTGGGTAAAGACAACAAATCTGAACCCGGGACCATCCACCACACTTTCCCTTACTATACCGGCAATGCGTATTTCCATAAAATAATCACTTCTTCAATTATTAGTCAGTTGTTGATCAGTTATAAATGCGATACCCTGTCGGCCAGCTCCAGGAGCTTGCTGTCGTTAAAGCGGTCCGTCGTACTCAGGTAGCCGGTAATCCGGCGTACCCGGCGGATGTGGGCGGAACCGCAGCGGGGACAGGTTTTCTCGTTTATTACTCCGGTGAGGTTGCAGTTGGTGCAAAAATCTACCGGGTAATTGATGCCCCCATAGCCCATATCACTATCACGCATGTGCCTGATAACGGCCTCCACCGCATCCGGATTCTTTAGCGGCGGTGCCGACATTTCCACATAACTGATATGCCCGGCGTTACAAAATTTATGATAGGGCCCCTCTAGGCTAATTTTGTCAAAGGTGCTGATGGGGAAATCCACCGGGATATGGAATGAGTTAGTATAATATTCCTTGGTGGTGACCCCCGGAATGAGACCAAATTCCTTGCGATCTAGTTTAATAAACCGTCCGGACAGCCCTTCGGCCGGCGTCGCCAGCAGGGTGTAGTTAAGGTCATAATTTTCACAGGCCTCATTAATTTTTTCGAACATGAAACTGACTATTTCCTGGCCCAGGGTCTGGGCCTCCTGATCCTGGCCGTGGTGGCGGCCGGTGAGGGAAGTAAGGGTTTCTGCCAGGCCAATAAACCCAACGGTAAGGGTGCCATGTTTGATTGCCTCCTCAATATGATCCCCCGGGCCCAGGTTTTCAGAACCAAGATATAGCCCCTGCCCCATAACAAAGGGCATGTCCTGAACCTTGAGCCTGGATTGCACCCGGAAGCGGTGGTAAAGCTGCTTGATGGCCAGGTCCATCACCTCTGCTAGCCGGCTATAGAAATGGCTGATGTTTCTTTCCGCCTGGATAGCTATCCGGGGCAGGTTGACGGTGGTGAAGGAGAGGTTTCCCCGGCAATCGCTTACTGCCGGGCCACGCCTGTTGGCCATCACCCGTGAGCGGCAGCCCATATATGAAACCTCGTTGCCCCACTGGTCGTTGAAAGAAGAATCCATAAAGCTAAAGGTAGGGTTCAGCCGCTTACTGGCTACTCGGATCGCCAATTTGAACAGGTCGTAATTGGGATCACCGGGGTTGAGGTTAACACCTTCCCTCACCCGGAAGATGATATTGGGGAAAATGGGGTTTTCACCATTGCCCAGGCCGGCCTCAAAAGCCAACAGCAGGTTTTTTACCACCTGCCGGGCCGATTCCCCAGTCTCAGTGCCCACATTTAAACTAGAAAATGGCACCTGGGCCCCTGCTCTGCTGTGCATACTATTGAGGTTATGTATCAAAGCCTCCATAGCCTGATATAGGTCATGGTCTGATGCCCCATCGACAAAGGGAGCCATATCCCGGTCAAAGGCGGCAAAGGACTGCCCGCCATGCATGTCATTCTGAGAGCTTTGTAAAATAATGGCCGCCTGGGAAGCAGCTGATATGGGCCGCTTTGGGGGCCTGATATATCCATGCCCAGTGTTGAAACCTTCCGACAACAACCTGAGTAAGGGGATTTGCAGGCAGGTCAGAGTTTTGCCATAGAAGTCCAGGTCATGAATATGGATGTCGCCCCGCAAATGGGCCTGGGACATTTCCTCCGGGATCAGCCGGGTGAGATAATATTTTTTGCTGGCTGCACTGGCGATTTGCAACATTTTAGCCGATGGGGAATTGCTGATGTTGGCGTTTTCCCGATTTGTTTCCTCCAGGATTTCCCCAACTGCATCCATTAGTTCACCTTTGGCTTCCCGCATTCTGGTACGCTTGTCCCGGTATAATATATAGGCCTTGGCCGTCCGGGCATGGCCCCCTTCTATGAGCACCTTTTCTACAATATCCTGAACATCCTCTACGCCGAACCTGCTGCCGTTGTATTTCTTCTTGAGCAGTTTAAGCACTTCAATGGTCAGCTCCATTGCGGTTTGGCGGTCCTCTCCACCTACCGCCCGAGCAGCCTTGAATATGGCATCGGTAATTTTTGTTTCGTCAAATGGCGCCTCTCGGCCATCACGTTTCTGGATTGTTGTGAACATACTACCTCGGTCCCTTCTGCATGCTACTCACCCTGGAGTAAGTCTTTTATTTCCTGCATAAAACTTTTGGCGTCTCTAAACTCACGATAAACGGAAGCAAAACGGACATAGGCCACCTCATCAAGATGGCGCAGGTGGTTCATGACCAGCTCCCCAATATACCTGCTTTCTATCTCTATCCCCATCAGGCTGCGCAGATCACGTTCAATACTATCAACGATAGTCTCCAGCCGTTCGGTAGGAACAGGTCTTTTCCGGCAAGCGATAATTAAACCACGCAATAATTTTTGCCGGTCAAAAGCCTCCCGGCGGCCATCCTTTTTGACCACTACCAGCAGCAGCCCGTCCGCTTTTTCGTAAGTGGTAAATCGTCTACCACAGCCCCCACATTCACGGCGGCGCCGGATGGCATCACCATCTACGGTGGGACGGGAGTCCAGCACCCGGGTGTTTGCATACTTGCAAAAGGGGCAACGCATAATTTTTCCACCTCCCATGTTTTATTTTAAAAAGGTATATATAGTAGTTACCATAGGGTGCATTATACTACATATTGACAATTATGAAAAATCTAAACCAAGTCAAAAAATAGTAATGGGAGAGCATTTGCTCTCCCGTGCCTTTCGAATACTGCCGTTTTCATCCAATTATGATCCACCTTTATCCGCAGGCCAGGTGGGACACGGGGACAGGTCCCACCTGTCCCACTCATGGGACAAGGGACCTGTCCCCGTGTC
>JAAYRI010000099.1 GCA_012518875.1 Peptococcaceae bacterium
CCACCATGTTGAAGGATGCCTCCGGGGAAACCATAAAGCTGAACCCGGCAAATCCGGCTAGAGCCATCGCGATGGAAATGGGCATCCGCAAGGCAACCAGCCCTAGAAAAAACAGTATGCCGATTAAGCCAATAGTCAGTGATGTCATTTGTTATTAGCCGCCTTAATAAAAAACTCGATAGACCTTACCAACAAAACCAGGCTATAGACCAACACACCCAGGGCAATCAGGTAGACAAAAGGGTAAATCGGCGCCTGGGTTGTGGATGTTACCATACCGCTGTCCATTATGCTCCCGGCATATACCCCCACATACCAGGCGGAAACAGCCAGGAAAAATGCTGCTATAATGTTTATACATCCACCGGCCACATGCCGCCACCTGGTGGGGAACAAACCCACCACCAGGCTGACGTCAATGTGTGCCTTCTGGATGCCACAGTAAGCCAGAGACAGGCCGATGATCAGGGCCATCAGTAGACCCACATACTCATAGGCGCCAAAAACAGGGGCCTTAAAAACCACGCGCAACAATATATTCGCCACAATAAGTACCATTGTGACCACCAGGAAAAATGCCGCCACCTGATCCAGCACCCGGCTGAAACCGGTAACCAAGCCCGAAAACCATCTCATCTGCCAGTTACCTCCACTAGCTTATTTGTACAACTGATTATATTTAACGGCCAAATCCTTGACTGTATCTAATATTTGCCGGCCGGGAATGCCTTTTTCCTCCATGTTGGCTACATATTCTTCCTGGATGGGCTCAACCAGGGAAATCCAGCAGTCCGCCTCCTCCTTGGGCAGGGTGAGAAGTTCCATGCCATGCTCATCAACTGCATACCGAAGGGCCGCCTCATTCTGCTTATCCCACAAGCCCATAGCCACCTTTGCAAAATACTCCTCATTGACCTGTTCAATGGCTCGCTGTATTTCCGGGGATAGGGAATGCCATTTATCCAGGTTCATGGTCATAAAGAACAGGGTATTGTAAAGGAAAGGTGTTTTTGTGATATATTGGGTGACCTCGGCCTGTTTCCAACCCTGCAGCACTTCGATGGGACTGAGGTTACCCTTGACCACCCCTTTGGACAAGGATTCATAAGCATCGGACTGGGGCATGGCCACTGGGCTGGCTCCCAGCACCTTTAGTGTTTTGGCGCTGAGACCGGTGGCCCTTAGTTCCAGGCCATTTAAATCCGCCAGGGTTTGCACCGGAACCTTTGTAAACAAATCCCCCGAGCCGGTGGTCAACACCATCATCAGTTTGGTATCCTGCACCTCTTGAGGGTTGAGCTGTTTGATGCCCTCCCAGGCCACCTTGCTGGCCACCTGGGAATTATTATAAGTAACACCGGGCAGTTCAAAGGCCTCTAGGGCAGGGAAGCGCCCCCTGGTGTAGGAAAAACAGGATAGGCCAATATCGGCGATCCCATTGACTACTCCATCATAGATTCCATCCGCCTTCAGCAGTGTTTCCTGGGGATAGCTAATCACCTTTACCTGTCCATTAGTGGCCTCTTCAACAGCCTGGGCCCAGGGTTGAACCAGTTCCTTTTCCGCTGGGTGGCTGCCGGGGAAAAAATGGGCCAGCTTAAGCTCGATCACCCCCTGTTTTTGTACCTGGGCAGATGATTGGGATGAACAACCGGTCACATTCACCAGCACTGCTGTGGCCAGCAGCAGCAGGATCACCACCGTGGCTAACATCCGCCCTCCACTGCCTAAACTAAGTCTTTTCATTTTTTTCCCTCCTATAAATCGTTTTAAAAAAACAAAAAAACCCCATAGGAGTTTTAGGCAAGCAAAAATCCATATTACTAGATCAGTAATATGAAATAATATTCCCTTCGCCTACCGTATTACCATCCTACGCCACTACATCAACCAACCATACCTACTTGTAAAACTACCATACTACACTACCAAATCTACAATTCTTCCTGGGGATGACCTCACCACGCTTTCTCAATTACCATAATATTATCTTATTCTACATTAAAAAGAAATTCCCTTTTGCCGGCAAAAATTTTTATTCTAAAAACATATTAACCATATTATGCCTGCCAACCAATGGATCCCTATCGCCTTTTTTGATACAGGGCTACTCATGGTGATCTCCTCATCTCAGGCTGCCAAAATTTTCTGGCGCCCAGAAGAAATACCGGCAGGTAGCCTAACAGCACTATGCCGTAGAGCCCAAATAAATTCCTCAACCCCAGCACATCCACAAAAGCACCACCAGCCAGGGGACCGATGATATAGCCCAGGGAGAAGGCAGTGTTATACAAACCAAAGGCAGCCCCATAGCTGGTTGGCCCTTTTTGCTCACTTACGGCATCGGCCAGTAGCGGAGCGCTGGGGGCCGTCATAAGGCCAAAGGTAATACCTATCCCACCCATCACCAGCATAGTGGTCTTGATGGTCGGGGCAAAAGTGAGCAGGGGCAAGACACCCGCCGTGAGCAACATACCCGATATAATTATCGGCACGCGCCCCAATTTGTCTGACAAAGCACCGAACAAGGGCTGAGCGATAATGCTTGTGGCTGAAATGGCCCCAAACATGATGCCGATAATCAGCGGCGTGGCCGCAAACTTTCCGTGAAGGTAGCCAGGCAACAAGGGATCAATAAAACCAAAGCCTATGGAGGCCACCAGTATCACCCCACCGCTGACCAGCAGGGTTTGATTTCGCAACAGCATAGGCAAATTGGTTTTTTCCGGTAGATCATCGCGGGCAGGTTCCTTAATGATGAGTACAATAGCTACCAGCACCAGCACCACAATCACAGCAGCGGTGAAAAAGGGCGCCCGGTAGCCGCCCCAGTCATATAGAAAACCGCCCACCGCTGGACCGACAAGAAACCCAAAGTTGTTGCCGGCCATTGCCAGACCCATTTTCCCACCCCGCTCCCGGGGCGGGTACATATCAGCCACCAGAGCGGGACCCACCACCCAGGTAACCGCCGCTGCCACGCCCTGGAGGTAACGGGTAGTAAGCAAAGTAATAAAGGTGGTAGAAAAAGCAAAGCAGATGGTGGTAATAGCTAAACCCGACATCCCGGCCACCATCACCCTTTTTTTCCCGTAGCGGTCCGAAATAATGCCAATGGGAATGGATAGCAACAGCAGGGCCACAGAATAGACGGAAAAAAGCACTCCCAACTGAAACGAGGAAAAGCCCAAACCTTCACTATATATAGGTAGCACCGGCACAATAATACCAAATATAAAGGCATCCACAAAAATGGTTAGTGCCACCACCAGCAGCGCCCGGCTGCGGTAAGCCATAAAAAAAACCCCTCTCCCCACACTATGCTAGTATAGTACCTGAACCCGGGCAAAACAATAGGACCCAGTGCCGGGCCCTTTTTATTCCTTAACGAAAATGGAAAAGTGTGCATTTTTCTCAGTATTGTTAACAAGAATGCCTGGCCCCATCTATGGATTTTCTCCATCCCCCACAAGGGCTGCCGTAAGTTCCAATGGTGCCATAACCCGGCCGTCTTTATAAACACGCATGTTACCAGATGAGATTTCGTCTATCAGCATTACCCGGCCAACCCTGTCCAGGCCAAATTCCAATTTGATATCATACAGTTCTAAGCCCTTTTCCTGTAGGAGATCACTAATCAAAGCAGTGATTTTTTGGGTACTTTTTTTGATTTCCGCAAATTGCGCGGCAGACATAATGCCTAAAGCCTCCAAACCCTCCAGGGTAACTAAAGGATCCCCTCTTTGATCATCCTTTAATGTGGCCTCAACATAGGCGTTGAGCTTGTCCCCTTCCTGCACATAGGCACCGTAACGGCGCAGAAAACTTCCCACTGCCCTATAGCGGCAGATAATCTCCAGACCCTGGCCGAAGGCCTTGGCCCCCTTCACGTCCATAGTACCGTTTTTTATATTGGCGCTAATATAGTGGGTTGGGATACCGGCCTTTTTCAGCATTTCAAAAAACATAGTGGACACCCTGAGATTTCCTTTTCCTATCCCCTTAATAGTGAGACCCACTGTGTTAGCCCCGGGGTCAAAAACACCATTTTCACCCGTTACATCATCCTTGAATTTCAAGCGGAAGTTCCCATCTTCCAGAGCAAATACATCCTTTGTTTTTCCCTCATATAATTTTCTCATAGCTTGATCCCTTCCTATTTCTGTTTCCCCATTTGCTATTGCAATATTATAACAGCCACTTGCTAATCTGTATATTCATTTATTTATCCCAGGCGAACGCTTATCACCAACCACAAACCACTAACCACTAATTACTAACGGATAAACCACCATTTATCTGCAGTTCAAAGCAAACTGCAGCCTTTTCCAGTATATGGTGGGACGAGGTACCTGTCCCCCCGTCCCACCCCCGTCCCATTTTTAGATTCATGCATAAACAGTCCACCCCTTAAACCACCAGTTTTTTGGCCTTCCTGTCGATAATGCCGGCTGCCGGCACTACATTATGGACATCAATGGCAATATTGCATTTTTCTACCTCATTCGTCAAAATCCTGCCTAATGTATTCAAGCGGGGATGGTTCCTGAACATGAATTCCACTAAATAACAATGGTTGGCGCATTGATAGCGCCGGGGCCGCTACCGGGATCGGCATGTATTGGCTATTGGTTAAGGGTTAGGGGGGTGGTTCAGGGGGACAAGAACGAGAGGGATATGGACAAAAGGCAACCTTTGTCCCAGGCTCTGTCCCCCCACCCGATCTATTTTTTTGTTCCCTGCCTATCTATTATCCAACATTTCTAGGAAAGCTTCTACCCTGGTCTTAATTTGTGCTGTATCTTCCTGCCCATAATCTGTTTCCAGATCCAAAAGGGGGATGTTTTCTTCTTGGAGCCTTTTGGCCACCCGGTTGGCCTCCACCAGATAGGGGTCACAGAAAGCCAGGTTGCAGTTAATAACCCCGTCTGCCTTCATTTCCCTGGCCAGACGCACTATATCTTTCATCCTGCCCTCATTGGGGGTAAAGCAGGCACAGTTGATGTCCAGATAGCGAGCGGCAATAGCCTCCACCATTTGCTCTACAGTTTCCCCATCTTCCGGCACCAGGTTCTCAAAATAGCGCAGCCCCGTGCACATTTCTTCAGCCACAATCACCGCGCCGCTGGTTTCGATCACGTGAGGCACCTTCCAGTTGGGCAAAGCCATCGGGGTCCCCGAAAGAACCAGGCGAGGTGCACCAGCTGCAGCAGCCCCTTTTCTGGTCATTACCCGGGCCTCAAGCTCATCGCAAAGGGCATTCACCTGAGCAGTAAACCGGGGTACATCATCATACATGGAGATTTGCTCAATCAATAGACAATCTTTGCCGCTAATCGGGGCAGGGTCGTGCCGGCGCAGCTCATTTAAACGCAGGAGTGCCCTGCGCTTGGCATTGGTGTCCTTAATCGCTTGACTCAACGATTCTGCTGTCACCTTATTGCCCGTAAACTCCACCAATGCGGCCAAAAAATCCTGCACCTCACTCAACCATAATGCCTTGTCTTTTTCCCGCTTCATCTGAGGTACTTCCATCACATGCACCGGCACATAGTCGTTTAATATTTCAAAAGCCTTCTTTTTCCCATCACATGTAGTTTCCCCCACAACCATATCGCAGGTTTCAAAATAAGGGCAAACCTTGCCTAGCTTAAAGCCCATGAAGGATTTAATCAGGGGGCAGATGTTTCGGGGCAGCACCTTTTCCGCCTGGGCTGTGCCAATCTCCACCCCGGAACAGAGACCCACCTGGATCCCACCTGCGGCCCGCACAATTTCTTCCGGCACATATACACAAAAAGCACCGACCACCTTGCCTCCCTCTGCTTTGTGGTCCTGCAGCTCCTGAATGCGCTGGCCGTGGACCTCGCTGACTACAAAGTCAAAATACTCCATCCCCTCCGGCCTATTTTCCTGGTTCATGTACACGCTGCCATAAGAAATGGGCAACACATCCATCAACTGGTCGTGTGATGCCAAATCCAGCCCCAGGGACTGCCACATTTTCCGGTGATCTGCCATTGCAGTTTTCCTCCTTTAAAATTTACTCATTTAAATTTAATTAGTCACTCTATTTGCCATGCAAAAGGGCCCTAAAAACAATATTTAATATAAAATTTGACACCAGGTATAAAACCCCTTTATTGCCCCTATTTATTATTTTTATCACCAGGGCCCGATTAATAAGGCAACCTAATACCGGCAAAGACCCCGGTACCATTGATAAACAAGCATTATGCAAGCCCATTGATAGATAAAATTATTTTATATAACCCATCAGTTATGCTTATGGCATTATAATAGAAGGAGTAGGGTTTAATAGAGGGATTTACCGATGGCATTCTGGATCAGTGTTGGTTGGGGACGAAAAAATGGAAGCAGCTGCGGTAGACGCCTGAGAATAATAAAAAAACCCCGGCCATGCCCCGTGTCATACAGTTGCTATCGAGGGGTTAGCAAGGTTTTAGCTGCAAGGGATGCCAGGGATATATTTTAAAAGGGTTTCAAAGGTTTCAAGCATTTCACAACGGGAGGGGAACCTGTTATGTATACAGTTGGACTGGATGTGGGGTCGATGATGACCAAAGGGGTACTGCTCAATCGGGGTGTCTGGCAAAGCGTGGTTATACCTACAGGCTACAGCCCCCGCCAGGCTGGGGAACAGGCTTTTGAAAAACTGCTCCGCAAAGCTGGCCTGAGCCGGAAAAATGTCGACGTGGTTATTGGTACCGGATACGGCCGGGTAGCCCTTTCTTTTATTGATCGGGCAGTTACTGAGATTACCTGCCATGCTAAAGGTGCCCATTACCTGGTGGAAGGAACGGATATGGTGATCGATATCGGCGGCCAGGATAGTAAGGTGATTCTTACGGATGGGCGGGGAAATGTGACCAATTTTGTCATGAACGACAAGTGTGCCGCAGGCACCGGGCGGTTTTTACAGGTGATGGCTGCGGCTCTGGGCTGTGATGTCAGCGAACTGGCCGATCTGGCAGATAATAGCCCACCAGCCCAAATCAGCAGCATGTGCACTGTCTTTGCAGAGTCGGAGGTGATTGGCCTGCTGGTTCAGGGCGTCAGCAAGGCCCGGATTATCGCCGGCATCCACCGTTCTGTGGCCACCCGGGTAGCAGCAATGGCCGCACGTTTGGGCTGCGGACAGCAGATTACCTTCACCGGCGGTGTAGCAAAAAACGCGGGCATCAAGCAGTGCCTGATCGCTGAGCTGAACCAGCCCATCACCACCGTACCAGAGTCCCATCTGGCCGGTGCCTTGGGGGCAGCCCTGATTGCCCAGGGTAATTAAAACATAATATACCCCAGGCTCTGTGGCAGGGATTCCCCATCACAGCCCTGAACATGTAGTGGAATCCGTCCCAACATCCCGGGACAGTTCCCTTACCTTAAATTCCAGCATCTCACCTGTATGGGCATCAATTTCTACCTCATATTTCTTGTCGTCCTTTTTAACTTCCACCTCATATTCGTAGCGGCCCTGTTCTTTCTCCAGCACAAATTCCACCACCTGACCGCCACCAGTCCTAGTCAGGGCAATCTCCAGGGCCTTCTCCATGCCCAACAACAGCCCTGGTTGAACATTTCTGCCTGGATGGCCATCTCTTCTCTCTTTAAACTCCAGCACCTCACCTGTATGGGCATCAATTTCTACCTCATATTTCTTGTCATCCTTTTTAACCTCCACCTCATATTCATAGCGGCCCCGTTCTTTTTCCAGCACAAATTCCACCACCTGACCACCGTCAGTCCTGGCCAGGGCAATCTCAAGGGCCTTCTCCATATCCAGCAACGGGCCCATGCCCACTGTCCTGGAAGCTTCTACTTCCTCTTTTCCCGTACCGCCATCCAGGTCAGCAGCAACATTTTTTACCTGGACAAATAACTCCTCTGGTTTAATGTCCAACCCTGCCGCCAGTGTCAAAATTCCCTGCAAACTAAGAGGGGCCAGCTCCTCAATAGACAAACTGCTGTCCACTGCTGTGAGTTTTTTAATAACCGCCAATTTTCCGGGAGATATACCCTTATCGGTAGCAATTGTCCGTATCTCTTTGCTGTATGTGATGGTCTGACCAAGCAATCTAGCTTCAACCTGCTTATTCTGCAAACTTTCCTCTATAAGTTGGCCTGCTTGCTCAAGAAGTGTGGGATGGGCATTGTTGTCGTTGGCTGTAATCATGATTAGGTTGTTTTTTTCAGCAGAAATATGACCTGTTAAAACCATTAAATCTACCAGTTCATTGACTACACCATCAAAGTCCCGATCCCCAACAGAAAAGCCCTCTAACACCTTTTTTGCCTCTTTATCTAAAGGACTTACAGAAAGAACATTGTTCAACCTGTTGGTGGTAATCTCTATGCCTGGGTTAACATCCAGGGTGATGCTATTGGCCGGCCGGGAAGAAAATACAAACACAACCAAGGCAATAAGAAACACCCCAGCCCACAAAATACCGAGCTTTTTCTTCTTCACCTTTAACACCTCTCTTTTTTTACTCTTGGGCCTCTTGGGCCACAAGGACAGAGACAAGCCCGCTACCCCACCCTACAGGTGATCTTATCCTGAGTTTCTATCTTGTTCAATGGGCTCCTAAATAAAACATAAAAAAATGGGACGTGGGGTCAGGTCCCTTGTCCCATTTTAGAGTGCACATATTAATCCCGGGTACACACCCTATCAACCTGCACTAGTTTACGCAGAACTTATCACAGTGATTATTGGTTTTTTAGATCCATTAATGCTCCTGATAGATGGCCCCCGCGGGACAGAGCTTGATACAAGATCCACATTTTGTGCAGATCTGATTATCGATTACTGCTTTGTTTTCAACTAATGAAATAGCCCCTGCCGGGCATGTTTCTACGCATAACCCACAACCAACACAGCTATCATCGATGTATATTTTCCCGGCCGCCTTATTTTTTGGCAAAGCTTTTTTTATGGTTGTTTGTTCATAATTATAGTTGGTCTTTACGTCAGATCTTAAACCCTGGCCTAGCCCCCGACCTCGGCCCAAGCCCCTTCTGGAAGTAGGGGTCTCAATACCTCTACAGGCGCCGGAACCCCGGCCATAAACTGGTGTTGTTTTTCTGCAGGCACCAGAGCCCTTTCCCGCCATTGCCCCCATACCCGGCTGGCAGCTTCTATTTTTTCTAGACATTTTGTTCACCCCCTGATTATCTACCCGATATGCCATTTACTGCTTTATTATAATGACCATTTAGGGCATATGTCAATAACTATTTTATGATCCCCTTTGGATCTGGATAAGCTAAAAAGCAAGCTAGTTTTCCTTTAGGGGGCAAATACCGGAGCAAGGGGTGAACTGCCAATAGAAACGAACCGGGCCAACATTGCCTGTCTTGACGTTTATTACCATGCTGAATATGCCCATGCTTGTGGCATCATTTTCCAAACAACACCTTGTGAGAAAATTATTTCTAGATACTGTGTAAAAGTGAAACCATTTCAGGCTTATGTGCCGGGGGAGTTTTACAAGAGAGAATTACCCTGTCTATTACAAGTTTATGCCCAAATTAAGGAAATAATCAACATCATCATTATTGATGGTTACGTAATGTTAGGAAAAGAAAGGAAGGGACTTGGTGGATATTTGTACGAAGCCCTGGACAAAAAAATCCCCATCATTGGGGTAGCCAAGACCTTCTTTAAAAACTGTGTGCATTACACTGAGGTTTACAGGGGTAAAAGCACCAGGCCCCTGTATGTGAGCAGCATTGGACTGGACCTGGACTTTTCCGCCGCCTTAATCTGTAACCTGGAAGGCCCATACAGAATACCAACAGTGCTTAAGGCAGTGGATCGTCTAACCAGATTGGGACAGGGGGGGACAGGGGGGGACAGGGGGACAGGTCCCTTGTCCCACCAGATAATGGAGGTGCTTGCCGCTTTGTGTAAATCCAGATAAAGAAAAAAAGAAATTCAATTTATAGCAGATATAGCCAAACCAGTTACCAGCGTCTTTGGGGTATTCCTTTGGGATCAGTTGGAAAGTAGAAAGCAGAAAGCTGAAAGTAGAAGGCAGAAGGGTTGGACAGGGTTGAGGGGGCTAGGAGATAATCCCCTACCTTTAATCATAGGTTAATTAATTTATGCAGGTATAGCCGAACAAGTTGCGAAAACAGGGGAGCGGGGGCAAAGTCTCCGAAGTATTCCTTTGGGGTCGTTGGAAGGCGGAAAGGGGAAAGCTGAAGGCGGAGGCGGTAAGGTTGGTCAGTTTGGAGCCCGGCTTTATGCTTGGTTATGTCCCTCGGGGGAGCGGGGACAAAGCCTTGTTTGGGGCCTAGCTTTGTAGCCCCTTTTTCAAGAAACTCGCATATGTATGAGTTACCCAGACAGGGGAACGGGGACACAGCTCTGTTTGGGGATTGGCTTTGCAGCTGAGTTATGTCCCCGATTATGTCCCCGATTGTTTGACACCGAGAAATGTTCCCAAACCTGAAAATCTGGCGGGCTGGCAAATGCGGGCGACCTCGCGCCCGCATTCAAAGAGCGAATAAACCCACAAGACGAACAAAGGCGCTGCTTGAAGTGCCCAGCACCATACCCCCTATTGCAAGATAACCTTATTGACCTGGGGTATTACCCGTTCTGCCAGCTCCACCAAGCTCAAGTGGTGGGTAAAGAATAGTACTTGAGTTTTTCGAGCAAATTCACCCAGAACCTTCATCGTTTCCGCCGCCCGCACGTCATCAAAATTCACCAGCAAGTCATCAAGAATAAAAGGCAGCGGTTCATTTTTGGCCAAATATCTTCCCAGGCTGGCCAGGCGCAAGCTAAGGAAAAGCTGATCTAGGGTACCGTCGCTCATGGCCTCCACAGTAACCTCTTCCCCTGTCGAGCGCAGGCCCAGCAGCACCGGGTTGTCCCGCTGATCAAAATCAACCTTTAGATCAACAAATGCACTCCCGGTGAGAAGGGCAAACAGTTCCCCTGCGGCCCTAATCACAGGGCTCTGATTTTCCTCCCGATAACGCTCAATGCTGCGGCGCAGGACAATGGCACCCAGGCGTAGGCGCAGGTACTCCTCAGTCCTGCCCCTCATCCGGGCCAGCACCCCTTGAGCCTCTTCTGCGGCATCCGCTGCAGTTGTTGAAGCACCCTCTATTTTGTCCATGTATTCCTTTTTTGTGACCCCAAAAATCTGATTCAACTCATCCTGCTTCTGGCGGTTGGCCGCCAGCTGCTTTTGCACCTCTGCCAGCTCCCCAGGCAGGCTATCCCCATTAACACCGCTGGTTTCAGCTATAATTTCTTTCAAGGACAACCCACTTCCTAGAGAAAGCAAATGCTCCTCCAAACCGGCTGCTTTTTTTCCCAGTTCGGCCAGGCGGGCCGCTTTTTCCATCACCTGAGGCAACTGGGACTCCTCAGTGCAGCCGGCAACAGCCATCAAGGCTTCTAATTCCTCCCCGGCTTCTTTAGCCCGCTCAGTTGACTGCTGATCAGTTTTGTCTATTTTCCCGATCTGTTTCACCAGGCTTTCCCGCCGGTCTAGATCCCGCTGGGCGTTGACCACCCGCTCCTGGAGCTGCACAGCCCCATCCTCAACCCCCAGGTCCAACAGGTCAGGAGCAAGCTTTACCAGCAAGTCCTTGAGTTTTTTCTCGAATCCCTCCACATAGTTCTTCATTTTGTCGTGAACTACTTGCCGGCTATCCCTCTCTTCTTTTTTGCTCAGCACTTGCTCCAGCAGGTTCAGATGCTCCAAAGCAGCCTTGCAGGATATCCCGGGGGGCAACCCGGCCTGGGACAGGGCCCGGGTCCATTTACCCTTCCATTGCTCCAGTGCAGTCTTAGCTTCAGATTTCTGGTTTTGGGCCTCGACCAGGCTTTCTTCTGCCCGCTTGTACATTTTTTTAACAGTCTGCAGCCGGTTGGCTTGGTTCTGGTATTCTTCCCATACCTCCTGGGCCCTTTCCAGAAGCTCTTCCAAAGACTCCTCTTCCCCATCCCCAGTTTCACCCAGGTTTTGCAATTCTCTGCCCACCTGCTCCCGGTGTTTGCCAATCTGCTGAACCAGATCGTTTGCATTTCGGCGCTGTTCGTTTAACTGCTCCAGGCCCGCTATTATTTTCCCACAGCGCCCCAGCCAGGACAGCATTTCCGCCGGGGTCAAGGGGGTAATCCCGGCATTTTCCCAGACCCCATGCCATTCCTGCTCCAGCGCTTGATACTCGCCCTCGAATTTAGCCTGTTTTTCCAGCAGCGCCGTGATTTCCACTTTTCTGTCCCAGATCTCCTGCCCAAGAAACTTCTTGCGCTCCACCCGCTGGGCCTCACGACGCATAGCATCAGCCAGATCATCAGCCTGAATCACACTTGCTTCATAAGCTTCGGCCAGGGGTTTTTCGGCATGAAAAGCCTGCTCCTGTACCGGGTCGCGCTGGCCCTCGAGCCAGGCCCGGCGCACCAACTGCCAGCCAACCTGGCGATGGGTCCTGGCTACCTTTAGATGTTCCTCTGTGGGCACCTCACCGGTTAATTCCAGCTCCTGCAGTTCTTTCTGACCGTTTTTCAAGCTGTTCTTTCCCTCAGCCAGCTTGTCTTTCAGTTTCTGCAACCGATCCTTTATATCTTTAAACCGCTCTTCAAAGACACGCACAGTCTCCTCCAAGGGCAAGGGCAACTGCTCCAGTTGCTCCAGGGTACCGGCCCAATGACCGAGGGCCTGTAGTTGGTTGGTTAACCTTTCCTCCAGGGCCTTCACCTGGGAGCGGGCCTTCCTTAAGTGCTCTTCCAGGGAACCTGGTTTGCGGGCACTGGCCAAAACCCTTTTAAGCCCGCCGGCATCCCGCAGTTCACCAATCCCTCTTTTCTCTTCAGCCAATTTCTCTAAAGAACGCCAGGCCTGTTGTGCCTGGCTCTGAGCGTTGCTATATTCTTTCTCCAACAGTGGATGGTCGGCACCCAGGAGCTTTATTTCCTCCATCAGGGCTTGAGGCAAACGTAGCTTTTCCGCCTCTTCCACTTTGGTGCAGGCTGGTTCCAAACGGCGTAGCAGGGCTAGGGTTTCTTGCTGTAGTTCGGATATTTCCCCTTCCACAGTGGGGATCTCCTGCCGGTAGTCCCGGTATGTGCCCAGGCTTTGTTGTAAGGCCTTGATCCGTTCAGCATGCTCCAACAGCCCTGGCGGGATGACCAGTGTTTCCTTTTCTTTCACCATGTTTTCCCTGTCTATACGCGCCTTTTTTACTGCCTCCTGCTCCCGATCACGGGTACCCATCTCCCGGGAAACCTTTTCCTTAAAATTCGGAGGCAGGACGGGCACATCCCCCAGCAATTGCATATTTTCAAGGTATTCCTGGCGGCGGGCCACCAGAGGAAGGGTCTTTGCTAACCGTTCCAGACGGGCTAAATTTTGGCCCAGTCCACCTTCCTCTTTTTTTAGTGTCTCCATCTGAGCTTTCTGCTCTTGATAATCCTTCTCCAGGGCCTGCCATTTGCGCGGTGCCAGAGAGGACTGACTAATTGTCTTTCGCAGTTCATTGTAATAGGCCATGTCTTGATTAATCAGGGGCCTGGAACCACTGGGTTTAAAAAGGTCGCCGGCTTCCCGGTCCAATTCCCCAAGAAGCTCCCGCAGCCCACCGATTCCGGAAGCAGCAGCAAAAAGTGCTTCCCCCAGGGCACCCTGCCCCTGGAGCAGATCAGTGCCTCCTTTGCGCAGGCTGTGGTGATCCATGCCGAACATCAGACCGAAGGACTCCCGGTCAATAGCGCCCAGCAGAGAACCCAGAATATTCTCATCCACCGGCTGCCCATCCTGATCCAAAAGGGTATTTTTCCGCCCTTTGCGGCGGGTTAGCACCAGCTGGGCCCCATCTTTTGTTTCCAGCAGGGCCTGAATCCGCAGCTTGTGAGTAGGATGAAGATGAGCATCCGGACAACGTTCCGGCATGCCGTAAAGAAAGTCCCGGATGGCCCGGAGCAACGTGGTTTTACCGGCTTCATTTAAGCCGTAAATAAGATTGAAGCCGCACCGGCCGTCAAGGTTGATTTCATAGTCACTAAAGGGGCCAAAGGCCAGTAAATTTAATTGTTTAATTTTCAACTAGTCCGCCTCCTTTGGGCAAAGCCGGGAAAGGATCAACTCTTCTACCTGGGGCAAAAGTTCCCCCAGGTACTGGGGATCACCCGGATCCAGTTCCCCCTCCTGAAACAAATCCCCGGGAAGGGTATTTCGCTCCCGCTCCAATGCAGACACCAGCTCTTCCAAAAAGGTATCATCTGTCCCCAATTCAGCCATAAACCAGCGCAGGGTATCCACGGGGCCACCCGCCAAAAGCCCCCCTGCCCTGGTCTGGGGGCGGGTTTGGAGCCGCACCTTCTCTATCCAGATGCTCTCCGGCCCCTGTTCTGTGGCCAGAGCCCTCAGGTCATTATCCAGCCCTTGCCTGTTCACCTGCAGCTGCCGGTGGATGGGGCATGCACCACTTAACACCAGACGCAAGGCCAAAAGATGCCCCTCCCTCAGTTCCGGCACTGCCCCGATCTCACTTTTCGCCCGTTCCAGCAACTCACCGTAGGATGCACAACTAGCAGCATCTACTTTGCACAAGTGCCAGCGCAACACATCCAGGGTCTGGGGCCTCACCTCCTGTACCCGGCCGTCCTGTACCCGCACCAGGGTACAACCTTTGGGCCCAGACTCCCTAATGTGGCGTCCCTGGATATTCCCGGGAAAGATAATCCAGGGCTCCCTGCTCAGCTCCTCCCTGTTATGCACATGGCCCAGGGCCCAGTAGTCGTAGCCCTTGTTTTTCAAATAGTCGACGTCACAGGGGGCATAATTGCCATGCCCCTCCCGCCCGGTGGCACAGGTATGTAAAAGACCGATATTGAAGTGGCCCGTAAGTGGCGCAGGATATTGTTTGGACAGATCCTCAGACACATCCCGGGTGGGAAAACCCTGACCGTGAATGGCCACAGCCAGTTCTTCGATCACCTTTGTCTCCGGCTTCCTGGTAGAAAAGTCATAAACATTATCGGGCAAGCGCAGCTGGCGGGTGATCTGGCTGGCAGCATCATGATTGCCGCGGACCAGATAGATTGGAATACCCGCCTGGCGAAGCAGCCCCGCTTGAGCAGCAAAAAAAAGCCCCGTGTTGTAGTCCCGCCAGTCACCATCATAGAGATCCCCGGCAATGAGCACAAAGTTAACCTTCTCTTCCAGGGCTAGCTGCACCAGGTTACGAAAAGCCTGGCGGGTCGCGCCCCGCACATATTCCACGGGAGCCCCCTCATAGCGTTCCAGCCCCACAAGGGGGCTGTCCAGATGGATATCGGCGGCGTGAATAAAGGTAAAATCCATCACCTAAGCCTCCTAGTTAATGAAATTATTTTCAAAAAATCAAAACGCCCATCAATTTACATAATTCGCGGAGCCGGTGAAAAATTCCTTTGTTTATAATGGGGGCTATTGAGGCCGCTAAAAAGCAAAAACCGGGCTTTAACCCGGCTTTATCATTAGAGAATCAAAAAAACCCTTGACTCACAAGGGTTTTGGTTGCTTGACTGGTGCGCCTGGCAGGAATCGAACCTGCGCTCCCGGCTCCGGAGGCCGGTGCTCTATCCCCTGAGCTACAGGCGCCTTTCGCCCACTAGGGTTACTATTCTATTATATCGAAATCACTAGTTATTGCAAGGTTAGATTTTGTGTGCAGGTTACAGTTTGCATTACAGGTTTAATTGTCCAGCCTTGTTACCAGTTGTGTCTATGTCATTTTCCAGTTGGTAAACACCTACCAGCTAGTTAGTGAGTATAATCCAATATTCTGATCCCTGGGCCCAGTTTGTTTTCTATAGCCGCCCTAATCTGTTTGGCGTTAGGGCAGGGAAAACCAATGGGGTTACCCCTGGTAATACATGAGGTCAACACTATGGTATCCGCTCCTCGTCTGACCATATCTGCTGCTCTGGTGACCGCCTTTTTACCCGGACAACCCCCACAGGTAACCATGCCGATTATTTCAATTTCCTCTTCTACACCGGCAAAGGCCCCTTTCCTTTCCCGGATTATTTTAAAATCTGTTGTCCCCGGGCACATGTCCTCCGTCTGCCGGCATCTGATTAAGCCCACCTTCACCACAACACAACCTTTCCTGTTTTCATTAGGTAATTCCACGTTTCTAGTCCACTTCCTGCACATGAAAATCATTATCACTATTGTTGGGTGATTAAACACGGGGTCCCGGCTGCCTCTGGTCAAGCCCATTAGCAGGAAAAAGCTTGAAATCCCCCTTCTGCAGGTTATCCTTCCACATGATGATCGCATCCTCATTGTTGTCCTCATAGTAGCCTTTCCGCCGACCTCTATCTGTAAAACCCAAACCCTGGTAAAGTCCCCTGGCGATGATGTTGGACGGGCGGACCTCCAGGGTCATGCTTTTGGCCCCCTTCAGTATCGCCTGCTGGATGATTTCCAACATTAGGGCCTTGCCAATGTTGCGGCCGCGGAAATCTGGGCGCACGGCCACATTGGTGATGTGGGCCTGATCTAGAATCAGCCACATGCCGCCATAGCCGATCACAACGTCATCATAAAGGGCCACAAGATAAAGGGCGAAGTCATTTTGTAGGATTTCGCCCAAAAAGGATGTTTTAGACCAGGGTGCAGGAAAAGAAACGTTTTCAATTTCCAAAACCTGATCCAGGTGTTCTAAACCCATCTTCTCGAAGGTAACGGCCATCATTTCAACCCCCGGGGCTATTTTTTTTCTGCCAAACTACCTCTGCCTGGGAAGGCCTGATATACTCGGGGCGCAGGCCCGCCGGAGCCACACCCCGGTCTGCCTTAAAGGCGGCCAAACCCAATTCGGCCACAGCAGCTCCCCGGGGAAAATTAGACATGGCCGGGGCAAACAAGGCCAGTTTTCCCAGCCCATCCTCCAACAATTGTCTGTACTGGGATACACCATCCCCAGCAAAAAGCACCGGACTCTTCAGCTCCAGCAGCATATCCACTATCTTATCGGGTGGCACCGCCAGCGGGCCGGCCAAACAGGATAAGGTATTCTTATTATCATACACGGCTGTATAGACCTCGTTTTTACGCGCGTTTAATACCGGGCACACAAAGGAACTGCGCCCGGCCAGGGGATAAGCCAAGGATGTAAGGGTGGATATACGAGTTACCGGTAGATCCAGGGCTTGGGCCAGACCTTTGGCTGTGCTCATGCCGATACGCAAGCCGGTGAAGGAACCTGGCCCACCTGACACAGCAATACCGCCCAGACCCTTTTTCCCTACCCCGGATTCTTCCAGCACAGCTTTTATCATCGGCAGCAGGTTGACAGAGTGGGTCCGTTTGTTGAAGACCATTCTCTCGGCCAAAATTACCCCCTCACCGGCCACCGCTACTGCCGCCACCGGTGTGGCTGATTCAATCCCCAGGACATACACTATCCATCAGCTCCTCAACAAAACGGGGGGATATTTCTCCTCTGGGCCACAGGTTAACCTGACGCCGATCCTCATCCTCTGCGGTGGCCACCCGATCGATGGTTATATCCAGCCTGTCCGGCGGCAACAAATCCTTTATTTTTTCCGCCCATTCGATTAAGGTCACACCACCATCATAAAAATATTCTTCATAACCCAGATCCGCCATTTCCGCGCTGGAATCCAGGCGGTAGGCATCCATATGAAAAAAAGGCAATCGGCCGTAGTATTCATTGATCAAAGTGAAGGTAGGACTGGTTACCCTATCTTCTATATCCAACCCCCGGGCCACCCCCTGGGCAAAAGTGGTTTTGCCCACACCCAGTTCCCCGTAAAGGCAGATTATGTCCCCCGGACCCAACAAAGAGCCCAGTTTTTCACCCAATTGGCCGGTTTCTTGTGCAGATGAGGTTTCAATTGTAAACAATAGGCTCCCCCCGTATGTATTATAACCTCTTGCCGGCTAAAGATAAAACCTGCCGACAACAACAGTCTGATTATATCAAAAAATAAGCAACCTAAAAAACCCCCTTTAAAAAGGGGGTGAAAATAATTATTGAAAACCTGAGGCCCTGGCCCTTCCACAAAAATACTCATTAATGAAAACACCCAGCAGTTCTTTAACCCTGTTCACATCAAAAGGTTTGGCCATGTAGCACCAAGCACCTTTTGCCAGGGCATCGGTAACAGTCTGTTCCGAACCATAGGCAGTCATAATGATCACCTCTATCGCCGGGTTGGTCTGCTTGATTTCCCCCAGTGCCTCCAGCCCACCATATAAAGGCATCCGCACATCCATAAAAACCAAATCAGGTTCCTTTTCCCGAGCCATTGCCACTGCCTGCAACCCGTTTTCCGCCAGATAGGTCTCATGTCCGCACTCCCTGACCACAATGTCTAATAAATAGCGGACCCCAGGCTGATCATCTACAATTAGCACCTTTAGTTTCTGTCGTTTCATTCGACACCCTCCGACAAATATCAACATAATGGAATATTAGTATATGTTAACCAGATATTGTATTCGACCTATCTTTATTAACTCCTTTTAAATTCCTAAAAGAAAACCATAATTATTGTTTTTTATTACATATTATTTAATATTATGGCAGAACCATTTTCCCCCCTATATAGACCCGGGTGACACGGGCAGATATATCCAGGGGGTGACCATCCCAGATCACCAGGTCGGCATCCTTCCCCGGTTCAATACTGCCCAGGCGTTTTTCCAAACCTAAAATTTTGGCGGCATTAATGGTAACACATTGCAGGGCTTTGTCCGGAGACAACCCCCCCTTAACAGTCAAAGCGGCAGATGCAGCCAAATACTGGATGGGAACAACAGGGTGATCAGTCATAATAGCCAACAAAACCCCACTCTCATCCAGAATTCGGGCAGCAGCCAGGGTTAGTTCCTTCATTTCAACCTTAGCCCGATTGGTAATTATGGGACCAACCACCGCCGGGATATTTTTCATTGCTAATTTTTGTGCTACCAGATGTCCCTCCGTACAATGTTCAATTACTAGATCAAGGGCAAACTCATCTGCAATCCGCACTGCCGTCATAATATCGTCAGCACGGTGGGCATGTACCCGCAGAGGCACCTCCCGCCTCAAAACCCGGGCTAGGGATTCCTTCTTAAGGTCCCTTTCCGGTGCTTTTTCCCCCAGGTAATTCAAACCCTGGATTAACGCCTCCCTAATCAGGGCTGCTGCAGCCATCCTGGTAACCGGAGATTTTTTTTCTTTACCATAGGTACGTTTGGGGTTTTCCCCCAATGCCGCCTTTAAACCAGCCGGGTGCCGAACAATCATATCGTCAACAACTGTGCCGCTGGTTTTCATCACTACCATTTCACCGCCGATAGCATTGGCACTGCCTGGACCCGTAAGCACTGTGGTTACGCCGCCAGCCACGGCATCAGCAAAAGCCGGATCCATTGGGTTGATGGCGTCTATGGCCCGGAGATGGGGAGTTACAGGCTCGGTGGTCTCATTGACGTCGTCCCCTTCTTCCCGAAATATCTCTTCTGCAATTCCCACATGGGTGTGGCAATCTATCATTCCGGGCATAACGATTAGTCCAGTAGCATCAAATATTTCCCCATCGGCAGGTACATTGATGTTCCTACCCACCTGAACAATTTTATCCCCGTCTACAAGCACTGTTCCCCGGTCAATGGGGGGACCCACCATAGTTAAAATTTTACCACCGGTAATAGCCAGCATTTGGTCCTTCCTTTCTAGACGTATTTTTACCCGTCCTTTTTAGCAGACGGGTTTTTACTAATCAGTATAGCCACACTCTGGGGTGCAGCCCGGTAAAAACGCCCGGGTAGCGCTACTGCCTCCTCCATAGCCAGCAAATCCTGACCATAAGGCATGGCAGTGTCCAAAATTCTGTAGTAAACGGTACCTAACCCCGTCCAGGGTAGGCTAACAATCCTTTCGGACTGTTGAGCGTTAAGGATCACCAGCACATCCCATTTCCTTTCCCTTGCTGCTACCCCCTTTAGTTCGCTACCCTGAATTAGAAAAGCCAGAAAACCCTTTCCCTGTTTGTGCCAGTCAGGTGGTCCCAGATCCGCCCCATACCAATTGATGTCCCTGATTGTGTCCAGGTTACTATCCCGGCCGCTAAAAAATTTTTCTTGACGAAAATGGGGAAAACGCTTTCTCAAGGCAACCATTTTGCGAACATAATCAATCATCTGCCGATGGGCACCGGCCAGAGACCAATCAAAATAACTAGTTTCATTATCCTGGCAGTAGGCATTGTTGTTCCCTTTCTGGGTCCGCAAAAATTCATCCCCACCCAGAAGCATGGGGGTTCCCTGGGATATCAGCAGCAAGGTGAAAAAATTTTTAATATTTTTTTTCCTCATTTCTATAATCTTCGGATTGGTGGTTTCTCCTTCCCAACCGCAGTTAAAGGAATGGTTATCATCCACACCATCCCTGTTGTTTTCCAAATTGGGCTCATTATGCTTCCGCTCATAGGAAACTAAATCATGGAGGGTAAAACCATCATGGCAGGTAATAAAATTGATACTGCTAAAAGGTGTCCGTCCCACACCGGCAAAAAGATCAGGGCTACCTGTTAAACGGTGCCCCATTTCCGGCAACACCCCGGGGATTCCTTTAAAAAATTTTCTTACACAGTCCCGGTAGGCACCATTCCATTCCGCCCAGCCCGTCGGGAAATTTCCCAACTGATAGGACCCATGGGTAGCATCCCAGGGCTCCGCAATCAGCTTCACAGGGGCCAAAACGGGATCCTGGTGCAGAGCTTTGAAAAGCCCGGCCCGTGGGGAATAGGTGCCTTTTTCTCGCCCCAGTATGGTGGCCAGATCAAACCTGAAACCATCCACATGCATCTCCTGGACCCAATAACGCAGGGAATCCATCACCATCTGCACCACCTGAAAGCGATCGAAGTTCAGGGTGTTGCCACAGCCGCTAAAATCCCGGTAATATCTCTTATTCTTGCCCAGCTGGTAATAGGTGATGTTGTCGATGCCGCGGAAAGAAAGAGTGGGGCCACGCTCGTCGCCTTCACAGGTATGATTATAAACCACATCCAGGATCACTTCCAGGCCAGCCTTGTGTAGCTCTTTAACCATCTGTTTAAATTCCTGCACCTGACAGCCCGGATAAAGACCCGTGCTGAACCGGCTATCGGGTGCAAAGAAACCCAGGGTGTTATAACCCCAGTAGTTGGTGAGGCCTTTTTTCTGCAGCAAATCCTCTGAGTGACAGTGGTGTACCGGTAAAAACTCGATTGCTGTCACGCCCAGGCTTTTTAAATAGGGTATTTTTTCAATGACCCCCAGGTAGGTACCCGGGTGTCGGACGCCGGAGGTGGCGTGAGCCGTCAACCCCTTTAAGTGCACTTCATAAATGATTGTTTCCGCCAAAGGGGTACGCGGTGGCGTAACCCCTTCCCAATCAAACTGGTTGTCAATAACCACACATTTTGGCGCCCCGCCAGTGTTGGGCAGCTCATTAAATGATAGATCAGCCAGGGGTGAGGAAGGATCGTAGCCCAGGTGACATACACCAGGCACAAATTTGCCTGTAATCGCCCGGGCATAAGGATCAATCAACAAGCGGTAGGGGTTAAAGCGCAGGCCTTCTTGGGGCCGATAGGGACCCCACACCCGATAGGCGTAAAGCTGTCCTGGCGCCAGACCCTCTACAAAACAATGCCAGACACAGTGGGTGCGATGCTCAAAAGGGATGATCCGCACCGGGGTGGCGTCTAGGGGATGGGCAAAAAGCAACAGGTCCACACCCTGGGCATGTTTTGAATAGAGGGCAAAATTAACCCCCCCGGCAACCGGTGTAGCCCCCTGGGGGTAAAAACTGCCCTTTCTGACACCTATTTCCATAGCCAACCATCCTTAAAAATAATATTGTCCAAATATTAAAAAACCTTGCTCGGCTAACCGGGTGAAGGTTTTTTCCATCAAACTGTACCCTATTTTTTTCCTTGTCTTTAGAGATCCACCAAACCCAGGCTAATTTCCACAGCCTGGTTTACTTTGGACATAGTACCGCTATCCAGGGCATGTACCTTTTCCAGCAGCCTGCTCTTGTCAATAGTCCTAATTTGCTCCAGTAGGATCACCGAGTTTTTTTCTAACCCGCCGGAGGTTACCGGCAGGGACACATGGGTGGGCAACTTTGGCTTATCAATCTGTGAGGTGATTGCCGCCACTATCGTGGTGGGACTGTATTGGTTACCAATGTCGTTTTGAATGATCAACACTGGCCTGGTCCCACCTTGTTCACAACCGACAACCGGGCTGAGGTCTGCATAGTAGATATCCCCCCGATGGATCATGCCTATTTTACCTCCGGCAGGGGCAGCCCGTAGAGCTCATGCACCTCTGATTCCACACGGTAGTGCTCCACCACCAAATCCAAGTTAATTTTGGCCATTTCCAGGTAACCCTTCTTCATCTGTTCACGCAAAAGGCGCCGCTTACATTCGGTAACATAATAACTCATGGCCTTCCGTATAAACTCACTACGGTTTAGCTGATCAGCCGCAGCAATACCATCCACCTCTGCTAAAAGTGAATCCGGCAGGCTAATCATGATCCTTTTATTACCTGACACGGGTAGGTCCCCCCTGCATAGCAGTTCTAGTAATTTTTGTACATACTATTATATATATACGTTTGCAATATAAATGTCAATGATACCAAAGATACACAAACATAGGTACCCCATTGTTTTTTTAGAACCAGCGCATCACTATCAGTACCTGCACGAGTGCACCAATTCATCTAGTTGATTTGCTTTACTGCCTGGGGTTTTCTAGAGAGGGCCACTTTTCCTGTTCGCACCATTTCCACAATACCGTAATCATCGAGTACCGCACAGAAGGCATTTATTTTTTGCGCATCACCAAGGACCTCTATAATCATCGTCTCTTTATTGACGTCGATAATATTGGCCCTGAATACGGAAACCAGGTTAACAATATCCGATCGCCGATTATTTTTGGCGATTACCTTGACCAGGGCCAGTTCCCGTTCCACAGAATCCCCCACGTTTAGCTTCACAATTTTAATCACATCAATCAATTTAGAAAGTTGCTTGATCACCTGTTCCAGGGACTGTTCATCACCCTTAACTACCAGAGTTATGCGGGTCACATCCGCCTCTTCCGTATAACCGGCGGCAATGCTTTCAATATTTACTACCCGCCTGCTGAGCAGGCCGGATATGCGTGCCAGCACACCGGGTTTATTCACCACCAGCACAGCCAGTGTGTTTTTCATGGTTACCACCCTCTCCTCTCACAATCTATCAAAATTTTATCACATATTAGATTTCTGTCTATCCTTTTTATAATATGGTTTTCCTTTATTAATACAACTTAAAACTAGTATTTTGCACCAGTATTTCCCTAAAGGTTTTCGCTGAAAAATTATATTTTGAAGGATTTAGAGAATGCTATGCCGAAAAAGAGCTATACTTTGATGTATCTTTATTCAGTTAATTCGGGGGCTTTTTAAATGCTGGTTATTCAGGTGTGTGTTGGTAGCTCGTGTTTTTTGCGCGGGTCCAAGAACGTCATTGCAGAAATTGAAAACCTCATCGATCACTACCGACTTGATGATGTTGTTACCCTTAAAGGGATCTTTTGCCTGGAATGTTGCTCCGATGGTGTCACTGTGATGATTGGTAAAAAGGTTTTTACAAAGGTGACCAAAGAAAATGTGGTCGGGTTGTTTGAAAATGAGGTTTTCACCGCCTTATACGGGAAGAAATAGCTACTGCCTGGGTTTAATGCCGGATATTTGGGGGTAACGCTCGCGAAAACCAGATGGCCAACTGGCTGAGCTAATGACAGTGTAGAAAGGAAAAGGCAAATGTCACTCTACCTTGACATTGGCATATCACAGTTGAACAAAAAAGGGGAGGAGCTCTGCGGCGACTCCATTGAAGTGCTGCAATCCCCCGAGTCATCAGTAATTGTCCTGGCCGACGGTCTGGCCAGCGGGGTAAAAGCCAATATTCTCTCCCGTATTACCGCTAAGACTGCCGCCACCATGTTAAAAATGGGTAGCCATATCGGTGAGGTTATTGAAACAATGGCCAACACCCTGCCTGTGGACAAGGTAAGAAACCTGGCCTACAGTACCTTTACCATATTACAGATTTTCCCTGATGGACACTCATATCTGGTGGAATTCGACAACCCGGAGTCCTATTTCGGTTACCGGGATACATTACAATGTTTGCGGCGCATCACAAGAAATATCGGTGGGAAGGAAATTAAAGAGGCCCATTTTACCTTAAAGGCCGGCAACTGGCTGGTGATGCTCAGCGATGGTGTACTGCACGCCGGTATGGGCGGAATCTGGAATTTCGGCTGGGGTGAGGTACAAGTAGGCAGGTATATAAAAAAACTTGCTTCCCTGGGTTACGAGGCTGCGGACCTGGCCACTGATATTACCACCCAGTGCAACCTGCTTTATGGCGGTGAACCTGGTGATGATGTGAGCATAGTGGTGGTCAAAGCCAGAAAGGCACGGAAACTGACGGCACTAATCGGGCCCCCCCGGGAACCGGAAAAAGACACCTGCACAGTAGAAAAACTAGTTCGGGCTGCCGGCGTCAAGGTAGTATGCGGCGGCTCTACCAGCCTGATGGTCAGCCGGATCCTGGATCGGGAAATAGCTGTGGACCTGGAGTCAGACAGCAGTACGGTACCACCTACCGGTATTATTGAGGGCATTGATCTGGTAACGGAAGGGGCCATTACGATTTATTACGCCCTGCAGCACCTGCGGGACAAATGCAAGCTGAGGGATCTGGAAAAGGCCAAAGACGGTGCCGGTCGCCTGGCCGCTGCACTGCTCCGGGCAGATGAAATTCACTTCATGGTCGGGCTAGCCATCAACCAGGCTGTCCATTACCCAGGATTTCCCATCTCCTGCGTCATAAAAAACCAAACTGTAAGGGATATTGCTGAAATATTATCATCCCTTGGTAAAAAAACCACCATCGAGTATCTGTGATACTGCTATTTTCCTAATATTTAGACAGGTATTCCACCGTCTCCCAGGGGTGGACCTGAACCCGATACCTGTCCCACTCAATTCTCTTTGCCGCTATGTATCTTTCGAAAACATGATCACCCAGAGCTTTTTTCAGCACCTGATCTTTCTCCAACTCCTGCACCGCCGCCTCCAGGCTTTGGGGCAGGCTTTCGATACCAAACTGCGACCGCTCCGCCGGGGTCATCTCATAAATATTACGATTGCATTGTTCCGGCGGTAGAATTTTATTTCTGATTCCGTCCAAGCCGGCCTGCAGACATACAGCAAGGGTCAGATAAGGATTGCAGGTGGGATCAGGACTGCGCAATTCAATGCGGGTGGACATACCCCTTTTGGCTGGAATCCTAATCAACGGGCTTCTGTTGCGTCCCGACCAGGCAATATACACTGGGGCCTCAAAACCAGAAACCAGGCGTTTATAGGAATTAACCGTCGGGTTGGCAATGGCGGTAATCCCCTTGCTGTGTCTCATTAAACCACCCACATAATACCGGCATTCCCGGCTCAACCCGTCGGATTCGCCCGGATCATAAAAGGCATTCTCCTCGTTTTTTATCAATGACTGGTTGATGTGCATACCGGAACCAGCCATCCCATACAAGGGTTTGGGCATGAATGTGGCGTGTAGACCATGCCGCTGGGCAGTAGTACGCACCACAAATTTGAACGTGGCTATTTTATCCGCTATATCCAAAGCATCCGAGTATTTAAAGTCAATCTCATGCTGGCCGCTACCCACCTCATGGTGGGAAGCCTCTATTTCAAAACCCATTTGCTCCAACATTAAAACCATATCCCGGCGGGCATTCTCCCCAAGGTCCACGGGAGCCATATCAAAGTAACCGGCCCGATCATGGGTAATTGTGGTTGGCTTACCTTCTTCATCCAGGTGAAAAAGAAAAAACTCCAGTTCAGGCCCGGCGTTCATCATGTAGCCCATCTGGCGGGCTTCCTGCACAGCTCGGCGCAAAACATGACGCGGGTCCCCTGAAAAAGGGGTACCATCGGCATTATAGACATCACAAATCAATCTGGCCACACCGCTCTCCCGCGGTCGCCAGGGGAAAAGGGCAAATGTGGAGGGATCCGGGCGCAGGTACATGTCCGATTCCTCAATGCGGACAAAGCCGTCGATAGATGAACCGTCAAACATCATTTCCCCCTCCAAGGCTTTATCTAACTGCTCAACTGTTATGGCCACATTTTTAGGGATGCCGAAGATGTCGGTAAACTGGAGCCGGATAAATTTAACCCCCCATTCCTTAGCAAGATCACGCACATCATTGTTGGTATATTTAGCCATGCCTATAACACCCCTCATTGTTTAAAAAAGGGGCCTTGCACACAGTCGTAAAAACCTGTCCGTCCGGCCCCATTACCCCATTTTCTGGAGATACCGTACTATGTTCCCTCATTGGTTTTTAATCAAACATACCACAAGTATACCATAGAAACCCACAAATGAAATATGTCTTTAATTTGGCCTTTGTTGCTTATTTATGAGCCAGGTAGGCATCTATGGCCCTGGCTGCAGTTTTTCCCGCTCCCATAGCCAAGATCACCGTGGCAGCACCGGTGACTACGTCACCGCCAGCAAATATTCCCGGCAAAGAAGTGGCTCCTGTTTCCCCATCGGCAATAATATTGCCCCTCCGGTTACAGGCCAGTCCTTCAGTAGTCCGGGGTACCAGGGGGTTGGGCCCCTGTCCGATGGCCACCACCACTGTATCCACATCAATGACAAACTCAGAGCCTTTTATCGGCACCGGGCGCCGCCGCCCCGATTCGTCCGGTTCTCCCAGTTCATACTCCAGGCATTCCATGCCGGTAACCCAATAATCATCATTATACAAAATGCTGGTGGGGCTGGTGAGAAATTTGAACTGCACCCCTTCTTCCGCTGCGTGCTCCACTTCCTCATGGCGAGCCGGCAGCTCCACCCTGGAACGCCGGTAGACAATCCAGGACTCCTCCGCTCCCAACCGCAGGGCAGTGCGGGCCGAGTCCATGGCCACATTGCCACCCCCCAGCACGGCTACCTTCCGGCCGATGCGGATGGGCGTATCATACTCGGGAAACAAGTAGGCTTTCATCAAATTGGTGCGGGTCAAAAACTCGTTGGCTGAATATACCCCACAGGCATTTTCCCCCGGTATGTTCATGAAATATGGCAACCCGGCACCGGTACCGATAAAAACGGCGTCAAAACCGAACTCCTTCCGCAACTCATCAACTGTAGCAAATTTGCCCACCACGGCGTTTACCTGGATGTCTACCCCCAGTTTTTTCAGGTTTTGCACCTCTGCCTGCACTACAGCTTTGGGCAAACGAAATTCCGGAATGCCGTACATCAGCACGCCACCCGCTACATGCAGGGCTTCAAAAATGGTCACCTGATAGCCACGTTTGGCCAGGTCAGCAGCACAGGTCAGACCAGAGGGACCGGACCCAACAATGGCTACCTTTTTATCTTTTGGCGCACTGGTTTCTGGGATCGGGGCCCCGTGGGCCAGTTCCCAGTCAGCACAGTAGCGCTCAATACGGCCGATGGCTACAGGTTCATGTTTTTTGCCCAGGGTACAATATTTTTCGCACTGGTTTTCCTGGGGACAAACCCGGCCGCAAACACCAGGCAAAGCGTTTTTCTCTTTTATTTTCCCAATCGCCCCTTTAAAATCCCCCTGGGCGGCCAGCTTGATAAAAGCAGGGATATCGATTTCCACCGGGCAACCCTGCCGGCAAGGCTCATTTTTACAGTGCAGACAACGGTTGGCCTCCGCTACCACCGCCTCCTCACTGTAGCCCAGGGCCACCTCATTGAAATTACCCGCCCTTACTGAGGGATCCTGGGTAGGCATTGGATTTTTAGTAGATACAATTCTCTTTTTTTCCGTCATTTCTATTCACCCCCGCCACAACAATGACATTTTTGGCTGCCTTTTTTATTATACAGATTCAAAGCCGCCTGTTCCTGGGGTTTATAGATTACCGACCGCCGGGCCATTTCGTCAAAATCCACCAAATGACCATCAAACTCCGGCCCATCCACACAGGTAAACTTGGTTTCCCCACCCACATTAACCCGGCAACAGCCACACATACCGGTACCGTCCACCATTAATGAATTTAAACTGACGATGGTTTTCAGATTGTATTGTCTGGTCAGGTTGGCCACGGCCCGCATCATCGGCGGCGGCCCAATGGCAATACACAGAGCAATGTCACCTTTCTTTTCGATCACTTCCTGCAGCACATCAGTAACAAACCCTTTACGGGCATAAGACCCGTCGTCAGTGGTTACCTGCAGTTCACTACAAGCGGCTTTCATCTTATCCTCCCAGAAGACCAGATCCGCTGTCCGCGCCCCCATCACACCAATAACCTCGTTCCCTGCTTCCCTCAGAGCCCTGGCAATAGGATAGACAGGTGCCACACCAACACCACCACCCACACAGACAACCCGGCCATAATTATCAATCTGGGAAGGAACCCCCAGGGGCCCTACAAAGTCCTGGACGCAATCTCCCTCATTCAAGGCGCCCAGCTCCCAAGTAGTCTTTCCCACCTCCTGGAAAACACAGGTGATCAGACCTTTTTCCCGATCAAAATCGGCAATGGTCAGAGGAATCCGCTCCCCCCGGGCATGGACCCGCAAAATAATAAACTGCCCGGCCATGGCCTTTCTAGCCACCAGGGGCGCCTCAATCTGAAAAAGTTTTATGGACGGCGCCAGGATTTCTTTTTTTAAAACCTTGTACATAAAATCATAACACTCCCCTACAACGATTTATACTGAGGTATATGGCAATCTGTATGGCGGCAACCCGGGCCCCACCTACGGCACCCGTATATTCAAACAGTGTCTAGCTGGTTTCATTGATCATAACATCTATTTTAGCACGCTTTTTTAAAAAGGGGTATAATTTTGCAGAATAATCAGATGAACATATTACTACAATTACAACATATATTTTATAGTGTAGCAGTTGACCAAAGAACACCTAATCCCAGTAGCTTTATTGATCTCTCTTCATGTTTTTAGGTAATTATTGGGAGGCGACATTTTGAGCAGAGGAAAATCAATCAAGGTATTCCCTGGCGGCAATACCGCCCGTGGCTTTCATTCCTTCTATAACCAGATCATTGACCAGGATGCAGCCCACTTATTTATTTTAAAAGGCGGCCCCGGCGTCGGCAAGTCAACATTTATGCGCAAAATCGCAGAAACCCTGCTGGAAAGGGGCTATGATCTAGAGTTCCATTGCTGTTCCTCGGATAACAGCTCACTTGATGGCATTTGCGTACCCGCCCTGGGCGTGGCCATGCTCGATGGGACAGCCCCCCATGTGGTAGACCCGCAAAACCCAGGTGCCTTTGACGCCATTATTAACCTGGGTGATCACTGGAATGAGCAAGGTATCCGAGGTCACAAAAAAGAAATACTGGCCCTAAACAAGGAAGTGGGGCGGCTCTTTAAAAGAGCCTATTCCTATTTGAGAGCGGCAAAACTGTTTCTGGACGAAGTAGAATCCTATTATAATGAAAGCGGCGCATTTAACCTATCGGCCTTCAACAGGCTGGTAATCAATCTCACCCATGAAATCTTTGCCGAACAACCGGTGATGAACGGCTGCCCCCGAATCCGACATCTTTTTGCAACAGCTATTACACCAGATGGATCCGTTAGCCACCTGGACACAGTAACCAGCAGTCTTAGTAAACGCTATATTATTGAAGGTGATGACGGTACCGGCAAGACTACACTGGTCAGCCGACTGATGGAAGCAGCAATGGCCAGAGGCTACCAGGTCACAGCTTTCCACTGCGCCCTCAGTCCAGATCATATCGATCACCTAATCATCCACGACCTGGATCTGGCTGTGATCAACAGTATTGAACCACACGTCTACCGGCCCAGAGCAGACGACCATGTTGTAGACACCATGACCTGCGTGGACCCGGTAATCAATGAAGCCTATCTGGCGGAAAAAGGCGCCGCCCGGGGCATGTACCGCCAGTGTATGGAGCAGGCCATTGCCTTTATTGGTAGAGCTAAAAGGGTCCACGACGAAATGGAAGGCTATTACATTCCCTTTATGGACTTTGAAGCCATAAACGCCCGCCGGGAAAAAACACTGAGCAAAATTTTAGCGCTGGCAGAAGAGAAAGGGAAACACTAAACCACATACCCCATCCAACCGCCCACCAGGCGGTTTTTCTTTTTTGACACAATTCAAGCCGGGGACGGTTTGAGGTGACCCTCTAAAGGTAGACACCTTGGGTACGGTTGGATATCATTGTTTTTTCACACACACAGCCGTGTTTCTTTGTAGGCTCTTGGGGGCATGCCCAGGATGAAACGCGGGGACAGGTCCCTCGTCCCACCAGATGTTGGCAAAAGCTACTAGCTGTCCCAACTGGGGTTAGTCTTCTGGAAAAAGGCCCCGTCAAGGGGTCGGTTGGAAAGTGGAAAGTGGAAGGTGGAAAGCGGAAGGCGGAAGGCGGAGGGTAGATGTGGCTACCGTTTGAGCTGCGATGTAGCTGGTGGATCAAACTGAGATACTAGGGCAGAGGAACGGGGACACAGCCCTTTTTGGGTCCGGGCTTTGATGCCGGGTTATGTCCCCAGACGCGTGGTGCTGTTAGCCTTGCGGATAGATGGCAGTTGGCAGTCAGTGATTAGTGGTTGGTGGTTGGTGGTTGGTCGCTGGGGTTTTCCCCTGCAAACAGCCCATGCCAATATTTGGTGGGACAAGGAACCCGCCCCCCTGTCCCCCGGAATGTCCCCAGGTTGTATTTTAAACAAAAAAATGGAGGATATTAAAAGAATAATCTCGAATAATTATGAATCCTACTATTGATATTGGAAATTTCAATAGCGAAAAGCTTAAATAAAGGAGGTATCCTAATTTTGGGACACTCACAAAAAGTAATTGATGAAGTAATAGAAGTGGTAAAAAAAAGAGATCCACAGGAAACAGAATTTCACCAGGCTGTTTTGGAAGTGCTGGGATCCCTTAAGCCAGTCATCGAAAAACACCCCGAATTTGTGAAAGCTGGCCTGCTCCACAGACTGGTAGAACCAGAAAGGATGATTATGTTCCGGGTACCCTGGCATGACGACCAGGGAAAGATCCAGATGAACCGCGGCTACCGGGTCCATTTCAACAGCGCTATCGGCCCCTACAAGGGCGGCCTGCGCTTCCACCCCTCCGTCAACCTGGGCATTATGAAATTCCTCGGGTTTGAACAAACCTTTAAGAATTCTCTCTCCGGCCTGCCCATTGGCGGCGGCAAAGGCGGTAGCGATTTTGATCCCAAAGGCAAATCAGACGGGGAAATCATGCGCTTTTGCCAGAGCTTCATGAATGAACTCTACCGCTATGTGGGAGCTGATGTGGACGTACCGGCCGGTGACATCGGCGTAGGCGCCCGAGAAGTGGGATATATGTATGGCCAATACAAAAGATTGACCATGCTGTATAACGGTGTGTTTACAGGCAAGGGCCTGGATTACGGCGGCAGCCTGGGGAGAAAACAAGCCACCGGCTACGGGCTACTATATTTTGTGCAGGAAATGCTCAAAGACAACGGCAAAGATGTAACCGATAAAAAGGTTATTATTTCCGGTTCAGGCAATGTGGCCACCTATGCCGCAGAAAAAGCCCAGGAGATGGGCGCCCATGTTTTGGCCATGAGTGATTCCAACGGCTATGTCTACGATCCTGAAGGGATTAAACTGGATACCATTAAACGGATTAAAGAAATCGAAAGAAAAAGAATTAAAGAATATGTCCAGGAGCATCCCCAGGCCCAATATTATGAAGGGTCAAAAGGAATCTGGACTATCAAATGCGACATCGCCCTGCCCTGTGCCACGCAAAACGAACTTGATGAGGAGTCAGCAAAAATACTGGTCACCAATGGGGTCTGGTGTTTAGCAGAAGGGGCCAACATGCCCTCTACACCAGAAGCCATAAAAACCTTCAAAGACAATGGACTTCTTTTCGCCCCGGCCAAGGCAGCTAATGCCGGTGGAGTCTCCACCTCAGCCCTGGAAATGTCCCAGAACAGCATGAGGCTTTCCTGGACGTTTGAAGAGGTAGATGCCAAACTAAAGGATATTATGACCAATATTTACAGCAGGGTTAGCCAGGCTGCCGCGGAATATGGCCGCCCGGGGGATCTGGAGGTAGGCGCCAATATCGCCGGTTTCCTCAAGGTGGCCAATGCCATGATGGCCCAGGGAGCAGTATAAAAAAGCATTCTACAACATAACCAATGCTAAAAAGACAGAAGCCTTATGGCCTCTGTCTTTTTTCTCTTCAAACACCTATGCAAATGCACCTAGCAGGGCAAACCCTGAACGCCAGCGGTAGCATGGTCATCTAAAAGCTCACCTGTTTTTATGGGTGCAGGAGGCCTCAGCACGGCAACAACAGCTAGTGCCACGCAAGCCAGCAGGGCGGCCAGAATAAACCCAACCGCGTAACTACCATACATATCCCTTAAAAAGCCTCCACTGAAAGGGCCAAAGAAACCAGCAATACCCCAGGCAGTAAAGAGCAGGCCATAGTTGGAACTTTGGGCACTATTACCATAGTATTGCACACAATACGTAGGGAAAATAGTAAATATAGCCCCATAGTTCCAGCCAATGAGTGCCGCGTTAGCCCATAGTAACAAGGAGCTTCTACCAGAGGCAAACAAGGTTAGCATCATTACCACCTGGAGGGCGGAAATAACAATAAAATATTTTTTAATGCCGATTTTATCAGTTAGTGCACCAGAGCCAACACGCGTGGCTGCATTCATCGCTGTAAGGGCACTAACGGCACCGGCCGCCTGGATCAAGCTCAAGCCGCTGTCCTGACCAAAGGCGGCAATATGCCCTGTGACAAGCAACCCAGCAGAAGAGGCGCAAAAATAGGCCAGATACAATAGCCAAAATTGCTTGGTTTTGATCGTTTCCTCATAGGAATAGTCACGATACAAAGCCCTTGTTTGTCCACCTGTAACTGCCAGGGCTGGATTTTTCCATCCCGGCGGAGACCAGCCCTTTGGTGGAGGAGCCAGAAAACAACCAGAAATACAAGCCATCAACCCCATTGCAATACCGCAATATTGGAACACATAACGCCAACCCAGTGATTTAATAATCACGGTAGCAATAGGGGCCATGAAAAATGAACCCATGCCCAGACCGAGAACAATGATACCAGTGGCCAGAGCGCGCCTATCGGGCCACCACCTGGGAGCAAGGGCCACTGGCGGTAGATAAATCATCCCTGCACCCGCACCGGCCAATAAACCATATGTGAGATAAAGTTGGGCCTTTGATTGAATGAACCCAGTGCAAATAAACCCGGTACCAAGCAGCAAACCACCGACAATAACGACCACCTTGGGACCATAATGATCACTGAGCCTGCCGGCTACAAAACTAACTGCCCCGTAAGTAAGACAGCAAATGGAAAAAGCTAGGGCAATTTCCGTTCTGGTCCAACCAAACTCCGTGTTCAAGGGTTGAATGAAAATACTCCAGGAATAGGTGGTCATGCCCACCGCTGCGTTAATAAAAAATCCAAGCAGCAACGGGACCCAGCGGGGGTATGGTAGTTTAATGTTTTCCATGTGGATCCCCCCATTTGGTTTTAGTGGGTGGGCTACAACCCCCTGGAAGGTGTTCTAGCCCCCCATCAATGTTGACGAAGGAATATTTATTCTTCCTCCTCTTCACAATTTCCCGGATCACAGCAGGGAACACCGTTTTCATAAATATAGGTAGCCTGCGGGGCCTCATTAACCTTCAACTGCAAAACATCCGGGCGGGTGTAATGCCCCACTACATCAAAGTCAAAGCGTGTTTCCTCCACCTGGCCCAGATCCAGTTCAGCATAAGCAACGCCCTCCCCATCCCAGATCGGCCCAGCAAGGTATTCACCATAGGGATTGATCACTGCAGAACCGCCCCGGTGCAGCACCTCAGGCTGATCAGCCAGCTCCTCATAGCAGCACAAATCTGTGGGGTAGGCAGACTTGGTCAGGTACTGGTTGCAGGTAATCACAAAGCAATGACCCTCCAGGGCGATATGCCGCATGGAAATCTGCCAGCTGTCCCGGGCATCAAAGGTAGGAGCGAGATAAATACGTACCCCCTTACCATACATGGCAGCCCTGAGCAACGGCATGTAGTTCTCCCAGCAAATGACCGCCCCTATTTTACCGTAGGGAGTATCAAAAACAGGTAGTGTACTGCCGTCACCTTCGCCCCAGATATATCTTTCGCCAGCGGTGGGCTTAATTTTACGGTGTTTGCCCAGGATTGTGCCGTCCGGGCCAAAGAACAATGCCGTGCAATAAACAGTGGAACTATCCTCTTCCTTTTCGATCACACCAAGGACCACATAAGCGCCGGCCTGAGCCACAGCCCGGCCGATTTCATCTGTCTCCGGGCCAGGTATGAGGATGGCATTATCATGATAACGCCGGTAATCCTTTCTTCCTTCTACACTCCTCATTCCCACACGCACACCAAGGTACATACCTTTAGGATACCCACCGACAAATGCTTCCGGAAACAGCATCAGTTTGGCGCCGTTAGCTCCCGCCTCCTTAATTAGCGCACAAGCCTTCCGGACAGTGGCGGGGGTGTCAAACATGGCCGGGGTGGCCTGGACAATGGCTACCTTTACTGACCTTTCTTTGGACATAAACATAACCTCCCATAATTATATTTGGGGAAAAAAATAATAAGCCGGCGGCAATAATGCCTTTCACAGCCTATTATCATATATGTCACAGAACAACCTATACAACGGTCTACTATACCTGGCAGAATATATCTGCGAATATTTTAGCACCTTCAAAGCTGGTTAGGTAGCGGTAATATGTGTTTGTATATTACCACCGCTAGCAAAATCACCAAACCTTGTCAAAACCCCTTCCAGGAAAACTAGACGATTAAACCACTGGTTGAAATGCCCATAAAGGAGTGGTAGCGATTTATTTCCGACTTGGTCATTTTGCCATTTATAACATCAATCATTTCCTCAAAAATCAGCTTGCTGGACTGTTCCAGATCAAATAAGCCCTCAGTTACATATGAAATATCCAGGTCTATGCAATCCGCCAGCCGGTGGGCTGTTTGTTCATTAGAGGTAATTTTGATGATTGGCATAAAGGGAAACCCATGTGGATCCCCAATGCCTGTTGTGAGCAAAACCAGCTGACAACCCGCCGCAGCTAATGCAGTTAAGGCCTCCGGTTCCCGACCCGGGAAATCTACCAGAATTAGCCCTTTTTCCGCCACCCTTTCCCCGTAACAACACACCTGTTCTATTTTTTGGTTGCCGCATTTGGAAATAAAACCGAGCGCCCTCTCCTCAATGGTGGTCAAGCCAATGTCGTGATTGAGCAGGGCCTTTTGTTCATTTTTATAATTACTGTCGTTCTGATTGATCTTTTCTTTGGTGCCCTTGATTAACGCCCGTATTTCTGCGCAAACAGCATCAGTTACTCCTCTTTTGGAAATAAGATTCTTGGCATAAATGAACTCAGATATTTCCCCGAATACTGTAACCCCGCCTTCTTCTATGATTTTATCAGATACCATGCCAATAGAGGGATTGGTAATTAGACCGGAGGTGGAATCTGAGGCTCCGCATTTCAAACCGATTTTTAGGTCGGATAGCGACACTTCTACCCGTCTCACCCGGGAGGCATCCCCAACCATCTTTTGTCCTAGGAATACCCCCTGAGACTTGCTGATAGTCAGCCCCCCTTCAGCCCAAATACTAATATGACCCACTGGTTTACCAGATTGCTTGGCACTATATACAATGTGATCCACATCAATATTCTCACAACCCAAACTAACGAAAATCACACCATATAAATTTGGGTTATAGGCCAATGATATCAGGGTCCTGGCTACGATTTTCAAGTCCTCATTTAATTGGCAGCAGCCCTGATTATGAGTAAATGCTACGGCCCCATTCAAACTTTCCGCTATCCTTGTAGCCAGTTCATTGGCGCATACAGAGCAAGATATAATTCCTAGATAATTCCTGATACCTATGGAATTATCGGGCCTTTTATAACCATAAACAGTCACATCACTACCCTCCATTGGACATTATCCTCCATTGCACATTTTTTAGTTTTCTACTAGAATCCCAGCAGGTTTGAAATTTTTTGCCAATCACAGTGCTGTTCAATATTTTCCACCATGATGGTAATCCCTTCTGTGTCTCCCGGGCGGATACGCCGGGAAACCTCAGACATCTTTTCGATAGTAGAATAGGTATCCCGGTGGACTAATATTACAGGTACCCCTTTTTCTGCTGCGCTGGCTACCACCTTGACATCGGGATACAGCCCCCCCGTGAGGATTAGTGCTGAGGTGCTGGTCTCCAGAGCCGCCACAGCAATATCGGCCCGGTCACCACCAATTACTACAGCCTTGTTAGCTGAGCGACGCATGTATTTTATAGCGCTGTCTGTGGTCATGGCCCCAACAATCACCTCTTCCACCAAAAGACCCAACCGATCCTCACCGGTGAGCAGCTCACCGCCCAGGGCCTCATAATATTCAGAAACTGTGGGAGAAGCGATTTCCGAACGAATGGGAATGATCCCCAGGGTATCGCAGCCCATTTTGCCCAGTAGGGGTGCAAATATGCCTTCAGTTTTGGAAAATAGTTGCCGTGGAACATTATTGAAAATGTGACCAGCCATGTGCAGCCCCTTAGCCACAAAATAGTTATTCAAAAAAATGGCTTGATCCACACTGAAGTCATTTTCCAGCTTGATGATGTTTAGAACGGAGGCATCCAGCAGGCCGGCCAAGCTGACCACATCCAGTCCATAGGCAGCCCCCACATGGGTAAAGGCTGCACCATCAATGATCACCAGATCGGCCCCCAGGGACACTGCACGAAATGCCTCCTGGATGTTGTCAAGGGCGGACTCCTGGTTTTTCAACCCGGAAAGGTAGGAAGTGCCGGCAACGAAAGGCACTATTTTTTTAATATCCACATCCATGCCTAAAAGCTCCCGCATCAAAATGGCGTCTTTATCCTCCCCGCCAATAAATTTTGACCTATTTCCTACCGGTTTAAAATAGCTGACGTTGTATCCTTCCTTCTTAAACTTCAGGGCAATGCCCATTGCAATGGCCGTTTTACCACTCCCGGCCACACCCGTAATATATAGACTCTTCATTGTTTCACCTCAGGATAGTGTTATTTTAACGTCTAGGGCAGATACCCCGCGCTCATAAGCAAATATAGGATTGATGTCCACATCCACAATCTCCGGAAAATCAGTCACAAGCTGGGCCAAACGGCTGATAACCCCACATACGGCTTCCATATCTACAGGTTTGTCACCACGAAAGCCTTTCATAAGGGAATATGCCTTGGTCTCAGCAATCATCTCCTTTATTTCACCTAGTGTAAGCCCATGGGCCAATCTAAAGGAAACGTCCTTGAGCAGGTTAACATAAATGCCTCCCAGCCCAAAGGCAATCATGGGACCAAACTGTACATCCCTGGTCATGCCGACAATCAGCTCTACACCCTTTGGCGCCATTTTCTGAACCTCAATACCGTGGGGCACCACGGCGGGCAGGTATTTGTGCACACTTTCCATGATATTTACGTAGGCACTTTTTACTTCATCGGCTGTTTTTATGCCAATCTTCACCCCGCCCACATCGGTTTTGTGCAGTATTTTTGGTGAGGCCACCTTCAACACCACCGGGTAACCCATTTCGTTGGCCACTGCCGCCGCCTCTTCAGGGCTCTGGGATAATCTAGTCGGGGTAGCCGATACACCATAAGCAGCTATCACCTCTGCCGCCTCACTACCGAGCAGGCTGAGACGGTTGTCTCTTTTTACATCATAAAATACTGCTTTGACCGTTTTTAAATCCGGCTGATAACCATTGTCTTTTTTGTTCAGGCTGCTGACCCTGACTTCCCCATAGGTGGACATCCCGGCGAGGGCACCTATAGCCGGCTCTGGCATGGCAAAGGTGGGAATACCGCTTTCACTGAGCATTTTTGTCCCTTCCTCCAGGGATGGGCCCCCCATATAAGAAGCAATCAAGGGTTTGTCGGGGTAAGCCTTATTTAACTCAATCATTGCCCGGGCCGTTTCCACAGGCTGGGTAACTGCCACCGGACATAATAACACTACTACACTGTCTACATTTTCATCTTGAAGAACCTTTTCCAGGGCAAACTGAAAACGGTCCGCTTTAGCGTCACCTAACACATCTACCGGGTTGTAGATACCAGCTTCTGAAGGCAGGTTTAACCGCAGTTCATCAATGGTTTCCTTAGTAAAACGGGCCATCGAAAGGCTGGATTCCTCAATTTTATCAGTAGCAATGATCCCCGGTCCGCCAGCATTGGTGATCACTGCCACCCTCTTGCCCCTGGGAATGGGTTGGTTAACGAAAAGGGAGGCCAAGTCAAAAAGTTCAGACATACTATTGGCCCGCAACACACCACACCGTTTAAAAGCTACGTCATAGGCCAGCTCGCTGCCGGCCAGGGCCCCGGTATGAGAGGAAGCAGCCTGAGCACCTGCTTGACTGGTACCGGATTTCAATACTATTACCGGCTTTTTGCGTGTCACCTCTGCTAAAACCCTTAAAAACTCCGAGCCGCAAGCAACGTCTTCCAGGTAACAAATGATCACCTTTGTATTGGGATCCGCCGCCGCCTCTACAATACAATCCACTTCATTTATATCAGCCTTATTTCCCAGACTATATATTTTACTGTAACCGATACCAGCTGCCATGCTCCAATCCAGTACTGCTGCCAGCATGGCTCCACTTTGGGAAACAAAGGCGATGCCCCCCTTAGCAGGAAATCCCTTGAGGAAAGTGGCATTGATCGGGGTATGGGTATCAACGAAACCAACACAGTTGGGACCCAGCACCCGCATGTCGTACTGGCGGCAAAGGGCCAAAAAGCTTTTTTCCAACTCGGCTCCCTCTCGGCCCGTTTCCTTAAAACCAGCCGTCAGCACAACCAGGTTTTTTACACCCTTGCGGCCGCATTCCTCAGCTATATCCAGGACCTTAGCAGCAGGTACCGCAAATACAGCTGTTTCCACCTTATCAGGGATTTTTTCTACAGCCGGGTAGCAGGCAATTCCCAGTATCTCTTTTGCTTTGGGGTGCACAGGGTAGATTTTTCCCTGATAGCCGCTCTTAATCAAATTATCTACTAGGACATAGCCAATTTTCCCCGGGGTCTGGGAAGCCCCGATTACGGCCAGGGATTTTGGCGCTGAAAAACTATTTGTAACCACCAGATTGTATCGCCCCTTACCATCTATAAGTAATTGATTGAATACTTAAAAAACATTATATTAGAAAAACTCCACCACCAAATGTAAGCTGTTTAAGCTAACATTTGATGATGGTATAAAAATGGAGAGGAAACTATAATAATTTTACACTATCTAATATTAGATAGGTTGCAAAACATATTTCTATCCCCTGCAAAAATAGCAATTAGGATATTTGCAGGTTTTGCAAGCCTGACACAAGCCACCTTCACCCATGCGAATGAAGTCTTCTTTCGTCATCGGATCCTGGGCAAAAACCCGGGCCAGCACCACATCAAAAATGGATGTAGTAAAATACATCACTCCACCGGGTAGGCCCATCATAGTTACCGATCCCAATCGAGCCATCATGAACATGTTACCAGGGTTCACTGGTATACCGTAGGTAATTACCTCGGCACCTGTCATACGAATAGCTGAGGGGGTGGCATCATCCGGGTCAACAGACATGCCGCCGGTTAAAATAACCAGATCCGCCCCGGCATCTATGAATTTATTGATTTCACCGGTGATCCTTGTGGGATCATCCGGGCAAAATACCTGATCCATGAATTCGCCACCATAGGCTTTTAATTTTTTCCTAATCAATGGGCCAAAGCTATCCTTGACTAACCCCTTATAAACCTCGTTACCTGTAGTCACTACTCCAGCCTTAAGTTTGACAAAAGGCTTTATGGAAAAAACCGGGCCCCTCTCAGCAGTTAGGCGTTCTGCCTCCTGTAGAACATCTTCCTCTACAAAAAGGGGCACAACCCTGGCGCCGGCGATCCTTTGCCCTTCCGTTACCGGAAAATTGTTGGGCAAGGTGGCAATGGAAATGTCCTTTACCGAATTAATGTCGTACAACAAAGGGCTGTTGATTTTTAACAAGCCACGCTTTGTAGACTTGAGCATAGACTTACCCTCGGAGGGCTCAGTATATTCTATGCTTTCGCCAGACACCGCTTTGGCCAGCCTGAGGGCAGCAAAATCCTCATGTACATTTTGGCCATCATCAGGCTCCAATACAAAAATGTGCTCTTTACCAATTTTCAACAGGTCGTCAATGTCTTCCGGCCTAATTACATGGCCTTTCTTAAAAGCCCTGCCTTTATACTCCTTTGGCACTATTTTTGTCAGATCGTGTACTAAAACCATCCCTATCGCGTCGTTAACAGCAACCTTTTTCAACAGCAACAGCTCCCTTAATTCGAACATTTACTCCAATGTACCGGTTTTTTCGGCATAAAGCAACAATTTATTTTGAATTAAGCTGTTCCTTCAGGCAGTTTCCTCAACAGCGGAAACATCTATCCTACATTTATCCCCCTGAGCGTAACGAACAGCGCTGTATATGACCGCCAGGGCCACAATAGCAGCAGCTATATATTCCATTTCATAAACGCCTTTAGGTATCAGCGTCATCAGTACAAACGAGATAGAGGCAATTGCAGTTGCCGGGGGATCCACGTGGGTATCACCATAACAATAGAAGGTACGGGCAAAAAAGTCACCGGCAAAAGAAGCCGCCACTGCCGCCGCAAAGCCCCACCAGACACTACCGCCACTGGCCACAACCGCATAGGAAGCACAGATGGTGATATGGTGTGTAACAGGTATGTCCTGACCCAGGTAAAGCCAAATTAGTGTTATCGCCGAGATACAAAAGCCAACAAAGGCGGCTACCGGGGCAGTTTCCGGATTTTGCAGCATCAAATAGGTTAAATAAACTGACACGCCCCCGGCACTAATGCCGATTATTGTTTTATCACAGGGTAGAGTGGCATAAGGCAGCCATACGTTGGAACAACGCAGGCAATAGCGGCCACCGATTCTTTTAATATCCTCCGGCACACTTCCGAATATCTCACCAAGCCCCGTGTTACCAAAGGCAATTTTGGCAATGATCGCCAGAATAAAAACAGTCAATGCTACTGTGTCCAGCTTAATCGCCGACTGAGAGGCCAGACCGACATTAATGGCATAGCCCATCATACCGAAAATGCCACCCACAATTAGCACCTCCGGCTTTTTCAACCCGGTTAATCCTTTCAGGATGTCTTTCCCAGATTCCATATAGCCCATTTTCCTGGCAAAAGCAGCGGCTGCTACACCACCGGCAAAAGCAATGTGGGGGCCAAAATAAGGACCAAATGCAACATTACCCAAAAAATCAAAACCAACTCCGGACACGGCCATTGCGATGCCAATCAGTCCGGCAAAACCAGTAAAGACAAAGGCTGCCAGTGCACCGATAGAGGCACCAAAAGCACCGCCGCAAAATGCTATCACTAGCGCTAAATAGTCCATTACATCTCCTCCTTGCAAACAGCTTTCCCTATGCAGTTTTTACCTGAAGATGCCCAATGCTGTTACTCATCTATACCTTGATCGCGCTAATAATGGGTATCAGTTTCGATTTGTCCAGGCCAACTTCCAGGAGGTCTACCTCTTTAGCCAGCTGCTCGCGCATATCTGAGGGTGTGCCTCCTCCCAACACAACAAAACTGCCCTTTACTGGTTCAAGAATCGTGTAGGAGGCATTAATATTGGCCAATCGTTCCCAGATCAGTGATTGATCTGCATTCATATCATCCTTTATAAAATCGACAACCAAATCTGGCCGGCAAATCTTTTCCCCATCAGCCACTAGTGAAATATCTTCTGCCTGATCAGCAATATAGATTAGTAAATCCGGTTTTAAGGTAATAAGGCCATATTCCTCTACCAAGGTCTCAATCTCATACCATTCCCTTTTTTCACTATAACTGTCGGCTTTCCACATGGCACTGTTAAAATTCGTTCTAAAAGCCACATATTTATCCAGAAGTGTAGAATGAATGATGGCATCAGGAGACAGTAGCGGTTGCCTATGTCCAACCTCAAAAGCAAATCTTTTTGTTTCTATGGGTAATGGCAGCGTTTCCCTGGCTAAAGCGGAATGCTTGATAATCTCTTTGTTTCCCGGGGTCCGAAGAGGAACATAAAAAAGTTTGTCTGGTGCAAATAATTGCAACAAAGAAAACACTGCCCATTTTTCATAACCTTCTTGATATAGACGTCGAAAGGATGAGTTTACATCAGCAGCTGTCTCTAAAACAAATCTTTGCTCGTCTATTGTGCCCCCAAGCAGATCAAACAATGGATCAAATATTTCACGTCTGAGCTGATTTAGAGGCCGATGAAGAAATCTCTCCACATCATTGGGCATGAGAATATCCTTTAGGTCCATGTTTTTTGTTATTTCCGCTACAATATCTAGATAAGCTGTGCTTAAGCCTTCAGCCACCTTGAGCAACGGGGAAAATTCTTCTAGAATATAAGCCTCTCTAACCCGGTCGAAAATAGTATAGAATGCCGGTTGTTTGGCCCTGGGTATGTCGATTAGATTTTCCTGAACACGCACATCCTGATTTTCGGCCACATATTTTTTTAATTCGCTGTAAATTTCCTTCCATCTTGGCATCGCTCCAGAGCACCTCCTATAATCCATAATCCGTGTTGTACTGCCAATTCAAATTTGCTACAATATAGCCGAAAACTTCTTATAGTAGGGTACTGGCGCCAGCACTTTTCCGGGGAGGAATACTGCACAGCCGGTACTCTATTTTTCCATAAACCGGGCCTCAACCTTAGTTTACACTGTTTCTTCCATTGGGCATTGGTTTTTTTATAGACTATGTGGTCTTTAATGCCTCAATCAAAGCAGGCACAATTTCATTTAGATCAGCCTGAATACCCAGATCGCATGCCTCAAAAATAGGAGCCTGTGGGTCCTTATCAATGGCAATCACATATTTGGCCTTTTGGAAACCGCAGCTGTAATGAGCAGCCCCACTGGCACCAATGCTGATGAACAGCTTGGGACTGACCGTCTTGCCGCTGGAACCGATTAAATTGTCTTCCACCACCCACTGGGCATCCCGGGCCGGCCTGGTGCCGCCTACGGCAGCGCCGAGCACCTTTGCCAATTCCTGGATCAGCTTAACCTCGTCTTCTGATTTGACTCCCTTGCCACCGGATACCACGATGGCCGCTCCTTCTACCGGTGTGGCCGCAGGTTGCTTCTCTACCATTTCGATGGTTTGAATTTTCAGGTCGTCTTCCGTTGCTTGATAATC
>JAAYRI010000100.1 GCA_012518875.1 Peptococcaceae bacterium
GCCAAAAGGACCTTTCAGGCCCTGAGAATAGCGGTTAACAAGGAGCTGTCCATCCTGGAGCCAGCGGTGCAGGCTGCTGTTGAATTTCTCCGTCCCGGCGGCCGGATTTGTATTATTACCTTTCATTCTCTAGAAGATAGAATTATAAAAAACCTGTATCGCCGTTTAGCGACATCATGTACATGCCCACGGGAGCTTCCCGTATGTGTCTGCGGCGGTAGAAGGACACTAAAAATCATTTCATCAAAACCTGTTATTCCTACAAATGAGGAATTGGCCCGCAACCCGCGGGCCAGAAGTGCCAAGCTGAGAATAGCCGAAAAGGTATCATAGCCTCTGTTTTGGTCACGGATGATTTCAGTAGGTGCGTTCCTCCTGTTGACAGGTTCTATTCTATTTAGGAGCTGAATAATAATGATAGTAGCTCAGGAGAAGACAGGCTACTATAGGTTTCCCACAGAAGAAACAACGCCCGTAAAAAAAGTAAAGAAGCGTAAAAGGACACTGCGCAACCGCCATAAGCTGGTGTTTATTGGGTTGGTGCTTGCGGCATTTTTGGTGGGTGTGGCCATCACTGTTTTTTGCTCCCAGATTAGCACCCTGGGATATAAGATTACCCGCCTGGAAAAAGAGCTGGCCCTGCTGCATAAAGAAAATTACAATCTTAATGAAGAAATACAAAAGATGTCTTCTCTTGGTCATATAGAATATGTTGCTGTGAACAAACTGGGAATGAAAAAGCCGGATGATAATAACATTCTGGTGGTTAATTTAAACGAAATAAATGATACCGGCGGGATCCCCGATCCCCCCATTAAAGAAGGACAAGTTGCCGGTTATGGCCCGGAAGAAGAGGAAAAAGGTCCACTACAAAGGGCCTTCGATCAACTAGTTAACCGGTTGGAAAATACCAGGCTGCCCGGATCAAAACCGGGGCTGGAACCTATGGAGGAGAAAAATGCGGACAACACCAATCTCAGTTCGCAAGAGAATAACATATGTGTTTATGATCGCCATAGTGTTTTTTTCCATGCTAATTATACGTGTGGGCTATTTGCAGCTTGTTCAGGGGGACAGACTGAGGGACGAGGCAATGGATGTGCGTATGCGGGATGTACCCCTGGAGGCCAAGCGGGGCACCATTTATGATCGCAACGGCCATGAACTGGTGACTAGTGTTAGTGTGGATTCGGCTTATGCCTTTCCGCCACAAATTGAAGACAAGCAGGGGGCAGCAGAAAAAATAGCCCAGGCCTTGCAAATGGATAAAGAAGTGGTGTATGAAAAGCTGACAGAAAAGGTCGGCTTTGTCTGGCTTAAAAGGCGGATTGACTTTGATACAGCCCAAAGGTTAAAGTCTCTTAATATCAATGGTGTGGAGCTGGTGGAAGAAAGCAGGCGTTTCTATCATCAGGACAGTTTGGCTGCCCACATACTTGGTTTTGCCGGGGATGATAACCAGGGCCTCACCGGTATTGAAGCCGTTTTTGATCAGGAACTCAGAGGCATACCGGGCCGTATTGTCATCGAAAAGGACGCGGTGGGCCAAAACATACCCGAAGCACTGCACAAGCTAATCCCCTCAGAGCCGGGCCAAAATCTTGTTTTGACTATTGATCAAACGGTGCAGTTTTTTGTGGAAAGGGAACTGGATGTGATTATGGATGTCCACAAACCTAAACTGGCCGTAATTATTGTTATGAACCCCAAAACAGGAGAAATCCTTGCTATGGGTAACCGTCCTACGTACAACCCCTCTACCTGGAGGGATTCACCCCAGTCAGTTTGGGACCACAACCCCAGCATTTGGTACAACTATGAACCTGGATCCACCTTTAAAATTATCACAGCTGCTTCTGCTCTGGAAGAAGGTGCAGTGAAGCTGACTGATACCTTTCATGATCCCGGATATATCAAGGTTGCCGACCGGACTATCCGTTGCTGGCAAGACGGTGGTCATGGCAGCCAAACATTTGAAGAGGTAGCTCAAAACTCCTGTAACCCGGGGTTTATTGAAGTCGGACTGAGGCTGGGGAAAGAAAAATTTTATAAATATATTGATGCTTTTGGTTTTGGCCAGCGGACCGGCATCATCCTACCAGGGGAAGAGGTGGGCTTGCAGATAGCCGAAAGTGATGCTACCGAACTAAATATTGCCACCATGTCCATTGGGCAATCTATTGCTGTTACCCCGTTGCAACTGCTTACTGCCGCCTCCGCAGTGGCCAACGATGGGGTTTTGTTAAAACCTACACTGGTTAAAGCAATCACAGACGCAGAAGGGCGGGTTGTCAAGGAGTTCCCACCAGAGCCAGTACGTCAGGTAATTTCTAAAAACACAGCACAAACCTTATTGGGGCTATTGACCAAGGTAGTGTCCAAAGGCACCGGTAGAAATGCTTTTGTGGATGGATACGGGGCTGCCGGCAAGACCGGTACGGCCCAGGTGGTGGAGGGAGGCGGTTACTCCCCGGATAAATATGTGGGTTCCTTTGTGGGCTATGCACCGGCCCATGACCCGCAAATTGCCATCCTGGTCATGGTTGCCGAACCAACCGGGTCTATGTATTATGGTAGCCAGGTGGCGGCACCTGTCTTCAAATCCATCGCCCTGGACACACTGCGTTATATGCGGGTACCGGAAATAGCCGGGTTGGAAAAACCCCAAATGCCTTATGTCTTTGAGGTCCCCCGGGAAAAGCTGAATATGCCCAATGTGGTCAATTACCCTGTGGAAGAAGCCAAAAATCATCTTGTTAATGCTGGCTTTATAGTCCAGACCAGGGGTGAAGGGGAAATTGTCTGTAAACAGATACCCCAGGGCGGTGTGGAAGTGCTCAGCGGCGCCACAGTTATTTTGGAGCTGCAGCCCCATGATATCGGCACTGTAGAAGAAATCACCGTTCCCGATCTAACTGGTTTGTCCATCAAAGAAGCCGGGAGCATTCTGGAAAAACTGGGCCTTTATCTCAACCCGACCGGTACCGGTTTTGCTGCCGGGCAGCAGGAGGAGCCAGGCACCCGGGTGAGACGAGGGACTATAATCAATGTGGAATTTCAGCCTCCGGCAATAAAAACGATTCGAGACTAGTGTGTTATAAATGGCCATAGCTGGAAATGCTATGAAAAATGGCAAAAAACCGCAAATCAGGGGGGAATACATATGTTTTTACAGGACGTGATTGATGTAGTTGATGTCCGGGATTACTCCGGCGATCCTGCTACGCCCATTGAAGGCATTGCCTATGATTCCCGCCAGGTAGAGCCCGGTTTTTTGTTTGTGGCTATTGAGGGGTTCCATACTGACGGTCATAGTTATATTAATGAGGCCATCAGGCGCGGCGCTGTGGCGGTAGTGATCCAGCATACAACCAATGTCCCGGCGGGCACAGCCTGGGTTCGGACTGATAATTCTAGGCAGGCCCTGGCCCTGATTGCCGCCAGGTTCTACGGTTACCCGGCTGGGGAAATGAAAATGATTGGCATTACCGGTACCAATGGCAAAACAACTGTATCCAATCTGGTAAGGGCTGTTTTCCAGGCCGCGGGACTGAAATGCGGGCTAATCGGCACCATACATAACCGTATTGGCGAGCAGATTTTGCCGGTAAAGCACACTACCCCCGAATCCCTTGACCTGCAGCGCCTGCTGGCTGAGATGTGTTCAGCAGGAGTCCAGGTTTGTGTGATGGAGGTGTCTTCCCATGCCCTGGCCCTACACCGGGTTGACGGCTGCCGGTTTGATGCGGCAGTATTTACCAACCTGACCCAGGACCACCTTGATTTTCATCAGGATATGGAGAGCTACCTGGCCGCCAAGTTACAACTTTTCCATGGTTTACCAGCCGCTGGTGGTACCAAAAAGGCAGCCTGCAGTATAATAAATACTGATGATCCCAAAGCTGGGGATTTTGTGCAAGCCGCCACCGATGGTTCGGTGTATACATATGGTGTTCACACACATGCAGACCTGCAGGCGAAAAATATCGAGGTCAAGGCCACTGGTGTAAATTTCACCGTGGGGGGAAAATGGGGTTGCCTTCCCCTCAACCTTAAGATCACCGGCCTATTTAATGTTTATAATGCCCTCGCTGCCTTTGCTACAGCCTCTGCTATGGGGATACCGCCGGATGTGATTAAAGATGCTTTGGAGAATATTGCCGGAGTGCCTGGACGTTTTGAACAGGTTGATGCCGGTCAAAACTTTACGATAATTGTAGATTATGCCCATACCCCCGATGGGTTGGAAAATGTTTTGAAAACAGCCCGCCAGTTAACCAGGACGCAGTTAATCACTGTTTTTGGCTGCGGGGGAGACCGTGACCGCAAAAAACGGCCCCTTATGGGCCGGATTGCGGCCGAACACAGCGACTACACGATTATCACATCTGATAACCCCCGTACAGAAGACCCCCTGGGAATCATTGCCGAGATTGAAAAAGGAGTCAAACAGGTGGCTGCCCCGGGGGGATACACTGTTGTACAGGATAGACGGCAGGCCATTCGCCAGGCGGTGGCCAGGGCCAAACAGGATGATGTAGTAGTGATAGCCGGTAAAGGCCATGAGACCTACCAAATTATCGACAAGGAAAAGTTTCCCTTTGACGACAGACTAGAGGCCGCAGCAGCGCTGAGGGAGCCCAGTGGGACAGGGGGACAGGTACCTTGTCCCACGGAAAGTGGAAAGTAGAAAGCAGAAGGTAGAAAGTAGAAAAGCAGAAAGCAGAAGGCTGAAAGTAGAGAGTAGAAAGTAGAAGGCGGGGAGGTAGATGGAGGCACCTTTTGAGCCTCCCCAGCTGTAAACTGTGGAGCAGGCCCGAGGGACAGGGGCATGGAAAAGAGATACATATTCAGATAAAAAGAAACCAGGACAGGGGAACGGCGTGGGACAGGGACAGGTGTGTGCTACGAACACACCTTTAAAATAAATTAGAAAGTGTGGTGCTGCACAGGAGATGAGGGTGGGCCCCTCGGAATCGGCTTGCAGGAGTAGGTTCCAAATCACCTTAAGCTGCTGGGGTAAAAAGCCCTGCA
>JAAYRI010000001.1 GCA_012518875.1 Peptococcaceae bacterium
CGGTGGAGGTGCCACGGGAGAAGGACCACGGGGATTTTGCTACCAACCTGGCCATGTTGCTGGCCAAGCCGGCTCGGATGGCGCCACGCCGGATAGCAGAAATTTTAGTGCAAAATTTTTCTGCCGGGGACTGGGTGGAGAGAGTGGAAATTGCCGGCCCGGGTTTTATAAATTTTTACTTGAAACAGGGTTGGGTTTATTTGGCCCTGCCCCGTGTCGTTTCACTAGGTGCTCGATATGGTAGTGTGGGCATTGGCAACGGCAGGAAGGTCCAGGTGGAGTTTGTCAGCGCTAACCCAACCGGCCTACTGCATATGGGAAATGCTCGCGGGGCGGCACTGGGCGATAGTATAGCGTCCATCCTTTCATTTGCCGGTTACGATGTAACGCGGGAATTCTATATCAACGATGCCGGAAATCAGATCGAAAACTTCGGTGCCTCCTTAGAAGCCCGCTACCTGCAGCAGGCAGGGAAGGATGTCTCTGTTCCCGAGGAGGGATACCACGGTGAAGATATCATTGCTACATGTGCTTCCTTCCGGGAAAAACATGGTGATAGCTACCTATCGGCCACAGAGAAGGAGCGTCGAGAGGCACTGGTAGCTTTTGCTCTAGAGGAAAAGCTGGCATCAATCAAAAAGGTGTTAGAAAGTTTTGGTGTGGTTTATGATGTGTGGTTTTCAGAACAATCCTTGCATAATGCCGGGGCTGTGCAGAACACCCTGGAGTTTTTGCGAGAAAAAGGCCATGTTTATGAGCATGAAGGCGCGTTATGGTTTAGGGCAACAGATTTTGGTGTGGACAAGGATGAAGTTCTAGTTCGTTCTAACGGTTTGCCCACATATTTCGCATCAGATATAGCCTATCATCTCAACAAATTACAACGGGGTTTCTCCTGGATTATCAATATCTGGGGCGCTGATCACCATGGACATGTACCCCGGATGAAAGCAGCAGTGGAGGCCCTGGGATTTGATCCGGCCATTCTGGAGGTAGTGATTATGCAGCTGGTCCGCCTTTATAAGGGAGGCGAGATAGTCCGTATGTCCAAACGCTCCGGACAGTTTGTTACCCTGGAGGACCTCATTGAAGAAGTAGGACGGGATGCTGCGCGCTATTTCTTTATCATGCGTGGCGCCGACAGCCACCTGGATTTCGATCTAGATCTGGCCAGATCCGAGTCCAATGAAAACCCGGTGTATTACATTCAGTATGCCCATGCCCGGATCTGTAGTATTATGCGGCAGCTGGTGGAACAAGGTGGGCAGATGCCGGATGCCGAAAACGTTGATTACAATCTGCTGGTAGAGGAATACGAACTGGCCTTGGCCAGGAAACTGGCCGATTTTCCCGGTGAGGTAGCCTCTGCCGCGACGGGCCTGGCCCCTCAACGTATTGCCCGTTATTTGCATGAACTAGCCGGATTGTTCCATAGTTTCTATAATAGTCACCGGGTGATTATACCGGAAAAGGATATTTCAGCGGCGCGTCTGGTATTGGTGGAGGCAACAAGAATAACCCTAAAAAATGGCCTGGGCTTAATTGGTATTAGGGCCCCGGAGAGAATGTAAAACCAAGGAACTATCAGGGGATAAACTCCAACCGGAGGGTTGAATTATGAGAGAAATCCTTTTAACCACTGTCACTGGGTTTATTGTTGGGCTGATTTTTGCTAGATTCAGATTGCCCATTCCCGGTCCACCTAACCTGGCCGGTGTAATGGGTATATTCGGTATTTTGCTCGGCTATCTGGCTGCGGCAAGACTTGGTATCGGAAAGTAAAGGACATACATAGGTAGCAGCCCTGCAACCGCAAATGTATTCCCGGGCTTACTGCTTTTATAGTAGTTGCATCCCGGGATTTAAACTTAGTTGTTCTATTGACTCTATATTGAAATAAAAGATAGAATGGGAGAAATGGTTTTCGGGCCATTGACTCATCAAGAGATAACAGGAGGCTTATTTATGGCCAAATTCGTATTTGTTACCGGCGGGGTGGTTTCATCATTGGGAAAGGGGATTACCGCTGCTTCCCTGGGACGTCTTTTGAAAAGCCGTGGGTTGAAAGTGGCCATTCAAAAACTAGATCCTTACATCAATGTTGACCCGGGCACCATGAGCCCCTACCAGCACGGGGAGGTTTTTGTCACTGAAGACGGCGCTGAAACCGATCTCGATTTGGGACATTATGAACGTTTTATTGATATTAATATTTCGAGCATCTGTAATGTTACAACGGGTGGTATTTATAGTGCGGTCATAAACAAAGAACGTCGGGGTGATTACCTGGGGGGTACGGTGCAGGTAATTCCTCATATTACCAATGAGATTAAGGAACAAATCCGCCGTGTGGCCAATGAATCCAATGCGGATGTGGTTATTTCTGAAATTGGCGGTACGGTCGGTGATATAGAATCTTTGCCTTTTCTTGAGGCCATCCGGCAAATGAAGGGTGATCTGGGCAAGGGGAACGTAGTGTATATTCATGTCACCCTGGTTCCCTACTTGCGTGCGGCTAACGAGCTGAAAACCAAACCCACCCAGCATAGCGTAAAGGAGTTAAGGGGAATTGGTATTCAGCCTGATATTATTGTTTGCCGTACGGAATTGCCCTTGACGGAGGACATGGTTGAAAAGCTGGCCCTTTTCTGTGATATAGATAAAAAAGCAGTAATCCAGGCTGTGGATGCGCCTTCTATTTATGAACTACCCCTGGCGCTGGAGGAAGAAGGACTGGCCGATATTGTTTTGGATAAGATTGGCACCACCACTGTTCCACCCGATTTGAAGGATTGGCGGGAGATGGTGTTGAGGGTGAAGAATCTCAGTCACGAAACAACTATCGGGTTGGTGGGCAAATATGTATCCCTGCAGGATGCCTACTTAAGTGTGGCTGAGGCGCTACGACATGCAGGATTTTACTATAGTTCTTCCATTAATATCGAATGGATTAATGCGGAAGAAATTACCCGATCCAATGTACATGAGCGCTTGAAAGATATTGATGGTATTTTGGTGCCCGGCGGTTTTGGTGACCGGGGCGTTGAAGGTAAAATTGAGGCCATCAGGTATGCCAGAGAAGGCAATGTGCCCTTTTTGGGGCTTTGCCTGGGTATGCAGTTGGCTGTTGTGGAATACTGCCGGAATGTAATTGGCTGGCGGGATGCCAACAGCACTGAATTTGACCCTTTTACCACCCACCCGGTGATAGACTTGTTACCGGAACAAAAGGGAATTAACATCAAAGGCGGTACGATGCGTTTGGGGAGATATCCCTGTAAGCTCCAGCCGGGTACTCTGGCCCATAAATGTTATGAGAGGGAGCTGGTTGGGGAGAGACATCGTCATCGTTACGAACTGAATAATGCTTTTAGGGATGATCTGGCCCGGCACGGCCTGTCTCTTAGCGGGACTCTGCCTGATGGTTTCCTGGTGGAACTTATTGAACTGCCCACACACCCCTGGTTTTTGGCCACCCAATTTCATCCAGAATTTAAATCCCGACCAAACCGGCCCCACCCTTTATTCAAGGGGTACATTAAGGCTGCTATGGAGTTTAAAAAACATAGATACAGTTAGAGCCATTTGTAATAGCTTTGGGTAAACCAAGGCTTTTTTGCTTCAATAAATAAAGCATTTCTGGGCAAAATCTAGATCAACAAGACTTAGGGGGAAATGATCGCATGCAAAAAAGACTTATTGCCGGGGCGGTGCTTGGTATAGTAGCCCTTGCCTTTGTATTTACCGTCCTTTTGCAACCTGATGGTAAGCCCACCGCAAGCAGCCGAAGTAAAGGAGAGGTAGGGGTTATATACATAGGGGGTGTTATCGCCAATGGTCCGCCGGGAGGCGCTGCTTTTGCGGAGCAAACAGCATCGGAGGATATTGCTGTGGCCTTAAGGGAGGCAACCAGGGATCCGCTAATGAAAGCCGTTGTAATACGTCTTAACAGTCCAGGCGGAACTGCGGCGGCAGCCCAGGAAATTAGTGCGGAAGTAGAAAGGCTCAAAAAATCCGGCAAAAAGGTTGTGGCTTCCATGGGGGATACGGCAGCTTCGGGCGCCTATTGGATTGCCGCAGGGACGGATCGCATCGTAGCTAACCCGGGGACAATGACAGGCAGTATCGGTGTAATTATGGAGCGCTATGATCTGCAAGGCTTGTATGAAAAAATTGGAGTGGGCACGGAGGTGTTTAAAAGTGGCCCCCACAAGGATATGGGATCTACCAATAGACCATCAACACCTGAAGAACGAGATATATTCCAATCGATGATAGATGACGTCTATGATCAGTTTGTTGAATTTGTGGCCCAGGGAAGACATAAGGAAATCACTGAGGTTAGAGCATTGGCGGACGGCAGGATTTATACAGGCCGCCAGGCCCTGGAGATGGGACTGGTAGACCAGTTGGGTGATTTTCATGATGCAGTGTTGCTGGCCGCATCCCTGGCAGGTATACCCGGGGAACCGGCGGTAGTGGATCTGGGTCCAAAAAATATTTTTCGCCAGTTGTTTGGACTCACAAATGCCCATACCTTATGGCAACCTGCCCGGCTTTTTCTTCCTCACCCGGGGGATGTCGGGGGCCCTTTTCAGCTACAGTAATTAGGGAAAGGTGGGTTTGCCTTGAAAGAGGATACCAATCACAGCAAGGAACATGATGGCGATGAGGATCAGTTGTTGGCAACAAATAAAACAGAGGAAATTTTACAGCACAACGAAGATAGTTCTAATAACATTGTGACCTTGGGTTTTCTGGAAGTGGTGTATGGTGTGCTGTTTGAACCTGTAAAGACCATGCAAAAGGTAGCCCAAAAGCCTCCTCTGCTGACAACATTCCTGGTTGTAACCCTGCTCAGCCTGCTCAGTGCCACGACAGGGTTTTTAACCTTTACCAGGGCTTTTGGTGGGGGATCGGGGGCCGGCGATATTTTCCCTTCAATACATTTATTAGTGCCTATTGGTGTGGTGGCCGGCTTTGTTTTTAGCTATGTAAAGTGGTTTGGGGGCAGTGCTATTCTGCATCTTATTGCTGACCTACTAGGGGGAAGGGGCAGGGTTAAAGGTGTTTTTGCTGCGGTGGGCCTGGCCGGTTTGCCCCATATCTTGTTGGTGCCTTTCCAGTTGTTGGGGTATAGGTATGGTTTGCAGAGCTTGCCCGTAAGTGCATTGCTATTTTTAGTCGGTCTAACCGTATGGGTGTGGAGCAGTATTATTTTAATTATTGGTCTCAGGGAAACCCATCATTTTTCAACAGGACGAGCTGTTACCGTATTCATTATTCCCTACCTGACCCTGCTATTGTTGTTGATTTTGTTGCTCATCCCCATCACAGTTCTAATATCCTCCTTTCCATTAAATACAAATACCCCCAGCTTTTTTTAGACAAGTTTAAACATCACTTTTTTCTGTTGTCAAGAGGAGTTTAGACACTGTTGCAGAAATGTTAACGTATCTACTGGTTTTTGCCGGGAGGGATGTGATGGATGGTTTGCCTTATAGGCTGCTTATTGTCGATGATCAGGAGGGGGTAAGGAAATTCCTACAGGAGGCCTTTGCTGAAGAAGGCTATAATGTAGACACTGCTGCCAATGGCATTGAGGCGGTAAGGCTGGCTGGTATCAGACCACCCTCACTAATACTGCTGGATATTAAAATGCCCGGCATGAGCGGTTTAGAGACACTAGAGAGATTGCATCATGTTGCCCCGGATGCCCTTGTGGTTCTTATGACTGCTTATAGTGAATTGGATATTATTGAGGAAGCCAAAAGAAAAGGGGTCAGGTGCTATATAAACAAACCTTTTGACCTATACGAAGTTCGTTGTTTAGTTAGAGGCCTATTATTAGCGGAGAAAACCTGATGTTGAGGGATATGGCCAGGCAAGGTGTGTAGGACCTGCTTATTATAGAAGGAATCGGGACATAGTTTCTATTTTGGGGACTTTCTACTTATAAGGCACTGTTTTTAAAAGGGTTTTTTCCCTATTTGGCGAAAGGATAAAAAAGTCTTCAACACTGTGAATATTTCCACAGTATCTGGGGGGAACAAAGCATGCTAATAAATACAAATTCCATTATGGCCATGCGCTGCCCCGTTTGTGGGATAATTAGGTATCATGGTTTATCAAGGTTCGCCATCAGTAAGGGTAATCCATTTTATGTTAACTGCTCCTGCGGCGCGACTGCGCTTATTATTAGCACGAAGGATCATTCATTGTATCGTTTACAGGTTCCCTGTCTTGTTTGTGAAACCAACCATCAAATAGAATTTACGGGTAAGTTTCTTTGGTCGGGGGAGGTAATCCGCCTTTCATGCAGTGATACTGAACTTGAACTTGGTTACATCGGGCCGGAACAGACGGTTAGAGAGATCATTTACAACCAGGGGAAAGAGCTGGACGCCCTGGCAGAAGATATGAACGATGAAGATTATTTTCATAACTCGGACATCATGTATGAGGTGTTAGGTTGCCTCCATGAAATTGCCGAACAGGGTGATCTTTATTGTCAATGCGGCAACCAGGGGATTGAGGTCGAACTTTTCCCCGATTGTCTGGAGTTGCATTGCAGGAATTGCGGTAGTATTAATATTGTTTATGCCGAGACGGAAGATGACTTAGATGTTATCAGGCAGGTTGATACAATCGAGCTGGCCCGGCATGGTTTTAAATGTCTTGACAGTCTGGCTAATACCAACAAGCCTAAAAAGACAGGGCGCAAGCGAAATAAAACATAATTTCAATCTAATCCGTCTATACTGGAATATAGGCTTTTTTTAGCGGTGTAATACACCGCTTATTCTTCACTGTTTTTACGAA
>JAAYRI010000101.1 GCA_012518875.1 Peptococcaceae bacterium
GATCCAGGTGGGGACGAAGCTCAGTTAACAAGGCCGCAATTTCCGCCTTTTTGATCTGTATTCCGTTAATTGTGTATCTTTCAGTATAAGAGTGGAGATGGGGGGAGGTGAAGGCGCCCACCCGGTATCCTGCAGCACGCAGGATACCGGCCAGCATAGCTGTGGTGGAACCTTTGCCGTTGGTACCGCCAATGTGGATAATTTTCAAACCTTTTCGGTGGGGGGCCCCCAACCTGGCTAGTAATTCCTCGATACGGCTGAGACCCAGGTTGATACCGAATCTAGTTAAACCTTGCAGATATTCCATGGCTTCTTCGTAGTTCATGGTGATGATGTCCCCGTTCCTCTGTCTATCGTCCCAACATGGCCAGCCTTTCCTTTATGGCAGACTGTTTACCCGCTAGTTCCTCTTCCTTAGCTTTTTCTTTTTCAATAATTTCTGCCGGCGCCTTGCCCAAAAATCCGGCATTGGCTAATTTGCCCCGCACCCGGGCCAGGTCCTTTTCTACATGGGCAAGTTCCTTTACCTGGCGGGCTATTTCCTTGTCTACATCAATTAACCCTTTCAGGGGGACAAAAACTCCCACTCCTTTAGTCACAGCATGGGCTGCCTGTTCCGGTATTTGTTCTAAAACAGGATAGGCTTTTATAACAGCGTTAGACAGGAGCTGCACATATTCCACATTTTTTTCTATTACTGTTCTTGTATCATCCGGCGCAACCAACAATACCTCCGCCTGGCGCCCCGGAGGCACATTCATTTCTCCCCGGATGTGGCGGATAGCTCTGGTTACCTCCATTAGCAGGCCCATTTCCTGCATAGCTGCAGTGTCCACCAGATCCTCCCGGAACTGGGGCCAGGGTGCCCGCATAATGGTAATACCATGATCAGGCAAGTGCTGCCAGATTTCTTCAGTAATAAAGGGCATAAAAGGATGGAGTAGCTCCAAGGTCCCTTTGAGTACCGAGGATAAAACACTCTGTGCCGTATATCTGTCCTCAGGACTCGTTTTCCCATAAAGCCTGGGTTTGGCCAGTTCGATGTACCAATCACAAAGCTCATTCCAGGTAAATTCATACAAAACCCGGGCCGCCTCCCCCAGTTCGTAAGCCTCCAGGAAGGCTGTTGTTTCTTTGATTGCTAACTGGTAGCGGCTGACAATCCAGCGATCAGCCAGGCTAAGGGGACCCGTTTTTTCTCCTGCTTCATAATCCTCTAGATTCATCAGGGTAAAGCGGGAAGCGTTCCATAGTTTATTGACGAAGTTACGGGCACCATCCAGCCTTTCAAAATGAAACCGCAGGTCATTACCGGGAGTGTTGCCTGTGACCAGCATGAAGCGCAGGCTATCTGCGCCATGAGACTCGATCACATCAATGGGATCAACACCGTTGCCCAGGGATTTGCTCATTTTCCGACCCAGGGCATCCATAACCAGCCCGTGTATGAAAACATCACGGAAAGGCACCTCGTTCATAAAGGCCAGTCCGGAGAAAATCATCCGCGCCACCCAGAAAAAGATAATATCCCGGCCGGTAACCATTACTGTGGTCGGGTAGTAATAGGCCAGATCAAGGGTCTTTTCGGGCCAGCCCAGGGTAGAAAATGGCCAGAGGGCAGATGAAAACCAGGTGTCCAGCACATCAGGATCCTGTTCCAGGGTAGTGCTGCCGCATCTGGGGCATCTGGCCACCGGGTCCTTGGAAGCAACCATTTCTCCACAATCCTGACAATACCATACAGGGATACGGTGTCCCCACCAAAGCTGGCGGGATATACACCAGTCGCGTATATTTTCCATCCAATTAAGATAAACCTTGGTAAACCGATCCGGGACAAAACGGATCCGCCCTTCTTTTACCGCTTCAATGGCCGGATCGGCCAGGGGTTTCATCCTGACAAACCATTGCCGGGAAAGCATCGGCTCAATCACAGTATTGCAACGGTAACAATGACCCACTGCATGGGCGTGATCCTCTGTTTTAACCAGGTAGCCGCCGGCATCTAAATCCCGCACTATTTTTTTACGGCATTCGTAACGATCGAGTCCCTGGTAGCGGGGCCCGGCCTCCTGGTTCATTTTACCATCCCTGTCGATTACCGCTACCTGGGGCAGGTTATGCCTCCTGCCCACTTCAAAGTCATTGGGGTCATGGGCAGGGGTGATCTTCACTACCCCGGTACCAAAAGATGGGTCCACATATTCATCTGCTATTACCGGCATTTCCCGCCCCACCAGAGGCAGGATTAGCGTTTTACCCACCAGGTCCCGGTAGCGCTCGTCGCCTGGATGCACAGCCACGGCCACGTCCCCCAGCATTGTTTCCGGGCGGGTGGTGGCTAGGATGACATCGTTGTCCCCGTCTTTGAATGGATACCTGATATGATAAAAATGCCCCGGTTGATCCAGGTGTTCCACCTCAATGTCGGAAATGGTGGTGTGGCATTTAGGGCACCAGTTGGTAATATAATAATCACGATATATCAGGCCCCGTTCATATAGTTTGATAAAAACCTCAAGAACCGCTTCTGAGCAGCCCTCGTCCATAGTAAAGCGTTCCCGTTGCCAGTCACAGGAGGCTCCCAGCCTGCGTAACTGGGTGGTGATCCTGTTACCATACCTTTCCTTCCAGTCCCATACCTTTTTTAAAAATTCCTGGCGGCCGATATCATAGCGGGAAACACCTTCCTGGGCCAAACTCTCTTCCACCCGAGCCTGGGTTGCTATGCCGGCGTGGTCAGTACCCGGCAGCCAGAGAGCATTGTACCCTTGCATCCGGCGCCAGCGGGTGAGGATATCCTGCAAGGTGTTATCCAAAGCATGTCCCATGTGTAACTGTCCAGTCACATTTGGCGGGGGCATCACTATTACAAAGGGTTCCTGCTCAGTATTTACCTCTGTATGGAAAAACCCACTTTCTTCCCAGTGTTGATACCTTTTCCCCTCCACCTGGCCTGGATCATAGGTTGAAGGCATGTTTATCTTGATCAATGATTCCACCTCTCATAATAGTTAGTAAAAAATTACTGGGTACACGGTGCCCAAATAATAAAAAAACCCCTTCCGTCTACAAGGACGGATGAGGTGTTCATCCGCGGTACCACCCTGGTTCCGGTTAATGGCTATTCCTTTAACCGGCAGCTCTCTGCCAAATTGCTGTAACGGGCAAAACCCGCCCATGCCTACTATCAGTTCGGCACTGGAACTCCAGGGCGACAAGGATCGGCGCGGGCAGGAAATCTTTCAGCCGGGGATTTCCATCTCTGGAGGTGCATATGCCCGGGGAACCGCCCCCTCCCTTTCATAGCCGTTCAATATAGTCTACAAAATATGATAAGGATTTTAGATAGCGATGTCAACCAAAAGATAGAGAACTAAACAAATGGCCGTTCCTTGGCGGTGATGGTAGTCTTCTTCCTAACGTGTGAATTCACACCCAATAGCCCACCGAAAGCACCTGCCACCCCCAGCAGCAGGACACGGGGTGAGAGCTCGACGGCACTCAGGGTAGCACTACTACCGATATAAAACAAAATAGCCAGCAGCAGCCCATAAGACAGGCCGGTCAAAAAACCATGGGCCAAACCCATTGACCTTGCTGCCCGGCCACAAACGGCCCCACCGGCAATCGCCCCAGAAATAGAACCTGCAATTACAAAGGTACTGAAGTTATAAACAGGTCCAACAGACAGCACCACCCAGGCGAACATTAATACACAGGCGGCGAACGTTATCCCCAGCGCCCAAGCCAGGCCGATCAAAGCGGCCCCTGCCCTGAATCTGCTAAACACAGGTGTCTGGCTTTTGGACCAGCGCACAAAAGTTAACCCCTTCAAAATGGTTCCCCCCTTTGTCTATATAAAATACTATGCCCCATTTACCATATTATGCAAATAACCCTCCGATTTTTTTATGGTTTTGACAGTCATTAAAACCTTTTGTGCACAATAATAATGAATGAGGGGGAAGTGGGGGGGTTACATTGCAGTCCAGAACCAAATTAATAGCAGTCATTATTCTTCTTGGGGTTGTCGCATCCTTTGCTGTGGCAGCGCATTTAAAAAGAATGACACCGACCGAGGAGGCCTATAATGTTAAGGTTTTAGAGTCCATACACTCACCCTTTTACCTACCCCAATATCTAGCCCAAAACCTGGGGTTTTTCGAAGAGGAAAACCTTAATGTAACTATTAGCGCCACAAGTGCTGAAGCCATCCGGGCCTCATTAATAGATGGTAGGGCCGATATTGTAATCTGTGGTTTGCAAAGAATTATGTTTAACCCCACTGAAGGTAGCCCACAACCACGAGCATTTGCGGTGGCAGCCGCCCGAGACGGTTCCTTGTTGCTGGCCAGGACAGAAAATGGTGCGGGGGATTTTCAGTGGACAGATATAAAAGGCCAAACCATCATTGGTAGTGCCCATGATGACAGCACCCAAATAGCCCTGGAAAGCGTTCTCAGAAACTATGAACTGCCACCTTATAGAGGGGTAACCATATATTTCAATATCCCCGACAACCTACGAATAGCCGCCTTTCATGCCGGAACAGGTGACTACATTCAACTACTGGAGCCAGAGGCTTCCCTTGTTGAAGCGGAAGGTTTCGGCAAGGTAGTGGCGGCAGTGGGCCCTGTTGCTGGGGACATGGCTGTGACTGCTTACGCTGCTATGCCTGAAAACATCGAAGCAAACCCGGAATTATTCCAAAAATTTACCAATGCTATTTATAAGGCCCAGCTGTGGATGAGCACACAAAGTGCAGAGAAACTAGCCGAGGCTGCTGCAGCTTCTTTTCCCAAGCTGGACAAAACAGTTTTGATAAATTCCATCCGTCGCTATCAGTCCCTGGGGATTTGGGCTGCAAACCCGATGATTACAAGGGAATCGTATGAAAGATTTCACCGGGCCGCCAAAAATGCCGGAGAAATCCCACTTGACATCCCCTTCGAATCAATTGTTTTAAATGATTTCAATCAAATAGCCATGGAGAACATTATCGAAATCCCAGTGATAAGGGAGGAAGAACAAGGTTTTCTGCAGCGTTTTTTAGGCAGGTGGTAAATCCGTTTCGGCAGCCTTTTAAAGCCAGCCACCGATTATTTCTAACAACTCCCCCCGCCC
>JAAYRI010000102.1 GCA_012518875.1 Peptococcaceae bacterium
GGATTTTTTTTGCTTTCCTCCAGCGCCTTTAATAGGTTTTGGGCTGATTTTGGTCCCAGCCGCTCCAGACCAACAAGATCCTCATAACGCAGCCGATAAAGATCCGCCGGGTCATGTATCAGTCCCCGGCTAAGGATCTGGGCCAATACGGCGGGACCCAGCCCGGCTATGTTCATGGCCTGACGTGAAGCAAAATGGATTAGCCCTTCCCATAGCTGGGCCGGGCAAGCTATGTTCGTACACCGTACTGCAGCTTCTCCTGCTGCCCGCGTGACACTGGAACCGCATGAAGGACATTTAGAGGGCATAGACCAGGCCGACTTTTCACCTTTTCTCTCCTTCGGCAGGACGGCAATGATTTCGGGGATAATATCACCCGCTTTCTGGATCATCACCTTGTCACCGATGCGAATATCCTTATCGCGGATGTTGTCCTCATTATGTAAGGTGGCCCTGCTCACTGTGGTACCGGCGATCTTTACCGGGTCCATTTCTGCGGTAGGTGTAAGTACCCCTGTACGTCCCACCCGCACAAAAATATTCTTCACAGTTGTAACCGCCTGCTCCGGCGGAAATTTAAAAGCTATCGCCCAACGGGGGCTTTTCGCTGTTGCACCCAATCGCTGCTGCTGATCCAGGGAGTTGACTTTTATCACCAGGCCATCAACAGCATAGGGCAGTTCAAAACGGCGTGGCTGCCAGTCCAGACAATATTTTATAACCTCATTTATATCGCTAAATAAATGGTATTCATTGGCCCGCAAGCCTAGTTCTCGAAGCAAATTTAGAATACCGCTATGTTCCTGTTGTTGAACACCCTCACTGTAGCCAATGCCGTAGACAATTAGGTTTAGCCGGCGTGAGGCCGCAACACGAGGATCAAGTTGGCGCAAGGTCCCGGCTGCAGCATTGCGCGGGTTGGCAAAAAGGGGCTCCCCGGCTTCCTCTCTGGCCTCATTTAGCCTGGCAAAAGAATCCTTGGGCATATAGGCTTCACCCCTTACCTCCAGGGACTGGACAGATCTGCGCAGGCGAAGAGGAACACTTCCTATAGTCTTTAGATTCCCGCTAATATCTTCGCCCGTCTCACCATCGCCCCGGGTAGCCCCTCTAGAAAAAAGGCCATTTTCATAAAAAATAGAAACAGCAAGTCCATCTATTTTGGGTTCAACCACATATTGAACAGCTTCCCCGGGCAGTGCCTGCCGTACCCGGCGGTCAAAATCCTCTAGTTCACCGGCCTCAAAGGCATTGGCCAGACTCATCATCGGCGAAAGGTGACGTACCGTAGCGAATCCCTCACCCGGCTGTCCACCAACCCTCTGAGTCGGTGAATGGGGACTGGCCAGGGAAGGATGTTTCTTTTCCAAATTTTCCAACTCACGCAGCATTTTATCATAGAGGGCATCCGATATAATGGGATCATCCATAACATAATAATGGTAATTATGGGCCTCGATCTCTGACCGCAAGGCTTCAATCCTTTCCTGAACCTGTGCAATATCCTCTTTCACTTTTTCACCTCCACTTTTGTACAACATTAAGGTATATCAGAATCGACCAGACTATATGACATTCCACACCTATACCAGGAGGGAAGCAGCATATTTAACCAGATAAGCCGCCGGCACAAAAATTAACTGGGCCAAAGCAGTACCCAAGATTCTTGTTAGCGACAGATAGATAACCATTTGTTTTACATCTTCGTCACTCCGCTCCCCCTGTAGTGCCTGGTCGGTAATAGCGGCAGCAGTAGGCTCAACCACCGTAGCCGCGAGAATGGTGGCTACCCCATTAACCACGGCAGATAGTAAGGCGGCAGTAGAACGGAAATTGGGGAAAAGGGCCCCGGCATATATTGCGGAAAGCACCCCTGTAGTATACACACCGGTAACAATTATATTTAAGAATAGAAACGTCTTGGGGATGGCAATTTTTCTTTTTGGTGTTATCTTAAATGACTTCCTGCTTTGTTGTTCAATTTGACCACCTGCTCGCATAAAGCGGCGGGGTGAAATTATGATGCCGGCCAACATCCGGGGCACCGAACCTGTTTCCTCAAAAGAAAATATAGCACGGTTAAATATGTTGACAAAAACAGGGATCAAGGCGGCAGCAATAACAGTCCCCACTGTGGCGGCCAGAATGACAAAACGAATATTATCACTCAGTGAGACCAGCAGCGCCTGATAAGCAGCACTATTGACCAGCTCTGCATCTGTTACCCTGATTCCCGTCTGGATCTGTCCTGTTTTAATAACCATTTCCACAATAGAAGCCAAAATTGGCGCCTGAATCGTATTAGCAGTGCTGGCCACCAGAAATATCACGTTATAAATGGATAAACCTGTGGCCAGTCTCTGTGTACGCACGCCTGATATGCGCATGGCATAAGCCAGGGTATTAATAAAATGAATCACCGCCGTAAGGGCGGCCACGATTAGGAGACGCTCCATAATCCCTCCGTAACCGGTTTAATAATAGTATTGCCAAAAGGACTATCTGAGTTACCCGATAGGGCCAAACATCCTTATTTGTTTCCGCACCTTATGTTGGCTGATTACAGCTCATCAGCCTTCTGCAACGGTGCATATTTTGCCAGCAGTACCTTTATACCCTGCTCTGGAAAGGCCACCTGATACTCTGTATCCTCACCATCACCTTGTACCCCAACAACTACTCCCGGGCCCCATTTATTGTGCCTGACCCGGTCACCAAGGAGATATTGCCGGACACCTAAAATCCTTTTCCCAACAGTGACACCCGCCCCCATCCCCGGCCGGTCCTTTTTAATGCCATTTTCCGGCAAATTGTCATCGCTTAAAAGGTGGCCCGGGATTTCCTCAAGAAAGCGGGAAGGCTTGTTGTATTTTTCAGCGCCAAAAAGGGTTCTTTTCCAACAATGAGTAAGGTAAAGATGCTGCATAGCCCTGGTTACACCAACATAACACAGGCGGCGTTCTTCCTCCAGCTCACCTGGTTCCAGCAATGAACGGGAGTGGGGAAAAACACCTTCTTCTAGACCGGCCAGGAAAACAATTGGAAACTCAAGGCCTTTGGCACTATGCAGAGTCATCAGGGAAACCTGATCATAATCTGCATCATACTTGTCCAGATCTGTTACCAGGGCTACATTTTCCAGGTAGCTCCGCAACCCTTTTTCTTCTGCATCCCGGTCAAATTCTTTAGTGCCGGAAATAAACTCATCCAGGTTTTCCAGCCTGGTGCGTGATTCTACCGTATCTTCAGCCAGTAGTTCCTTACGGTACCCGGTTTGTTCCAACACCTCTGTGGCCAGGTAAGTAACATTAGCATCTAATAACTCCGCCGCAAGACGTTGTAGCAGTAAGCCCAGTTTGCTGCATGCCAACCTGGCTCGACCAGTAAGCCCATCAATTTCAGCCGCTCTGGTAAGGGCCTCAACAGGTGTAATCAGGTTGTTTTCGGCAAAAGATATGATTTTGGCCAGAGAAGCAGGGCCGATACCGCGCCTGGGGATGTTTACAATCCTGGCCAGGCTGACGGTGTCCCTTTGGTTTACAATTAGCCTCAGGTAAGCCATGATGTCCTTTATCTCTTTACGGGAGTAAAATTTCAAGCCTCCAATAATGGTATAAGGCAATCCTGCCCTGACAAATATTTCCTCAATTACTCTGGACTGGGCATGGGTGCGGTAGAGCACGGCAAAATCACGATATGGTCTTTTTTCTGTTTCTGTGAGGTGAAATATTTTCCTCGCTATATAGTCGGCTTCCTTGTGTTCGTCTTCACCAAAGAAGTGCACCGGGGCGGTACCGGATTTTTCCGCCGTCCAAAGACGCTTTTCCCTGCGGTTTTCGTTGTTTTTTATAATGTGATTGGCCACCTCTAAAATCCGGCTGGTGGAGCGATAATTTTGCTCCAGCTTGATTAGCTTTGCTTCAGGATAGTCCTTTTCAAATCTGAGAATATTATTGATATCCGCGCCCCGCCAGCTATAAATTCCCTGATCGGGATCACCTACGGCAAACAAGTTGCGGCGGGTGCCCACCAACAGATTGACAAAAACATATTGGGCATGGTTAGTGTCCTGGTATTCATCAACCAGGATGTAGCGGAAACGATCCTGATAATATGCCAGCACTTGTGGATTTTCCCTAAACAACTGTACTGTAAGAAAAATGAGATCGTCAAAATCCACTGCATTGTTTTCCCGCAGTTTTTCTTCATATCGAACATAAACCCTGGTAACTACCTTGTTAAAACTATCATAAGCCTGTTTCTCATAATCACTTGTGGTCTGCAGTTTGTTTTTAGCCTGGGAGACGGCTGCCGCTACCGCCCGGGGCTGGTACCTTTTTCCATCAATGTCCAGTTCCTTGATACAGTCTTTGACAACGGTGAGCTGATCATCATTATCATAGATTATAAAGTCACGGGTACGTCCAAAAAACTCCTCTTGGCGCCTTAAAATACGCAGGCAGGCGGCATGAAAGGTGTGAATCCAAATGTCACCAGACATTTCCGGCGCCAATGCTTCCACCCGCATCCTCATTTCCTGGGCTGCCTTGTTGGTAAAAGTAATGGCCAGAATGTGGTATGGCCGGATCCCCATCTCCCTAATCAAGTGTGCTACCCGGCAAGTTAAAACCCTGGTTTTGCCACTACCGGCGCCCGCCAGGATCAGTAATGGTCCTTCCCCATATGTCACCGCCTCAACCTGGGCCGGATTAAGATTATCCAATACGTCCATCAACCCCCAAAAAATTAACATCTCATTAATACTATAAATTCTAAGTAATCAGCGCAAATCCTTCACCACAGTCCACACTGGTATTGTTCATTGAATTCAAACAAACATTGACAAAAAATGCTGATTTCGTTCCGGAATAACTCACCGGACATTATCAGCAAGGGTGCAGGGTTCATAAAATTAATTAAAATACATCAGGGGGCGAATCCGCCCCCATTTCAAGCTCCTGTCCCGCGATGAGCCCATCCTGTTAGATCACCTTCTCCATCAACAGCTTTTCCCAGGCAATCCTAAACCATGGTGTGTAAATTTCCGGGTTTTTTTTAATATCCTCAGTCAAGGCATTTTTTGCAATCCATTTGTAGTCGGCCACCTCAGCAGGATTTTTTATCGGGGTCCCATCCCACCTGCCGAATAATACGTGATCATACTCCTTCTCTGTTACACCATTTTCAAACTTCGCTTCATAAATAAATGAGAAAACTCTCGCTAACGCGGTGTCAAACCCCATTTCTTCCTGTAGTCTCCTGTGTGCGGCAGCCTCCAGTTCTTCCCCGGGCCGCGGGTGACTGCAGCATGTATTTGCCCACAGCCCCGGGGTATGATATTTGTCCAAGGCACGCTTTTGGATTAACACCTCATCCTTGCTGTTAAATATAATGATTGAAAAGGCCCGATGCAACCTGGGGTTTATGTGGGCATCCATTTTTTCAGCAGTGCCTACCATATTATCATTTTCGTCTACCAGGATAACGTATTCTTCCACGGCTTACCTCCAGAAACATAAAATTTTTTTTGTGTGCATGAAGCCTCATTCGACTGCATACCCTCTGTTTCTAGATCGCCCCTGCTTAAACACCATATTTTTAATGCTAACTGCAGATCAAACTTTTTGTTTGGATCCTTTAGTGAAAAGCCGCCTACCTCACATATTTTCCCCAACCGGTATTTAAAGCCGCTCAGGGTGATCATGGTGGCCTTGGCTGCCTCTCGCATGATACAGTTGCTGTTAAAATAATTATTTAAAGTCTCAACTAGCTCGCTGCCATTTTTGCTATCATATTCCAGCAACTCACCAAGCTGATCATGCATAAAGTCCACCAGGCTGCTCTGATTATTAGTATTAAAAAGCAGGCCAAAAGTACCCAAACAATCAAAAGGAACAGTCATATTTTTTTGGTTAAGCGATTTTATTACCTTTAAAGCCCATTTGGCTTCCTGATATGAATCGCTAAAGTCCCTCGGGGTAAAACAAACCCGGCCCAAACCTATAGATATTGTCAATGATGGCAAATGTTTGGCCACCATCTTTTGCATTCTACGTGCCAATTCAACCGTATTAGAAGAGGCCCTATCCTCTAATGCGGTGATGATAATAATGTTATCACCGCTAATGGTGGCTGTACCAGTCCTGTTATAGATGTTTAATGCTGTGTTAATTATACCGCAAATCTGTTCCCTAACATGGGGGGTAAGCCCCCTGGCCTGAATAGATTTCCCTAATGAACAAGCCGGTTCATCCACACTGGCAACAAGCACCCGGTGGGATCTTTTAATATTATAACCAAGACAGCGGGCTCTTTCAACAATTGATGTTTCGGATCTAAACTTGCCCGAAACCAACTCCAGCACAAAGTCACCCAGCAAACGACTTTCAGTTTTGGCCACTGTCCGATCCTGGGTCATCTTCAAGGCGAAAACAGTAACAATAAAATCCATTGTCATCTGCTCGTGCTCAGTGAGCTTTTTTTCGGGTTTAATCAAGCTGACATAGCCAATAACCTCCATGCGACTAATGACTGGAAAAACGAACTGGGTTATTGGTCTTTTGGTTAGTTCCGACGGTAAAGTAACAGGCTTATTTTCCTGGCGGAGTTTGGTGACCAGGTGACGCAGTCGCCAGTCACCGATGATATCCCCAGTGGAAAAAGGGGGCTGGCAGTTGGCTTCCATTGTCACCGTAGGCGAAAAATAGGCCACCGGCTGGAAGGACTGATCCTCTACCAATACTGTCCCATTCATAATTTTACCTACAGCACTGGTAATCATTGTTATATCATCACCGTTTAGCACCATTCTCGTTAGCTGTTCATGAACAGCCACCGATTGCCTTAAAGCCTCATTCTGCTCCATTGCGCTAGTCTGGGGCCAATCCACACCTTGCCCCAGGGTAGTGCCATGATAGTATTTCAGTTCGGGGCGAATTTCCTCACCCCAGTCAGACAATTTCATTCCTACATAACGGCAGTGCTGATCACCCATGGCAGCACAGGAAACCTCTTTGATAATTACTCTTTCACCAAAAAAGGCTGACATAATTCCACTGGCGTAACCCACAAGGGTCCAGCATACAGGCTCTGTGGCTGAACCGAAATGCTTAATGTGGTGCTCCGCCTCATAGGAATCATACCAGCTTCCTTCACACATCCAGGTGTGTTCGATATCATTTGACTTCTTTTCTGCAGAAATAACGTTGGCCATCCCAATAAAGGTGTGAAAGTTTCTTGCCAAATGATATCGGCCTTCTTTATCTATACGTGGGAAATCACTCATGAGATTTTCCACGTCCCGAAAACCGTTATTAAAGCCAAATCGTATTAAAAATCCTTTAGCTTTTTCTTTTCCCAGGGTATAGATCAGGTCTTTGCGCAGGATGCCAATGGCATTGGCATTTAGAATCAGTATGCGTTTATCCTTTAGATAATTTTTGCCTAACCCTGCCTGCAATTTAAGCATACTTCCCAATTGCATTTCCTGACTCATTATTACGTCCCTCCGTAAATAAAAGCCTATTTAGAGACATGTTGTCATCTATGATTATATCATCAAAACAAAACAACTGCCTTTTAAATTAAAAAATATATGGTCTATTCTAGTTGTGGAGGCTCTAATTGTATAGGTTATCTATATTTGCTCGACCTGGGATAGCAAGGGTTAGGGGAAATTGTATACTGCCACTGCATGTGGGAGACACATTTTAATTTGCTATAATATTATTTAGTTTTTATAATACCAAAGGTTATATGGAATGGCCATCCGGATCCATTCCCTGGATTCAGATGGCCTTTATCATTCCACCCATTACCTGAGAGGAGTAATTGGCTAATGGTCCTATTAACCCCTAATGGGACATTATACCATAACCATTTCCTTTATATTCTCGGCAGAAATGGCGGTTACTTCTTCTTCAGTGGAGCAATAGGAACCAGGATTTGCAGGTCTTCCGGTTCCTGCGTAAATTGAAATTCCTTATCACGCAGTTCCGGCTTGATTACTTCATCCTCTTCAGTATTCCTCCAGGTAAAGTTGCAACGGCTGCATGCATACATTTCCCATGCGCCTGAGCCGTCTGGCGCTTTTGTTAATAGTCTCGCCGTATCATGTAAACAACGCACACACTTCATGCAATTTATCCTCCTTTTGTAAACCAGGTATTATAATTTATCACAGTGGTATTAAATACTTATGCTCCCTGGGCAGCCTTTTGCAAATCGGCAATAACCTTTTCAAACTTTTTAGAATCAGGATTGCCAATTAGCCTGGTGTCACGCAGCAGCCCATCCGGATCGGTCGGTTCAGTGGCATCAATGATAAATTTGTTGCCCATACCAGCCGGGTAGGATGTGGGATCAAGCGGCATACCCGGTGTGTTTTGGATAACCAGGACGTCCTTTTCCGCGCGTACCCGGCAGGACAAAGACCACATAACCTGTTCCAGGTTGAATGGGTCGACATCTTCATCAACAAGAATAATATTCTTGCAGTAGGAAATACCATGTGGTGTGGAAGACAGACGGAATGCCACTGACTTGGCATAGCCACCAAAACGGTTTTTGGTAGAAACGATAGTGGTCAAACCGTGCTGATACATAGCGTTTACCGCATGTACCTCCGGCATGCTTTCCTTCAACTGGTTGTATAGAGGTGCGCTGGTGTTTAGACCCATAAGGTAGTCAATTTCAGTCCAGGGGCGACCCATGAAGAGGTTTTCAAAAATTGGGTTCTTACGGTAGCTAATGCTCTTTACCTGAATTACCGACTGTAGACGCATACCGGAGTAACTTCCTGGGAACTCACCAAAGGGCCCTTCCGGAACACGCACGCGGGGCAATATTTCACCTTCAATCACATATTCAGCGTTAGCCGGAACATCAAGGTCACTATTCAGTGCCTTGGTTACCTCCATCGGGATACCGTTAATGGCTGCAGCATACTTGTATTCTGATTGATCATAATTAATCGGTGTGCTGGCCATAAAGGTCAGTACCGGGTCATTACCCAGGGCAATAGCAACCGGTAGCGGTTCATTCTGTTCTTCCGCATGGGTTACATGGCGAGCAATGTCATGGAAAGCAAGGGCCTGGATACAAATTTGATCTTTACCAATGACCTGTAACCGGTAGGTACCTACGTTCTGGGTATCAAAGTTGTCCCTATCATATGGATCCTTACTTACTATGCAGGCCTTGGAAAAGAAGCAGGCAGCATCCCATTTATTGATGCGGAATAGCGGAATATGTTCAAAAAGGTTGATGTTGTCCTTCACTATTACCTCATGGCAGGGAGCCTTATCACTATCAATATTCTTTATTTCACCAGGATACCTATCCCAGGCCTCAAGGAAATTAAAGAACTGATCCTTTACCGGTGTATCTTTATCCAAACCCATCATTAAAGCAATGTTAGCCCAGGAGCCGTGCACGTTCATAGCTACCTGCATGCCCTTCATGCCTTTAATGTTATCCATAACTACGGCAGGGCCATTAGGTACATCAACTGCTGCCCGGCAAATTTCCCGGATGGTTGGTTCCGGATAAATTGAATCTTTAATACGAACAAGCTGTCCATTTTCCTCCAACTTGGCTAAAAACTCACGTAAGTCACGAAACACTGTATAATCACACCCCTTTTTTTTCTTTGCCTCATAATTTTTTCGATGTTAGTTACCCGATTTTACACCACAGAACATATGAAGTTACTGTATTCTTTTACCCTGCAGCCACCTCCATTGATGTATTTACCCATTTACCTATGACATGTTGGCTACAATTGAAGATAGTGAAGTCGGTTGAGAAACATCTGTCTATAATGAGATTATCATCATCAATAAATCATTTCTACGATCTAAACAGACACAATAATGGTCAATGCACTATCCTTTTTGACAGCGTTAACCACATATTCCAATTCGGTGCAGCTAAAAAACAGGGGCTATAGATGATCAGCTTTTGTGGTTATATGTCATAAAATGTTGGAAGATAGATTCTAATGATTGAAAAACTGTTATTTTAGTCAGCTATTCACCAAACATTCAACCTGTTAAGCCATAGAAAGGCAAACATAGCCATGATAGCTTTTATACAAGGTATAATGTGGCCGGGTATTTCGGGTTTTTTATAATATCGGCAGGATAAATGAAAAGGAGGCTTGCTTTTGATGAACAGAGTAGTCCTAGGGATATCAGGAGCGACTGGAGCAATATATGGAATTAGATTCCTGGAGGAGGCCAAAAAAGCCGGGTTGGCCACCCATTTGATTTTAAGCAATTCTGCTCAAAGGACTATTGGTTTCGAAACCGATTATTCATTGGATCGTATTATCCAGTTAGCCGAAGATCACTATCCCAACAGTGATATCGGGGCACCGCCGGCCAGTGGTTCCTTCATGCACCTGGGGATGGTAGTAGCACCCTGCAGCATGAAAACCCTTTCCGCAATAGCAAACGGCCATGCCGATAATTTAATCAACAGGGCCGCTGATGTAACCATTAAAGAAAGACGCCGGCTGGTACTGGTAGTACGGGAAACGCCTTTTAGTCCTATTCACCTGGAAAATATGCTTAAGCTATCCCGAATTGGGGTAATCATTATGCCTCCAGTGCCTTCATTCTATAATAAACCCCTGACTATTGATGACATTGTCAGGCAAACAACAGGACGAATACTTGATCAGTTAGGAATTGAAAACACCATAGTAAATAGGTGGTCCAAAGATAGTGAAGCCCTAACTGGACTTTATGTCTGATATAACAAATTAATCAAGACTATGCTACCCACAATCCACAGTCACAAAATAAATATAAAAAGGCAAGGTTATCAGCTAACTCTGATGTCCTGCCTTTTTTGTTCCGAATATATGTCGACTGCTTCTTTTAACCACAGGCTTCCCTAACCAAATCATTTAATGCTTCCTGAACCATCCCATTAATATGCTGGATGTCTTCCTGTCTAATATTATCGTTATGTATACCACAAGAAACCACAACCGGCACACCCAGTCTGCTGGCCAAAAAATGTGCTGCCGGCCGGGCGACTTCATCTTCCTTGTGCCCAGTTAGGGTCATAACGGACACAGTGGCACTTGTTACCGCCGGATCCCTCAGGCTCGGCCGTGGAATACCGAGAGCAACGGCGCCAAGATGGGGAATTTCACCACCCGTAATAACTACATTCCAATCCTTTCCCATAGCGAGTGCCTGTAAAAGCACCTGTATACCCTTGTGTTTTTTACGTATTTCAATAATTTTTCATCGACCTCCTGCTGTCATTATCGACCATCATGCCACGTTCCTGAGGCCGGTGAGCAGTATTTACCTCATCAACCAGGTTTTTATTTCTACGTGCGGCCAACACAGCCCGGACATCCGACGGGGAAAGGCCATGCCAGGCCAGCAACACCAACAAGTGATAAATCAAATCCGCTATTTCCCCAGTAAGGGCTGTTGCCTCGCCGTTTTTGGCGGCAATGATTACCTCTGCGGCTTCTTCACCGACCTTTTTTAATATTTTATCCTCACCCTGCTCAAAAAGATAGGCTGTATAAGAACCCGGTCGGCTTTGCCCGCGCCTACTGTTTATAACCCTATATAGCTCTTGTATAATACCCATTTGTTATTTCCCCTAGTTGCCTTAGCCTAGCCTGCAGGTTAGCTTTTTTTCCCGTAGACCTGGTCCGGGTCAAACTGTTTTTCACCGACCACAGTAACTTCTCCATCCTGTTCGATGCGATAGTGAAAACAAGAATAAAACCCTTCATGACAGGCAGCCCCTTTTTGTTCAACCCTGACTAATAGGGTATCCCGGTCACAATCATACAGAATTTCTTTTACCCGTTGGATGTTGCCGGAAGTTTCACCTTTATGCCAGAAGGTTTTTCTGCTCCTGCTCCAGAACCAGGTTTCCCTGGTGGCCAATGTTTTTTCCAATGATTCCTTGTTCATATAAGCCATCATCAAGACAGCACCACCGTCACAATCCTGCACAATAGCAGGAATAAGCCCGGCCTCATTATATTTTAGTATATCTAGATCAAACATCTGCTACTATTCCTCCAAGGTTTAAAAAACATATTTTATCGGCAAAAAGCCGGACGTTCATTAACAAACCCCTTCCCCCTGCCCTGCTGCTATTATCAGGGCCTCCTGTATAGTTACTGTTCCGGCATAAAGCGCCTTGCCCATGATCACAGAGTCAACCCCGTAGGGTTCGAGTTCTTTTAATCTCCGTAGATCATCGGCAGTAGAAACACCGCCTGAGGCGACGATCTTTAAACCGGTAGCAGTAGCAAGTTCTCTGATCGCCTCAAAATTAGGCCCCCGTAAGGTACCATCCCGCCGGATATCTGTAAAGACAACTCTCTTTATGCCCAAGGCCTTCATTTCACCGGCCAATTCAATGGTTCCCTTTTCCACCGTAACACCCCAGCCCTCAATAGCAACCTGGCCGTAACGACCATCAATGCCCACCAGGATGGCATCACCATATCTGGAACAAGCTGCCGAAACAAGTTCCGGTTTTAAAATAGCAGATGTACCCAGGATTACCCGTGCAGCACCCAGCTCCAGCAGTAATTCTATTGACTGCATATTTCTAATACCGCCGCCAACCTGTACCGGTATTGTCAGCACAGAGAGAATTTCCTTTACAACGTCGTGATTCTTTGGTGAACCGGCAAAGGCGCCGTCCAAATCTACCACATGCAACATCTGTGCACCCTTTTCCTGCCAGTGAGCCGCCATTGCCACCGGATCATCGGAGTAAATGGTCTCCCGGTCAAGCTGTCCTTCCACCAGTCGAACACATTTCCCTTCCCGCAGATCTATGGCTGGGATAATTAACATAAATCAACCACACTCCCGAAATATTCTAGTATCTTGAGGGGATCTAGTCTCACCTACCCTTCTAAAGTTCCTTTGGTAGAAGGAACACCATCGCTGCCATCCCTGGCAACAGCCATTTTCAGTGAGCGCGCCAGGGCTTTAAAAACTGCCTCTATAATGTGGTGGGTGTTTTTCCCATTAAGGAGACGGATGTGCAGGTTAAATTCCCCGTTAGTGGCCAGGGCCCGCATAAATTCCTCAACCACTTCCGTATCAAAGTCACCAATCCTTGTCGCCGGCATGGGTACATCAAAAGCCAGATATCCCCTGCCACTGAGATCAACAGCTGCCATAACCAGCGCATCATCCATTGGAATAATGGCCTGACCATATCTTGTAATTCCAGCCTTTTCGCCCAGTGCCTTTTTTAAAGCCTGCCCCAAACATAAACCGGCGTCCTCTGCCGTATGGTGACCATCCACTGCCAAATCCCCGCGTCCGGTTAGTTCCATGTCGAAAGAAGCATGCTTGGCAAATTGCTGTAACATATGGTCAAAAAACGGCGCACCGGTAGTTACCCAGTAAACTCCATCCCCGTCAAGGTTTAGCGAACAGTTTATTTCCGTTTCCGCTGTCTTTCTCGTGACGTAGGTAACACGTGATTCAGACATTTTTTCTCCCACCTTATAATAGATTTTTTATTAAAAAGGGCTTTCCTGCCGCAATTTAATCTGAAACTAATCACTACCAATAACCTTCTTTAATTTTTCTATAAAGATGTTGTTTTCTTCCTCCGTCCCCACGGAAACCCTCAGGCATTCGGGTAAAAGATGTCCATCCACATTCCTGATTAATACACCTTGTCCCAGTAGGCCGTTATATACCTTATCGGCAGGCAATGTGGTTCTGAACATGATAAAGTTTGCCTGGGTGGGAAACACCCTTACACCCGGGATGTTTGTGAGCTCGGCGATCAGTCTCTCCCTTTCCCGTAATATGTTTTTTACCCTTTCCTTGAAAGGGGAGAGATTGCACATCACTGCACATGCTGCCACCTGGGAGAAAACATTCAGGTTGTAGGGTTGTTTGACTTTTAGCAGTTCATTTATGATCCCTGAACCAGCCAGCAGATAACCCACCCGCAGGCCGGCCATACCAAATGCCTTGGAAAAGGTACGCAAAACAACAAGGTTTTCATAACTGTCCAGCAAGGGAACACTGGATACTCCGCCAAATTCGTTATAAGCCTCGTCTACCACAACAATGGCATTGACTTGTCCAAGAATTTTTTCAATTTCATCGGGTGGAGTAGCATTGCCTGTGGGGTTATTTGGCGAACAGATGACAACAATTTTTACCTCCGGCGTGGAAGCGGCAGCAATCAATCCATCAACATCTATGCTAAAATCATTCCGGCGGGGTACCTCCACCATCTTGCCGGATACTATCCTACCATGTACCCCATACATGGAAAAGGTCGGCGTGGCCACAGCATATGTTGCCCCTGCTGTAAAGGCCAGCATGAGATTAAGGATTAGTTCATCTGAACCATTTCCTACCAATATGTTGCCCGGTGGAACTGATATATAGTCACTTAAGCATCTGCGTAATCTGACTGCTAAAGCATCAGGATAACGGCATAAAGCCTTTGTATTTATCTCCTTAAAAATCTCTTCCAACACTTCCTGCGGAAAATGATGGGGGTTTTCATTGGCATCCAACTTGACCACGTCCGCATAAAAAGGCGCGTCATATGGGACCGCATCTTGCAAATCTTGCCGCACCAGTGCTGATAAATTAAACGCTCTATTCATTCTATAAACAGCCCCCTTTGTCCTTTCTTTTCCCGCATTTTTCTTAATGTATGGTTTCATCTGTTAGTAGATAACCGATCAATAATTAGCTTGTAACCATCTGCACCATAGTTCAGCGCCCTCTTTACCCGGCTGATAGTAGCTGTACTGGCCCCTGTTTGGCTTGATATTTCACTGTATGTAAGGTTTTCTTGTAACATCTTGGCCACCTCCAGGCGCTGGCCCAGGGATTTCAACTCGGCCACCGTACAGATATCCTCAAAAAAACGGTAGCACTCCTCTAGATTTTCTAGTAGCAATACAGCCTCGAAAAGCCTATCCAGCAGATCATCCTTGAGTTTTCCGATATACACCATCACCCCTCCGGATCTTCATTATGCTACCAGTTTAGCATTTTAGCATACTAAAGAAAATTAATCAAGAAAATAGCACTTTTTAAAAAAGTGCTGCATCTTATCTGAGCAGATTTTTATTAATTATCTATCTGATGATCCGCTGACCGGCCTAATTTAAACCATCTTCTGCACTGCCCGCCGGCCGATGTCCTGGCGATACTGCATTCCATCAAAGCTAATTTTTTCTACTGCCTTGTAGGCGGATTTAATGGCGGTTAGAATATCCGACCCTACTGCAGTCACTCCCAACACCCTGCCGCCCGCTGTAACAATGTCCTGGCCCTTTTTTGCTGTTCCAGCGTGGAAAACTGTGATCTCGGGCGGCACCCGATCCAGCCCCTTAATTACTTTTCCCCTGGTATATGACCCCGGGTAGCCGCCTGATGCCAGAACTACACAAACAGATGACTGTTTTTTCCACCGAATATCAATCGTGTTAAGACGGTTTTCCAAAACAGCCTCAATAATCTCAATAAGATCAGTCTCTAGTAAGGAAAGCACCGGTTGTGCCTCCGGATCACCAAAGCGGGCGTTAAACTCCAATACCTTTGGCCCCTCACTGGTAATCATTAAACCAGCATAAATAACCCCGCGATAGGTGCGGTTCTCCACATGCAGAGCATTGATCATCGGCGTAATAATTTCCTTCATTACTTGCTCATGGAGTTCCTGGGTATAAACAGGTGCCGGGGCATAGGCCCCCATGCCGCCTGTGTTGGGACCCCGATCATTGTCAAAAACACGCTTGTGATCCTGGGATGAAATCATGGGCACAGCATTTACACCGTCTGTAAAGGCCAGGATACTGACCTCCTCACCAACCAGACACTCCTCAATCACCACCAGTTCACCCGCTTCACCAAAATTCCTATCAACCATGATTGAATGCACCGCATCTAATGCAGTTTCCTTATCCGCAGCCACAATTACTCCCTTGCCGGCAGCCAGACCGTTTGCTTTGATCACACAGGGAACACCAATTTGGTTTATATACCGAACAGCATCTGCCTGCTTGCTAAAAACCGCATACTTTGCCGTGGGAATACCATATCTGGCCATAATGTCCTTGGCCACAACCTTGCTACCCTCTATTTCCGCTGCTGCTTGGGAGGGGCCGAATATTTTCAGGCCTGCTTCCTGGAAGCGGTCAACAATGCCTGCACATAGCGGTGCCTCAGGGCCGACCAATGTCAAGCTGATACCTCTATCAACAGCAAAATCCAACAACCCGGGAATATCCTCCACGCCGATATTAACACAGGTGGCCATAGCTGCAATACCGGCGTTACCAGGGGCGCAAAATATTTCCTTGACACGGGGGCTCTGTTTTAATTTCCAGACCAGGGCATGTTCGCGTCCACCGCCGCCTACCACCAGAACCTTCATAGTATTTCACTCCCTTGACCATAATTAAACATGTGCTAGTGTTTGAAATGTCTCATGCCGGTAAACACCATGGCTATATCATTCTCATCCGCCGCTTTGATTGATTCCTCATCCCGAATAGAACCACCAGGCTGTATAATAGCCGTTATGCCCGCTTTTGCTGCTAGCTGCACAGTGTCATTAAACGGGAAAAAGGCATCTGAACCCAGTACTGCACCACGTGCCTTTTCACCTGCCTGTTCGACAGCTATGCGGGCAGCACCTACCCTGTTCATCTGGCCGGCACCTACACCCAGCAGGGCACGCTCATGTGTAATCACAATGGCGTTTGACTTCACGTGCTTGGCCACTGTCATAGCAAATAAGAGCTCATCCATTTCTTCCATAGTTGGTTCACGTTTTGTTACTACCCTGAGCTCAGGCAGACGCAGCACCTCCCGGTCAGCCTCCTGTATCAGCAATCCACCGTTTACCTTCCTAATCTCCATACCATCACTGGTTTGGCCCCTGAGCTCCCCGGTTACCAGCAGCCTGAGGTTGGATTTGGCCTTTAAAATTTTTAAGGCCCCCTCCTCAAAAGCAGGGGCTATGATCGCCTCCAAAAATATTTTAGCCATTTCCCTGGCTGTTTCAGCATCAACAATACAGTTGCAGGCCACAATGCCCCCGTAAGCTGACACTGGATCAGTTTCCAGGGCCTTTGTGTAGGCACCTACGGCATCATCTGCGCAGGCACAGCCGCAAGGATTGTTATGCTTGACTATTACTACCGCCTTCCTGCTAAACTCCCGCACCAGTTCAAAGGCTGCGTTTAAATCCAAAATATTGTTATAGGAAAGCTCCTTGCCTGATAGCTTTCTGGCGTTGGCCACACAGGGACCTGTAACTGCCGGATCCCAGTAAAAGGCCGCCTGCTGGTGGGGATTTTCCCCATAGCGAAGGGTCTGCACCCGTTTCATTCCGATGTTCAACGTAGCTGGAAAGATTTCTTTATTGCCGGGCTCCTCATTAGACTCTCTATTTTTAATATCCTCAAGATAAGCTGCTATGGTAGCATCATAAGCAGCAGTATGTGAAAAGGCTTCCCAGGCCAAATCCAACCGCAGCTTCATGTCTATCCCACCGGAGCGTATGGCCTCCAGGACATCCATATAACGGCCCGGGTTGACAACCACCAATACGTTTTCATAGTTTTTGGCTGCTGCACGGATCATGGTTGGCCCACCGATATCTATATTTTCTATTGCTTCTTTTAGGGTGACATTTTTTTTGTTTATTGTCTGCCGGAAAGGATAAAGATTGACAACCACCAGGTCAAATGGGGTAATATTATGCTCCTTGAGCTGGTTTAGGTGATCCTTTTTGCGTAGAGCCAGGATACCGGCGTGAACACGGGGATGCAATGTCTTGACACGTCCATCCAGTATTTCGGGAAAACCTGTGACATCGGATATGTATGTAACGGGTACATCAGCCTCACGCAGGGCACCGGCAGTCCCTCCGGTAGATACAATCTCCACCCCCAGTTCCTTCAGGCCTCGGGCAAATTCCACAATGCCTGTTTTATCTGAAACGCTAATCATGGCACGCATAATATTCATAAAAACTGCCCCCATTCTATTGTTTTGTATAAACCTTTCTTCCCACCAGTTTGAGTTTTCCCTCCGCTATCAACTCGATTGCCTGCGGATAAATTTTATGTTCCTGCGCCAAAATGCGATCGGCAAGAGAATCTACAGTATCATCATCATAAACAGGAACCACAGCCTGAATAATAATCGGTCCTGTGTCCATCCCCTCATCAACAAAATGCACTGTGCAACCACTAAATTTAACCCCATAATCCCAGGCTTGCTGCTGACCATGCAACCCCGCAAAGGCGGGCAACAGGGCCGGATGGATATTTATAATCATGTTCGGGTAGGCCTCCAGGAGGACCTTGCCGATTATCCTCATATAGCCAGCCAGACAGACCAACTGTACCCCATGTTCGTGCAGAAGAGCCAGTATATTCTGCTCATATTCATCTTTTGAACCAAAATCCCGCGGGTTCAGGTGTAGTGCTGGAATACCTGCCTTTCGCGCTCTTTCCAGGGCGAAGGCATCCTTGTTGTCGCTGAACACCATAGCCACTTCGACATTGATACGGCCTGCCTTGGCGGCATCCATAATAGACTGCAGGTTTGAACCCCTTCCGGAGGCCAACACACCCAGACGAAGCTTGCCCATTTTTTCCCCTCCCTGTTTTAATTCCCGGGAATCCCCCAGGCAGGCAGATCCTCCTTATAGGAAACTAACTTTCTTATTGCCTTTGGTTATTTCTCCAATCAGGTAACTTACTTCGCCTCTGGCAGTTAGCTCCGCCTTGATCGCTTCAGCTCGGTCGTTCTCAATCACCGCCACCAGGCCGATTCCCATGTTAAAGGTGCGCAGCATCTCCTGCTCAGTTACCGCACCTATTTCTTTAATCAAATCAAACACCGGGGGCACATTCCATGTGCCTAGTTTTATAGCCGCACCGGTTTCGGCAGGTAACATCCGGGCAACATTCTCGGTCAAGCCACCACCGGTAATATGTGCCATTCCCTTAATTTTAAGCTTTTGCAGCAGAGGCAGTACAACCCGGGCATAAATTTTTGTTGGTTCCAGCATTTCTTCCCCTACCGTCCGGCCCAATTTATCTACATATGAATCCATTTGATAACCACCAACCTCCAGCAGGACCTTGCGCGCCAGTGAATAACCGTTGCTGTGCAATCCGGAAGAAGGTAGCCCGATTAGTACATCACCCGGTACTATTTCCCTGCCGTCAACAATCCTGTCCCGTTCAACCACACCAACCGCGAAACCGGCCAAATCATATTCTTCCGGCCCATAGAATCCCGGCATTTCGGCTGTTTCCCCGCCAATAAGCGCACAACCTGCCTGTCGGCAACCTGCGGCCACACCACTGACGATTGCTGCCACCTTTTCCGGCTCCAGCTTGCCTACCGCCAGGTAATCCAGGAAAAAGAGAGGTTCTGCCCCCTGCACCAAAATATCATTCACACACATAGCCACGGCATCAATACCGATGGTCTCATGTTTTTTCATCAGCATAGCGATGCGTAGCTTGGTACCTACTCCATCAGTACCGGCCACCAAAACAGGTTCCCGGTACTTGCGGGCGTCTAGGGCGAAAAAGCCACCGAAACCTCCTATACCGGCTAAAACCTCCGGCCGGAAGGTGCTCTGCACAGCGCCCCTCATCAGTTGCACGGCTTTATTTCCCGCATCTATGTCAACCCCGGCATCTGCATAAGTCAACCCTTTCTTATCCCCGGTCATTTGCTGCCCCCCATTGTTGTCTTGTGACCTGTATTATTTAAAGCTTTCTCCAGCACCACAACTTCAATTTTAATTGTCTCCAGATATTTGACAAGTAGTTCCCTATTGCTAATAAGTTCCACAAAATAAGTGGGAATACCTTTTTCTTTATGCCGGCCCTGGACAATGCCCCGGACCTGGCTTCCTGGGACTGTCCCATCTTTTCCTACACCTTTTTCCCCATCCCTACAAACCAAATCTTTTATATATTTGATCAACATTCCTCAGGTGGTAGTTGTAGTCAAACAGCTCGTTTATCTCCCCTGGACTCAGCAGTTCGGCCAGCTCGGAGTCTGCTGCCAGGAGATCACGAAAGTCTTTCCCCGTGCGCCATGTCTTCATGGCGTTGCGTTGTACCAATTCATAAGCCTGCTCCCGGGAAAGTCCCTTTTCCTCAACAAGGGTTAATAGGATCCGCTGGGAAAAAATCAACCCATGGGTACGATCAAGGTTGTGCATCATATTCTCGGGATAAACCAACAAGTTGCTGATCATATCCGTAAACCTGGCCAGCATGTAATCAATAATGATTGTACTGTCGGGCACAATCACCCGTTCCACTGAGGAGTGGGAAATGTCCCTTTCGTTCCAGAGTGGAACATTCTCCATAGCCGCCAGGGCGTTACCCCGCAGCAGGCGAGCCATACCGGAAATACGTTCACCGACAATCGGATTTCGTTTATGGGGCATCGCCGAAGAGCCCTTTTGACCTTTTTTAAAACGCTCCTCGACCTCTAAAATGTCGGTGCGCTGTAGACTGCGCAATTCTGTGGCGAACTTGTCCAATGAGCTCCCGATAACTGCGATAGTGGTCAGATATTCTGCGTGTCTGTCCCGCTGTAAAACCTGGGTTGAGACATGAGCCGGTTGCAGCCCGAGCCTGGAACAGACATGGGCTTCTACTCGGGGGTCAATATTGGCATAGGTACCGACAGCACCGGAAATTTTGCCCACACTAATCGTCTCCAGAGCCTGCTCCATCCGCCTGATATTGCGGTTGGTTTCGTCTACCCAGAGCAGCATTTTAAGACCAAATGTGATTGGCTCTGCATGAATGCCGTGGGTACGGCCAATCATCACGGTCCGGCGGTGTTGTATCGCTTTTTCCAGCAGTGCTTCCTTTAGCCTTTTCAACCGGCCTAGAATATGTTCCGCTGCCTCTTTCATCAAGGCGGCCAGGGCAGTGTCCAGCACGTCTGACGAGGTCAGACCCAGGTGAATATATTTGGCCGCATCGCCCACATATTCACCCACATTGGTAGTAAAAGCAATTACATCGTGGTCAACCACGGCCTCAATCTCAGCAATGCGCTGCACATTAAAGTCCGCCTTTTCCTTGATTGCCGCTAAGGCTTCAAGGGGCACCTTGCCCAGCTCAGCCATAGCCTCACAGGCAGATATTTCCACATCCAGCCATTTACGGAATTTGTTTTCCATGGACCAGATCCGTTTCATTTCGGGCAGGGTATAACGGTCAATCATTTTTAGCCTCCTGAAATTTGAATTCGCTCTAAGGATTTTGGCACTAACCCCTCTATTTTGTCGCCCTAATCCTCCAGGGTCCCTACCTATCCCCCCTGGCGTGCCAGGTAGCCCTCAACACCTAGTTTGGCCAGCAAATCATTTTTTTCCCCAACTTTCCTGGCCAACTTGTCCTTATAAGCAGCAACTGCAGCCCGCACAGATGGGTTGCCGCAACCGATAATCTGGGCAGCCAGGATACCGGCATTTCTAGCACCGTTGATAGCCACGGTGGCCACAGGCACGCCGGAAGGCATCTGAACTATAGAATATAAGGCATCCACACCTTTTAAAGCGCCCGACTCAATAGGAACACCAATCACCGGCAGGGGGGTGTGGGCGGCCAGGACACCGGCTAGATGGGCAGCCCCACCCGCACCGGCAATAATTACTGCCAGTCCACGTTCCATGGCGCTACGAGCGTAATCTGCGGTTTTATCGGGTACCCTGTGAGCGGAGGAGATAACCACCTCATTGGAAACACCAAGTTCATTTAGAATATGAGCAGCCTCCTGCATAATCGGCAGGTCGGAGTCACTGCCCATCACAATACCAACAAGTGGTGATGTCGTCATATCATTTATTCATCCTTTAAATAGTTTTATTTTGCATTATTATGGGCCCCGGATCAAAAATAATACCGCTATAAATGTGAAGCCCGGGCGTGTAGGGTTTTCGTTTATGAGCGAAACCTATCCGCCTGGGCAGTTTTATATTAACACAATAGGTGCTTCTGTCAATAATACAATGTGGGGTGTTTTTATTCCCACTCTATTGTCGCCGGGGGCTTACCGGTGATATCATAGGCCACCCGATTGATTTCTTTGATTTCGTTGACAATACGCGAAGAGATAGCCTCCAACACCTCATAGGGCAGGCGCACCCAGTCGGCTGTCATAGCATCCACACTGTTTACCGCCCTGATTACTACCGTATGGGTATAGGTGCGTTTTCCATCCAACACACCGACACTACGCATATCCGGCAGTACAGCAAAGGACTGCCAGATCTGCCGGTACAGGCCGGCTTTGCGAATTTCCTGCTCCACAATAGCATCCGCCGCCTGAACCAGATCTACCTTTTCCTGTGTTATCTCACCCAGTATGCGCACCGCCATGCCCGGTCCGGGAAAGGGCTGGCGCCAGATCACTTCTTCAGGCAGGCCCATCTCCTGGCCCAACAACCTTACTTCATCTTTAAACAGCCAGCGTAGCGGCTCCACCAGTTCAAAGCGCATGTCCTGGGGTAGGCAACCCACATTGTGGTGGCTTTTGACCACGGCAGCAGTAGCTGTACCGCTCTCCACTACATCGGGGTAAAGTGTACCTTGAACAAGGAAATCGATATCGCCCAATTTGGCGGCTTCATCTTCAAAAACCCTAATGAATTCCTCTCCGATGACCTTTCTTTTTTGTTCCGGGTCCGTTACACCAGCCAGTTTACCAAGAAACCGCTTACGGGCATCTACAAAAACAAGATTAATTTTGAATTTTTCCCGGAAGGTTTTCTGCACCTGCCCTGCCTCATCCCGGCGTAGCAGGCCGTGATCCACAAAAACACAGGTGAGCTGATCCCCTACTGCCTTTTGGGTCATCACTGCAGCTACAGAAGAGTCAACGCCACCGCTGAGGGCACACAAAACCTTCCTACTCCCTACCTGCCGGCGTATTTCAGCAATAGCTCCTTCCAGAAAGGAGGCCATCGTCCACAGCCCGCGGCAGCCGCAGACATTATAAAGAAAATCCTGCAAAATATCCTGGCCCCTGGCAGTATGGATAACTTCAGGGTGAAACTGCAAGGCATAAATATGCTTGTCCGGTTGGGCCATAGCCGCCACCGGCGTCCTAGCCGTGCGGGCTGTAACAACAAAACCAGGCGGCACTGATTCCACCCGGTCCCCGGGGCCCATCCAGCACTGTTCAACGGGTCCCAGGGCAGACAAAACATCTCTACTATCCAGAGTTATTAATTCAGTTTCCCCATATTCTCCGTGATCCTTGGGCGACACCCGGCCACCCAACATCCCGGCCATTAACTGCATGCCGTAACCAATACCAAGCACAGGTATCCCCAGCTCGAAAATGGCTGGATCACACACCGGGGCTTGATCTAGATAAATGCTGCTTGGCCCACCAGAAAAAACAAGCCCCTGGGGCTTTTTCTCCCTAATTTTTTCAATAGAAGTAGAAGAAGGCAGTATTTCACAAAAAACCTTTAATTCACGGATGCGTCGGGCTATAAGATGACTATATTGGCCCCCAAAATCGAGCACTATGATCAATTCCTGCCCCGGCAAACCCATGCCTTATTCCCCCTTGTTCGTATAGATTTTAGGACTTAAAACCATGATGCATGGAATATTTCTATACCGATCACCATAATCTAACCCGTATCCTACCACAAATTTATCCGGAATAACAAAACCTTTATAATCGATTTTCACTGGTTTAATCCGGCGGGAAGGCTTGTCTAGAAGGGTACAGATTTTAACACTGGCCGGATCACGGGAACTGAGATTTTCCGCAAGAAAATTCATAGTTAGGCCGGTGTCCACTATATCTTCAACAATAATAATGTGGCGCCCCCTGGCTTCACAGGCCAAATCCTTCAGAATGCGTACCCGACCTGAGGATTTGGCTGCGGATCCATAACTAGAGAGAGCCATGAAGTCATATTGGGTGGGAACAGCTATTTCCCGCACCAAATCAGCCAAAAATATCGCCGCGCCTTTTAGGACACCGATCATCAGCAATTCTTTGCCGGCATAATCATTGGAAATACATCTGCCCAACTCCGCAACCTTGGCTTGTATCTCCTTCTCTGAGATCAGGACACGTTCACAGTCAGGATGCAACTTTGCAGCCCCCTTTAATAAACCTGCAAAAACCTAATGGACTTCCTGATAATACCTTTCTCTTTTTAAAACATTATATCTTGTCTACAATTATTAATAAAGCCTGATAAAAAAAACCGGCCGGGCCGGTATGGGTTCTAAATTGCTTCCGGATCTACTTCCGGCGGGTTAATCACTATGTCTTCATCGTAGTCCCAAACACGCAGTGTTATTTCAATACCACCTGAGGGGTTTTGTTTGTCCCTAGCCTGCAGCATGGCCTGCCGCAAACGATAATCTTCGGTGCTTAACCAGACCTTAAAAAAATAATCACTTAAACGTAATTCAAGAAAAGGATCCATTAGATTGGGACGCATTTCCAGTAGAATTAACTTTTCACCGTCCACCTTTTCCAAGCCTTTATATTTCAAATCAGGGACATCCTTGAAATTAAAATAAGCAAGGGGATTCAATTCAGCATAAAACAGCTCCGAATCCGCAAGTTTGTTCCCGGGCAAGGTAAGCCATTTGCTGGTTTCCTGATCCTTGATATAAGCAGTATCCCCTACCTGGACAAACTCAATGGGCATGTTCATCATCACACCGGTCATACGAGCCTTATCCGGGGCCACCCGCTCCCCTTCTATCTTACTAAAAAAATCATTGACTTCCTTCCCAGCAGTGGTTAGCCTGGTTTCAGTCTGGTAACGAAAACTAGCACTGGATCTTGTTTTTTCAATGCCGGTAGCCAGCATCTGCTGGGGCGGCATCATTTTTCCTACCCCCCTGGACATCAGGATCCCAGCACCCTTGATTGCCAGGAATAGGAACACAGTTAGGCCCAGTACATACAATGCCGACCTTTTATTCAAAACAACCCACTGTGGTCGCAACACTAGGATATCCCCCTATCCGAATGTTCGCTAATCTATTACTATCATACGAAAAGGGGCAGGAAATTATGACAGCATACCGAAAGGCTATATAGTAAATAATCTATAGCAGACAACAAGAGTTATTCTCTAAAATTGCTGGGAAGTGGGGCTAGTGGCGCCTCCCACCCCCATATAAATTTGTTAGGAGCTGTAACAGTGGAAATAAAAGAAATGCAGGTAGAGGTAGACAAATGGATCACCCAATTTGAGGAAGGCTACTGGAGCCCTCTTTCCATGATGGCTCGCCTGTCGGAAGAGGTAGGGGAATTTGCCCGGGAAATCAACCACCAGTACGGGCAAAAGACTAAAAAGCCGGAGGAGCCGATTGGGGACCTGGCACTTGAACTAGGTGATATTTTGTTTATTGTGGTGTGTTTCGCTAATTCCTTAAATATTGACCTGGAAGACACCTTTAAAAGAGTGCTGGCTAAATACCGCTACCGTGATAGTGATAGGTGGGTCAGGAAGGAGTAACTTTATTTGTTTTTTATATCCGGTTATATTACAATTTAACCAAATAATATAATTTTGATTTTTGGAGGGAGTATTATTAGATGGCCGTAATTATACCGATTAGAGGCCTGCGTTATAACCCACTCATAGTGGAGGACATGGCTGATGTAGTAACACCACCTTACGATGTCATTGACAGCGTAGACCAGGAACGTTATTACAGACGCAATCCTTTTAACATTATCAGATTAGAATATGGCAAAATACTGGGTGCAGACAATGAAAAAAACAACCGCTATACCAGGGCGGCAGCTGATTACAAAAACTGGCTGGGGCAAAAGGTCCTTATCCAGGAACAAAAACCGGCCATATACCTGTATGAGCAGGAATTTACAGCAGCAGGAAAAAAGAAGATCCGCAGTGGGATCACCTGCGGTTTTAAACTGGAAACCTACAAAAAGGGGAAAATACTGCCCCACGAGGAAACCATACCCAAACATAAGGCTGATCGTCTTCAACTAATGCGTGCCTGCCAGGCAAATTTTAGTCCTGTCTTCAGCCTATACACCGACCGAGAAAATAGGGTGATTACCACTCTTAAAAACACAGTAAAAGAAACCCCGCCGGACATAAATTTTACCGACGACTATGGTGAAATACATAGAATGTGGGTGATCACTGATCCGGACGCAATCACAGAGGTACAGCGGGTTATGCTGGACAAACGCATTTTTATTGCGGACGGGCATCACCGTTATGAAACTGCCCTGAACTATAAAAAAGAAAGGGAAACCAACGACACAAAACCTCAGATGCAGGCTACTGGTTCAGCAACTACTACTCAAAAAACAATGGGATCTGAACCCGCCTATAACTATGTGATGATGACCCTGGTCAATATATATGATCCGGGATTAATTGTGTTTCCCACCCACCGACTGATTAGAAATATAGGCTCCCTGGATGTAGGCCTTCTAGTAGAACAGATAAAAGAAAATTTTATCGTTGATGAATATGATCTAGACAAAAATAATTTCCGGCAGCTTCTAGATATGCAGGAAAAAAGGGGCTTGGGGGCACAGTCAGGCCAAAAAACGCAGAACGAAGGAGAACACCACCATGTATTCGGTTTGTATGCCGGTAATAATAGGTTCTATCAGCTCACCTTAAAAGAAGATCTAGACCTGGCGCAAATGATGCCGGCAGGAAAATCTACCGCCTGGCAGAAACTTGACGTATCCGTCCTTCATACACTAATCATTGAGAAACACCTGGGCATCTGTGGGGAACTAAGGGCCAAGGCTGATCACATCACTTATACTCGCGGAGAAGAAAGTGCCATTGATGCAGTAGATAGGGGTGATTATCAGCTAGCATTTTTCCTTAATCCCACCCTGGTTGATGAGGTTACGGCTATCGCCGGGCAAGGAGAAAAAATGCCGCAAAAAAGCACCTTCTTTTATCCAAAGCTGATCACTGGCTTGGTGATAAATCAATTATAAGGTAAAAGCCGTTCGACTGAACGGCTTTTTTATATGATCCCCAAATAGGTTTCCTGGTTTACTCAACCTGTTTGTTGCAATAAAGCACAATTTCGTTTTTTCCCATACCTAGTTTTTTTTCAAAATAGCTGCACTTGCATAAAAATATAAAATATATCTTCCTGTCGGCTTCCACCAGGGATTCAAAATTACCCTGCCCCTTAGAAATAACAACATCAGCCTGGTTAAAAATCTGTAAAAACCGCCGATCACATTCACTAAGCACTGTCCCAGGATAATCCGTCCCATTATTAATCACCCGGGCATATTGATCAATACCGGCAATTTTGGCATCATGCTCAGTTATATCGTTAATAACCGGTTTTCCCCTGGTTGCAAAAAAAATCTTTAGTTCTGGGTATAGCTTTTTTATTTCTTTAATTAAAAACTTATCAAATACTACCTCCCCAGCATTATCACCCAGGTATAACAGCCTATGCGCTGCTGCCAGATCCCGCTGCAAGTCTACTAAAAAAGAAGAGGTAAACTCCTTTTTCATTATCTCCTGTATAACCCCAATAACTGTGGCGGAATCCAGGTCGGGAATAGCCCCGAAGTCAATCACATTTCCTGCAGCGGCAAGCTTAACAGCCGCTAAAAATCTATCCACGGCAGACTCTATAAAACCTTCAAACTCCCCCTCCATTGAAAGCACCTTTTGATTATAAAAATCCTTATCCTTGCCATAAGGGTCGCTGTTGTTGGTAAAACCCCTGAAGACTCTGTGGATTTTGCCGGCCAAAACGGGAGCAATTGTATTTTCATCTATGTTACCGGTTTCACGCAGCACCTGCAAAAAAAACAAAGCCCTATCCTGGTTATCTGCAATGTGCTTTATGGCCATGTTAGCAGCTTGATTTAGTTGACATTGTAAACATTCCAATGAAATTCTAATTTTAGTACCACCTTTCTTTAAAAGCCCCTGATCAAAAACCTTATTATACACAAACCACACATTTCCCTTCCTTTTGTTTGAATTACAGGGATGGGGACTATCCTGGCACCCTTACTAGACATTTTGCTTGACCAAAACAGCAGTTCCTTGCTAAAATTGTGTCAAACAGAATATCAGTTTAGCAGAGATGAGCTTAGTTGAGGGTAGTTGAGTTGAGACGAGCGGTGTGTGATCCATAAATTGTGACAGCCTGCTTTTTCGTCCGGCTGTTTTTTGTTGTTTTTAGGGTGGGGTAACAACAGGGGGGAGGCAGTGGCGGCTGTAGGGATATTTATTAAACCAGGATCACTGCTGATTCTAGGCTGCACCCTAAAAGCATTATTTGGTTACCTGTGAAGAAACGAGAAAATCTGACGGGGGGAAGGACAGATGTCAAAGGGCAGATTTGGAACATACGGCGGTCAGTATATCCCAGAAACATTGATGAACGCCGTAATCGAGCTGGAAATAGCTTATGAGCGTTATAAAAATGATAAGTGGTTCAACAGGGAGTTGACCAGCCTTTTCAACAACTACGTTGGGAGACCCACCCTTCTTTATTTCGCAGAAAGACTAACCAAGGACTTGGGCGGTGCAAAAATCTATCTCAAACGGGAGGACCTGAACCATACTGGTTCCCATAAAATCAACAATGTACTTGGGCAAACTCTCCTGGCAAAAAAAATGGGCAAGACCCGGATTATTGCTGAAACAGGGGCTGGGCAGCACGGCGTTGCCACTGCCACCGCTGCGGCTTTAATGGACATGGAATGCGAAATATTCATGGGTGAAGAAGACACGAGACGGCAGGCCTTGAATGTTTATAAGATGCGGCTTCTCGGGGCCACAGTGCATCCTGTCAGCTCAGGAACGGCAACCCTTAAGGATGCGGTTTCTGAGACCATGCGGGAATGGACGAACAGGATAGCTGACACGCATTATGTACTAGGTTCTGTCATGGGGCCGCATCCCTTCCCCACCATTGTCCGGGATCTACAGGCGGTCATCTCCAAGGAGATTAAGGAACAGATGCTGGAAAGGGAGGGGCAATTACCCAACGCAGTGATTGCCTGTGTCGGTGGTGGCTCCAACGCCATCGGGGCTTTCCATCATTTTGTTAATGATAAATCTGTTCGGTTGATCGGCTGTGAGGCGGCCGGTAGAGGCATCGAGACCTTTGACACAGCAGCAACCATCTCTACAGGTAAAATAGGGATCTTCCACGGCATGAAGTCTTATTTTTGCCAGGACGAATACGGACAAATTGCCCCCGTTTACTCTATTTCTGCCGGCCTCGACTATCCCGGCATCGGCCCGGAACATGCTTATCTGCACGATATCGGCAGGGCAGAGTATGTGGCAATAACTGATGAGGAGGCAGTTTTTGCCTTTGAATATCTATCCAGGATTGAAGGCATTATCCCTGCCATTGAGAGTGCCCATGCCATCGCCTATGTAATGAAATTGGCGCCAAAGCTTGATAAGGATAAAATCATTGTTATTAACCTTTCCGGCCGCGGTGATAAAGATTGTGCAGCGGTTGCTCGCTTTAGGGGGGAGGAAATTTCAGATGAGTAGAATCAAGGAAGCCTTTGGCCGCGGGAAGGCCTTTATCCCTTTTCTTACCTGCGGGGACCCGGATTTGGAGACCACCCTGGAACTATGCAAGGCGATTGAAGATGCCGGCGCCGATTTAATCGAACTGGGCATTCCCTTTTCTGATCCCATCGCTGAGGGGCCGGTGATTCAAAAGGCAAGTCTGCGGGCGTTATCCGGTGGAGTGACAACAGATAAAATATTTGACCTGGTAAACAAAGTGAGAAAAACCGTCCGTTTACCCCTCCTCTTTATGACCTATGCTAACGTCGTCTTCTCCTATGGAACAGAGCGTTTTGTGAAGACTGCTACTGAAATTGGTATCGATGGGCTTATCCTCCCGGATGTGCCCTTTGAGGAAAAGGGGGATTTTGGACACATCTGCAAGATGTGCGGACTGGATCTTATCTCCTTTATTGCACCTACCTCCCATGAACGCATTTCAATCATCGCCCAGGAGGCAGCCGGTTTTATTTACTGCATTTCTTCCTTGGGTGTGACCGGGGTGCGAGATAAAATCAACCCTGATATAGATAAAATGATTGGGCTCGTTCGTAAATCAACCACTGTCCCAACGGCGATAGGATTTGGCGTCTCTACACAAGAACAGGCTGCCAAACTGGCGGAAAAATCCGACGGGGTGATCGTTGGTTCAGCAATAGTCAAACTGATAGAGCGATATGGCCGGGATGCTGTCCCCTACGTTTTCAACTATGCCAAAAAGATGAAACTTGCAATTACCAAACAGATTTCGATATAGGAGGAGAGCAAAATATATAAAGAAATTATGGCTAAAATAACCGCCAGGCAGGAACTAACGGAGCAAGAAATCTTTGCCCTCATCAGCGCCATCAACAACGATGAAGTTTCAGATATTCAGATAGCTGGTTTTCAGGTTGCCCTTTTAATGAAAGGAGCCTCTCTTGTTGAAATTACCTCGATCGCCAAGGCCATGCGCAACAACTGTGTCCCTCTCAAGCCGAAGGTGAATGCCGAACTAATGGACACCTGTGGAACAGGCGGGGGGCTAAGCACCTTTAATATCTCTACCGCCACAGCCCTGGTTGCCGCTGCCGCTGGTATTCCTATTGCCAAGCACGGCAGCCGTTCTATTTCCAGTTTATCAGGGAGCGCTGATGTGCTGGAAGCGTTAGGCGTTAACATCAACAAGACCCCTGCACAGGCTGAACGATTGATTGAGGAAATTGGAATCGCCTTTATCTATGCACCCTTATTCCACCCTGTCATGTGTAAGGTTTTAACGCCAGAAACCGAATTGGGGATCAAGACAATTTTCTATACAATTATCGGCCCGCTAATCAACCCGGCATTTGCGCAACGTCACCTGTTAGGGGTCTTCAAACAAGAGCTGCTGGAAACAGTAACTCATGTCGCCAGTGAACTTGGCTACACCAACGCTATGTTCGTCCATGGAAGAGATGGCCTTGATGAAATATCACTACTTGGTCCAACAAGGATCAAGGAACTGAAAAACGGTGAGGTTAGAAGCTATGAAATCTGTCCAGAGGACTTCGGTCTCAAACGCTGTACCTTAGACGAGATTAAGACTGGCACCCCGGAAGAAAACGCCGCAACGATCACCGGCGTTTTTACAGGAAGGATTAACGGCCCCAGGAAAGAGGCCATCATCCTTAATGCGGCAGGTGCACTCGTTGTGGGGGGGAGAGCCGAAAGTTTTGCAGCAGGCATCACTCTAGCCTCGGGGATCATAGACAGCGGTTCAGCCTTCGATAAGTTAGAGGAACTGAGGACATTGTCCAACAAGATTGCAGGTTGCGGCAGATGAAAGGGTTTCGTGAAAGCCTTGAACAAAAGCGAGCTGTTGGCTCTATCCCTGTCATCCCGGATATAAAAATCAAATCACCAAAAGAGGGGAATCTGTTTCTAAACATTACCCCGCTAGAGGCTGCTCAGCTAATGGAAAAACTCGGCGCACCAGCCATCTCTGTTGTTTCTGAACAAGAATACTTTGGTGGCTCATTGCAACTTCTAGAGGAGGTGGCCTTAGCTGTGTCTCTCCCTATCCTACGCAAGGACTTCATTAAAGTAGAAGACGATCTCTATAGGACAAAAAACTGCGGTGCAACAGCAGTGCTGCTGATCTGTGCCTGTTTGTCTGACGAGAGACTTCGGATGCTCTATGATCTTGCTATCGGCCTCTCCTTAGAACCGCTTATAGAGGTACATACAAGGGATGAATTAGCCTTAGCAGAAAACATCGGTGCCAGGCTAATCGGCATCAATAACCGTCAGATCCTCACACTAGAGAAGGATAACGGTTCTGTGTCTCTAACACAGAAACTTGCCCCAAGCGCACCCCAAGAGGCATTTTTAATCAGTGAGAGCGGCATTACCACACCGGAGCAGGCTAGAGCGGCCATAAAAGCCGGTGCAGGGTCAGTGCTCGTAGGAACGGCGATCTGGAAATCTCCAGATCCAGGTGGGTTTTATGAGGCGATGTCTTGTGGGGAGGGCAAAGAGGATGAACAAATCTAAAATGTGTGGGGGAAAATCAAAAAGGGTCAAGATTAAAATTTGTGGGCTGAAACAGGCTGAAGATGTACTGCTCTGCCGCCAATTTGGTGTTGATCTGGTTGGTTTTGTGACGGAATATCCGCTTCCTGTCCCCTGGAATCTGACAGCTGAAAAAACAAAATTTTCCCTAAAAGAGGTGCGGCCTCCTCTAAGAAGTTGTCTTGTGACAGGGGGAACCAGTGGAAAAACAATTGCTTTGGCCAAGGATTTACGCCCCCACTATATCCAACTTCATTACCGGGAGACCTTAGCGGAAACGGAATATGTCGCTAGAACATTAAAACAATTGGGTATTAGGGTCATTAAAACGCTGCCTTTTTCACCATTTGAACGGCTAGCCTGTTTTGGTACCTGGGAGATCGAGGAATGTGTTAGGCTTCTCAATTCAACAGCAGTTTACGCTATTCTCGCGGATAGCAGGGGACCATCCAATGCTGCCAAAAACAGAACCCCTATCGATATCGGCTTTTTCCGGAGAATAAAAAAATGCGCCCAAAAACCAGTCATTTTGGCAGGGGGAATCACATCTGAAAACCTACCAAAAATTCTTTCTACCGCGAAGCCCGCGATCATCGACATCATGACCGGTGCGGAGAGTTCTCCTGGGATTAAGGACAAAAGGAAGCTGGCTTCCATTATTCAACAGGTTCAAGGATGTAGGGAAATGGGTTTTTCAGGTTAAGGGCATCCTTAGAGGAACGGGACTAGCCTATCAATGAAATACCGGATCAATTCTTCACCCCAATCATGAAAAACAATATACAAAAAACCCCGTGGACATAAATGTTCACGGGATTTCTGTTTGCTCTTTTTGGTTAGCGGGTTTTTATTTTTAACAGGAACCCCAAAAACCCTGTTATAGTCAGTGGTGGGGATGACTGGTTTCGAACCAGTGACCTCTTGAATGTGAGTCAAGCGCTCTCCCGCTGAGCTACACCCCCGTGTTGGTTTAATTGGGACATTAAATATTTTATCACACTGAAGTCAAATGCACAAGAATCAGAATCGCCCCAAACTGCCCACTGACCACTAATATAACCCTATGAACCCCTGCCGGGTTGGATAATTGGTAGTTCCCCACCGGTTATAGTTTGATATATTTCCTTCCAGGAATGTTTGCGGTAAACAAGCTCAGGCAGCACCCCGCGGTTATAGGGGGCATCCATCAGCAATACCGGGATCCCGGCATCGCTTACCTTTATACCTATTTCCAGGGTGTCCTCAATCATTACCTGCAGATCCCTGTCCAAGCATAGCTCCATTTTCTCATGGCTACCAAGGAGCAAGAGCTCATCATACTGCAGGTTGTTTTTCTTCAGCCACTCGCGGGTTTCCTGGTAATATCTTTTGTCTCTGGCTGTGACGATACATATCTCGTGTTGCTGCTTAAGTTTGCCTAAATAACGGGCGGACCCGGTGATTGGTTCCACTTTGCTCATCAAAAAACGGCCTTTGTGTTTAAGAAATGATTGGAAATCCTCGAAGGTAATATCATAGGTCCGATGAATCTCATAAAGGTGAATTTCCTCTAAACGCATGTTTTTATTAAAAAATTTGTTCAATTCAGCCACCCACAGGGGCAAACTGTTGGCCAGCACCCCATCTATGTCCACACCAATTCTCATTACAACCCTCCACTACGCATAAAATCCTTTAGGCATTATATTCTCGGGCCATGTCCAAATTCCCTGCAGAAAAGCATTCTTCACCCAGGCAGAAAAAAATGCCCCTTTGTAGGGGCACATAATCAATAATGTTTGGATGTTTTTTAATATGAAAAAATCGCGTTTCCTATTATTCTGCTTATCGGCCTTGCCCACAGCCAATTACTATTTGCATAGTTGGCAAAGAAATAAATGGCCCCGTTTGTTGGGTCAGCCCCCCTCAAGGCTTCTATTGCTGCCTGTAACGAACTGCTGCTAGCCGGCCTATTGATCCACCCGTTCAGCACCGGCTCAAACTGATAGATTCCATTTCCTTTTTCGTATATCACATCTCTTATTGTCTTAGGGAATCCAGGGGTACCAACCCGGTTTAAAACCACCGCCCCCACTGCAACCTTGCCTTCATATGGTTCACCTTCTGCCTCGGCGGTAATTAACCTGGCCAGCAAATCTACATCGGCCAGGGTAGGCCTAATCAACACACCTCCCCTACTAACAGCTTGCGGTATCCCCATGGCTGCCGTACCGGCGGGTAGAGTCAAAACCATGCCCGGATAAATGTTTGTATTTTTTAAATTGTTAGTTGTCATCAAATCCTGGTAGTTAACACCATATTTCTGCCCAATGAGCCAAAGGGTTTCCCCCGGCTGCACAGTGTGGGTCTGCCTGCTCGTATTAGCAGTGCCGGACCCCCCTGGGACAGTAAGTCTCTGGCCAGGGTAAATCAAGTGATCCCTTATTCCGTTAGCCTCCATTAGGGAAGCCACACTCACATTGTAATTGCGGCTAATGATATAGAGGCTCTCACCCGGTAGGACCGTATGGCTGGTGGCAGCCAGCGCCGGCAAGGGCATAAAAAGTACGGCCCAAACAAAAAAACACAACAACATCCGAATAAACAAAGACATCTAATCCCTCCCTTGGCCTCCGGGGTTAGCTGACGGGTTCGGGTTGAGGGAACCCTACAATTTAGTCATAATTACTATATTGATTCACCCCAAAAAACTTATCCCCCGTTCCCCAGTTTTGCCAGGGGTTCGGCCTATTGCATAATTGTACAAGGATCCCCATAGCTTGGCTAGACACAAATTATTACATTTATACAAGCCGCATCCATAAATACCTTTGCCGCCCCATAGAAGACACAAAAAAACCACCCTGGATTTTTACCTGACCAAAGGCGGTTTTTTATCCCTGCACACTCCAAAAAAAACAATTATTTATTCGGCAGGAGGTGTTTCTTGTGCTAGTTTTTCGCCGCAGTTCATGCAATATTTAGCATTCGGTGGATATTCCTCATTACATTTGGGGCAAACGGGAGGCTTGGGGTTTAGCTTTTCTATTTCCTTGGAGAGTTTAACAATTTCCTCCTCAAGAACCTTGGTGGTATTCAACAGTCTGTTAATTTCTTCCTCATGATCTGCTGCTTCCTTAAATTGCATAAACACAAGGTTGCCCAGAGCATAAATATTGTTTTCTACTTCCTTTTCCAGTTTGGAAACCTCAAACTTCAGCTTGGTGGATTCTACAATATCACCAGCCTTACCCCCAATAGTTTTGGCTCCCTCACCCAGAGATTTGGCGCTCTTAGTAACCCTTTCCAGAAAAGTCATGCTTGCTCCCTCCTTTTATTAAACTACTGTTCTTGTTGTTTCAGCCACTCCGTGTAGCTATCCAACTCCTCGTTTACTGCTGCATCAGCCAGTTTGTTTTCCTCACGAGGTACATGTTTGACGGTAATTTGAAGCCCTGGGGTCATAACTAGATTTTCCCACACCCTTTCAGCTATTTCCCGCAAAGACGGCTCCTTAATTTTGTACTGACGATTGAATTGGCGGACAACCAATTCACTATCGGCCAGCACTTCGGCAGTCAGACTCTCATGTTCACCTGCCAGATAAACCAGGGCATTTACTGCCCCCTCCAGGGCGCTCCATTCAGCAAAATTATTGGTAAATGA
>JAAYRI010000103.1 GCA_012518875.1 Peptococcaceae bacterium
ACGGGACTAGCCGGAGCAGTAATAACGCTGACCAGCCAGTTGGCAATCCAGCCCGAAGCGCCGGAAGGCAACCGCACATTGTACCAATCATTGGCGCTGCCCAATACCTGCATAGTGTTGCCTGAGTAAACCTGGGTAACCAGGCCATAGCTTGTACCGGGACCACTCCTGATGTTCACCACACTGCCATTTACCTTGACAGTTGTGTTGACGCCGGGTGCAGCAGGTGATGTTGGCGATAGCGCAGGTGATTTTTCAATGTTCACCAGCCACCCGGCCAGCCAACCTTTTTGCCCAGATTTAAGGTTCACACAATACCAGTCACCGGACTTGTCCACCACATCAAAACGTTCGTTCCTACCTACCTGGGTGACTAAATTGTAGTTTGTACCCGGCCCGGCACGGACATTGAGTACATCAGCGGCAACAACAGCAGTATCGGCAAAGGCTTTATTGACACCAAGAAATCCACAAAACATGAATAAAGCCAGCGCAATCAAAAAAATGCCGGAAAATCGGTATCTAAGGTGCATTCTCAACCCCCTCCGTCCCATAATGGGATAAATTGCTGATGAAAATCAGGTTTAAAATTTCTACAAACTACCCGCCAATTCCTCTTATTTCATTAAAAAGAACTGTAGGGAAATTTTGGGGAGGGCTAAAACGCCGGGCTTACATGTCCAGATTTGGGTAGCCCTGCCCTATCATGTAGAAACTTCTCTAACTGTTTAGACGGCTAGCGATGGAGGATGGTTCCCCAAATTTTTCGTCGATCAATATTTTATAGAAGAACATAAAAAAGGGCCGGATTTTCGTCCGGCCCTTTTGTGCAAATCAACACCCAAGGGCATTTTCTTTCCCCCAACGCATTTCCTTAATGCATTTACCCACACAACCCTATTTCCCTCTTTCCCCTTCCACTTCCACCATAGCCCGCGCCGGACGTCGCCGCCGCCTGGCCGCTGGCCGGCGTGCTTCATGTTTCTTCTTCAAATGAGGTACGGCTGTTTTCACATAAACGAAGGCCAGCGCAAAGGCACCAGCCATATATAGCAGCGCTGTGGGCTCAGAAGCCAGCACCGCCACTGCCAGGATGGCAAATACCACCACGGTGGCCCCCGGCACCAGGTAGCCGCCTTTAATTAGATAGGGTCGCTCCCGTCCCGGCTCCCGGCGACGCAGGCTGATCACAGCCAGGCCGGCCATTGTGTAGACAATGGATTCCATCGCGGCGGCCAGGCCCACCAGCACCATATAGTTTTTGGTCAAGGTAGTCATGGCTGCAGCCAGCAAACCGATAAAAAACAAGGTAATGATGGCTACCCAGGGGGTGAAATAGCGCATGCTGATTTTGCTAAAAATCGCCGGCAGCACGTGCTCCCGGGCAGAGGCATACATAAAGCGGGAGACACTAATTAGTCCGGCGTTAAATGTTTTCATTGAGGTAAAGAGGATCACAACGATCATCACCGAAACGCCCAGGCCGCCCAGCACCGTGCGGGCCAGCACCAGTTGGGGCGCCGGGGCCGCTAGAAGGACATCCTTTGGCACCGCCGCTGTCATAGCCGTGGTAAAGATGGCATAAACCACACTCAAGATGCCCAGGGCAATCATCATCCCCCGGTAGATTTGCTTGGTCTGGGTCACCTCTTCCACCAGAGGCGTCACCCATTCAAAGCCCACAAAGAGAAAGACCCCCAGGGCTACAGCATTAACAATCCCCACCGCCCCACCTGGAGACAGGGGGGCATCAAGTTTAAAGCCGGTTTTGTACAGAGCAAAAATACCCAGGGCCACCAGTAATGCAATCAGGGTGTAGGTGACCAGATCCTGAAAGACACCGGCCATTTTTACTCCCCTTAGGTTCAGGGCCGTGACCAGCAGCAGCATAGCCACAATCCAGGCATAGGGTGGCACCAGGGGCATGGCTTCGTGGAGCACCTGGGAAATGATAAAACTCTCCACACCCACCACCCCGACTACCACAATAAGCATGTACAGCAGAGAGACCACCAGGGACACCTGCTCGTTAAAGGCCCGGCTAAAATAGAGGCGAATACCAGCGGCACTGGGCAGCATACCGTTCAGCTCGGAAAAACAGGCCGCAGCCAAAAAACATAGGGCCCCGCCGATTAGTATGGCTATCCAGGCGGCATCGCCCAACACAAAATTGGCCACCATTGTGGCCGCTACAAAAGATGAGCTGGCCAATGTCAGGCCAGCGCTAGTGGCAACTACTGTACGCAGAGTGAGAACTCTTTTAAGCTGCAATGTTACTCACCCCAGATCATCAGACAAATAAAGTCCAGCCTGGTAATATCATCTTCTGTTCCAATAATGCGCAGGGTACCATCGTTATAAGGTTCTATGGGCGTTACATCGCCATAAAAAACATCTGCCAGGGTTTCACTGTCTGCGGATACGGTTAGATCTGGGTCATCAAGGAGTCCCTCCTGCAATGTGAGGTGACCGTCCTGCAAAACCCAGCTGTGGGTGGAATCAACATCAGTGGCCTTGATTACCACTACCCGGTTCCAATCCTTGTTCATTAGCCGTAAACGCTCATTGTTATTAAAGTTTTCCGTAAAATCCTCCAGGGCTTCTTTGATCTCCTCATGAGTGGCCATATTTCTATTTCTACCTCCTTGCCTGGTTGATCATATTTCACTGGTGTCTCAGGAATGCCGCCATCAACCCCCGGCTTCCCCCACCTAACTGCCAAGTTCCAAGATGCGGGGGCGAAAATCCAGCTTGTGCAACAGGTCCAGGTAATCATGCTCTGTAATCTGGGTCAGGTCCTTATTGAGAATGGCCACCAGGGCCGCCTCCATCACGTTGGTACCAAAGGATCTGCCCCCATACTCCGGCGTGGTGGTCACAAGGGTACCGATGCCTTTTTCCCTGAGAAATTCGATATCGGCACCGGTGGTGGTGTTGGTAATCATTACCTGTCCATTCATACCTGACGGCATAAAGCGGCGGATTAGGTGAAAATCCCCTGCAATAATGTCCGTGTCATGATAATAGTGGGCAAATTTTTTCACTTTGGCTTCATCCTGGCTTTCCTGTTTTTTGCCCGTGGGGTAGATCAGGTGAAAAGGCATTTTTGTGATTTCCGGCAGAAGTTTGTAGGCAATCTCCTCCAGCTCGGCCATCGTCTTAATGGCATAAGGAATACCGGCGGCAAATACCAAGTCGCCAAAGGTCATGTCGCAGCCTACCTCCGCTAGGGCCTCAGCCATACCGAAGCGGTCTACGGAACTGACCATCATCACCCGGGCACCTTTTTGAAGCAGGTCCGTCTCTCGGGCCAGTATTTTGATCACTTCCCGTTCCAGGGTGTTTTTTAGGCCACTACCATCCACTACTGGCGTATTTTTCACCGCTTCCATTAGTTTTAAACCATCCTGAATAGCGTAACGTTTTTCCTTGACAAAAAGATAGACATCAATGCCACCCAGGCCGATAGCATCTACCTGGCCGTCTAGTTCCTGCAATAACCCCAGAGCCCTTTCAAAATCACCGTCGGTGCCGGTGCGGGTAATCTCCATCTCCTGGCCCAGTAGTTCAATATTTACCTTATGGTCCCGCCCGGATGAACCCAGGCTTACGCTGACCACTTTTTTCAAAAATAGCCCCCCAGTCTCTGGCGGCTACCTGCCGCCTGTCTTCCATTGTATCCAAAAAAAGCCGGAAATAAAAGTGTCAGTCCTATAGCCGGCCCTTCCTGTTGCTATCCCTTTAACGCGTTGGACAGCCTCAAACATTTAAACGTTCGACACTATGTTGGCAATTCCTCCTGCTTCAGGAAAGAGG